>DATAVW010000147.1:0-53788 GCA_036267515.1 Rhizomicrobium sp.
CGCGGGCAGATGCCGCTTTGCGCGTTGTCTTCCGCTTCGCACTCTTTCTCTTCTTAGACGTGATTGGCATGTCAAACGACTCCTCTTGCGTTTGAGGCTGTGCGACTCGCACCCCCCAAAACGCTGAGAATATGGAGGAATTTTTGTTAACGATGCAATACCCGCAGGAAGGTGCGCCTTAGGCAGAAATGCAATGCATGCTAAATCATAATACTTTGCAATGATTCAGTACATTATCCGTGTAAAGAACAAAACGCCTGCACCAAACAGAGACAACCGTCAACGGCTTGAAAATGTGCGAATCACTCGTCTTCGCTGATTCCCAGACGGGCTTTCAGAATGTCATTGACCACCTGTGGGTTCGCTTTTCCACCGGTCTCTTTCATCACTTGGCCGACAAACCATCCGGCAAGTTTCGGTTTCTTCTTCACTTCTCCCACCTTCGTGGGATTGGCCGCCATCACCGTATCGATCGCTCGCTCAATCATCGATGTATTCGTAACCTGCCGCAGCCCACGCGCATCCACGATCGCGCGTGGATCGCCGCCTTCGTGCCAGATGATGTCGAGAAGGTCCTTGGCGATCTTTCCCGAGATCACGCCCTCGCCAAGCAATTGCAGGATCGCCGCATTCTGCGCCGCCGTGATGGGAGTAGTCGCGATGGTTAACCCCGCCTTGTTCAGGCGCCCAACCACTTCGTTGTTCAGCCAGTTCGCAGCCGTTTTGGGGTCAACCCCCTCTGCTACCATCGCTTCGAAATAGTCTGCCGCCTCCCGCTCCGCAACAAGAACGGCGGCGTCGTAAGCAGAGAGGCCGGCGTCGATGAAACGAGATTTCTTCTCGTCCGGCAATTCAGGAAGCGTAGTAGCGATCTCATCAATCCAGACCTGCTCGATGTCCAGAGGCAGCAGATCCGGATCGGGGAAATAGCGGTAGTCGTGTGCCTCTTCCTTCGAACGCATCGAACGGGTCTCACCGGCGCGAGAATCGAACAGGCGGGTTTCCTGCTCAATCCTGCCACCGGATTCCAGAATATCGACTTGCCGCCGGGCCTCGTACTCCACTGAGAGCGCGATGAAACGCATGGAATTCACGTTTTTGATCTCGCAGCGAGTGCCATAGGGCTCTCCAGGTCGGCGCACGGAGACGTTCACGTCCGCCCGCATCGAGCCCTCATCCATATTACCGTCGCAGGTGCCGAGATAACGCACGATGGCCCGGAGCTTGCGCAGAAAGGCGGCGGCTTCCTCGCTGCCACGCATATCCGGCTTGGTCACAATCTCCATCAGGGCCACGCCGGCCCGGTTGAGATCGACATAGGAACAGTTGGGACGCTGGTCGTGCAGACTCTTGCCGGCATCCTGCTCCAGATGCAGCCGTTCAATGCCGATCCGGCGGGTTTCGCCGTTCGGCAAGTCGATGATGACCTCGCCTTCGCCAACAATGGGCTGCTTGTATTGGCTGATCTGATAACCAGCCGGCAGATCAGGATAGAAATAATTCTTTCGGTCGAACACCGAGCGGCGATTGATCTTCGCTTTCAGCCCCAATCCGGTGCGAATCGCCTGCTCGACACATTTTCGGTTGATGACGGGCAACATGCCGGGCATCCCCGCATCTACAAAGCTCACCTGTGAGTTAGGCTCCGCACCGAAGGAAGTCGCCGCGCCGGAAAACAGCTTGGCGCTGGACAGCACTTGGGCGTGGACTTCCATGCCGATGACGATTTCCCATTCGCCCGTCGCCCCGATTATGCGCTCTGCAACTCGCTCTTTTCCTTTCAGATGTGCATTTGCGACCGCAAACAGGGTGGATTCCCGAATGTCATCCGTCATGCCGTCCACCATTTGTGCGGTCGCGCGGTAAAGTTGGCAGCCACCTCAATGGAGTGGCCCACGCGCAGCACGGTTGCTTCGTCGAAGGCTTTCCCGATGACCTGAAGCCCCATAGGCAAGCCGTTCTCCGTCAGCCCGCCCGGCACGGCAATCGCCGGCAGTCCGGCAAGGTTCACTGTCACGGTGAACACATCGTTTAGATACATAGAAACGGGATCGTCGCTCTTCTCGCCAAGCGCAAAGGTCGGCCCCGGGGTCGCGGGCGTCAGCAGCACGTCGCACGTCTCGAACGCCTGCTCGAAGTCTTGCCTGATCAGCGCGCGAATCTTCTGCGCCCGCGAATAGTAGGCATCATAATAGCCGGCGGAGAGCACATACGTGCCGATTAGCACGCGCCGACGTACTTCCGCGCCAAAACCTTCTCCGCGACTTTTTTCATACAGTTCCGTCAGATTATGGGCATCGGAAGCGCGATGGCCATAACGTACGCCGTCATAGCGAGCGAGATTGGAGGATGCTTCCGCCGGAGCAACTATATAATACGCAGGCAGTGCGTATTTGGTGTGCGGCAGCGAAACCTCGATAATTTCGGCTCCCTGTAGCCGCAGCCACTCCGCTCCTTGCTGCCAGAGTGAATCAATTTCCGGCGATACACCATCAATCCGGTATTCTTTGGGAATTCCAATGCGCAACCCCTTTACGCCGGATTCCAAGCCGGCTTCGTAATCCGGGACCGGCAAATCCACGCTGGTAGAATCCTTTTGGTCCACGCTTGCCATGTGGCGTAGCAAAATCGCTGCATCGCGAACGGTGCGCGTCATAGGCCCCGCTTGATCGAGCGAGGAGGCAAACGCGACAATGCCCCAGCGTGAGCAGCGGCCGTAGGTTGGTTTCAGACCTACGATGCCGGTCATCGCGGCCGGCTGACGAATGGAACCGCCGGTGTCGGTGCCGGTGGCGCCGAGGCACAGGTGGCCAGCAACGGCGGTCGCGGAACCGCCGGAGGAGCCGCCAGGGACGAGATACTGGTTCGAGTTGTGGGCCCGCCAGGGATTGATTACTGGTTTGAAATGGCTGGTCTCGTTGGACGACCCCATCGCGAACTCGTCCATGTTGGTCTTGCCGAGCAAAACCGCACCGGCGTCCCACAGATTTTGGGTCACCGTGGACTCATAAGGCGGAACGAAATTATTCAGAATCCGACTGCCGGCCGTGGTTCGCACGCCTTTGGTGCAGAACAGATCTTTGACGGTGAGGGGCAGTCCTTCGAGCGTCCGCGCTTCACCGCGAGCGATCCGCGCGTCGGATTCTGCCGCCATTTGGAGCGCCCGATCGGAAGTTTCGGTGACAAATGCATTGAGCTTGCGTGCGCTCTCCATCGCGCTGATGAAAGCCTGAGCCAACTCAACGGCCGAAACCTCTTTTGCGCGCAGTGCCTCACGCGCGTCCGCCAACGTGAATTCGGCAATATCACTCATGCCACGAACGCTTCCAATTGCAGCGACTTCGCGTAGAACACCGACCAGCTGGAATCCGCATAATCGAGCACGGGGCCGCAACGATGAAATCCGGCACGCTCGTACACGCGCCAGGCAGCAGGATGACGATCGCCGGTTTCCAGAACCAGTTGGCGCAATCCTTCAGCCCTCGCGAGGTGCTCGACCTGAGCGACAATACGGCCACCGATGCCCTGACCCTGCCAAGCCTGCTTCGTATACATGCGCTTCACCTCACCGATGCCACCCGCGTGCCGCTTCAGCGCTCCGCACGCGACTGCGCAGCCACCTTCTCGAGCAATGAAGATCGTTGTGTCCGGTTCGGCCATTTGCTCCACGGTGAGATGATAGCAATACTCCGGTGGTGTGAGGGCATCCAGCGCGGTGTTCAGTTCCACAAGTAGCGTGCCAGTCTCTTCTGTCAGCGGCGATTCGGCGGCAATAGCTACACTCATATCTATTCTATCACCTTCGGTACGACGAAGAAGTGATCTTCCGTCTGAGGTGCATTGGCCAAAATAGCAGCGGCATCACCGCCGGCCGTTATCACATCGTCTCGCATTTTGACCTTCTGAGTGACCACGCTAGTCATCGGCTCGACGCCTTCAACATCGACTTCCTGAAGTTGCTCAATCCAGCCGAGGATGCCATTCAGTTCTGCCACCATCGGCTCGACTCTCTCTTCCGCCAGAGCGATGTGGGCAAGTTTCGCGATACGGCGGACGGCTGCTTTATCGACGGGCATGGGTGCAAGCTGCTAGAAACTCAGGCGCTTGCTAGCAACCGCGCACCTGCGCTGGCAAGGCCGGTTGAAGCCGTGGAGAGCCCAGCATGCCGCTACATGCAGTCTACATCGATCATACTCAAATTGCAGTCCCAACGACGTTGGAGGCCGAGCGCATGGCCTTCTACCGTCAGATGTTCAGCTTTCCGGACATTCCCAAGCCGCGGGAACTACAAGGGCGGTGCGGCGCGTGGTTTCAGGTCGGAGGGCGTCAGCTTCATATATGTGTCGATCCTGAGCTTTTGCCGCAAAGCGAGCGTCATATCGGCTTCCTTACAGCCGACCTTGCCATCGCCAAGATAGAAGTGCTCGCAGACGGGATTCGCATTGACCAAACGAGTGTTGCCGGTGGCGTTTCTTGGTTCTTCATCAGGTATCCCGCTGGTAATCGGATCGAAATCGGGCAGCGGACTTGAGTGTTTTGCCCCTTGAGGAGCTTCGCACCCGGATAGCATCGGGCCACCGCCTTCTTGGCATCGACCTGGGCGAAAAGACCATCGGCTTGGCCCTATCCGACACCTTGCTAAAAGTCGCTACGCCGTATGGCACCCTCAAGCGAGGCAAATTCATGGTCAATGTCAAGGAGCTTCAAGCGATCGCGACGAAGGAATGCGTTGGCGGTTATGTGATCGGACTTCCACTGAATATGAGTGGCAGCGACGGCCCTTCGGCTCAATCGGCTCGCGCCTTCGCGCGCAATCTGGCGGGCCGCTCCGACTTGTCCATCGCCCTCTGGGACGAACGCCTTTCGACGGCCGCCGTCCAGCGCGATATGGTTGCGGCGGACGTCACGCGAAAAAGGCGGTCAGAGTCTGTCGATAAGGTTGCGGCGGCGTATATCCTGCAAAGTGCCCTTGAGGCCCTACGCAACTTGCCGCTGCCTTGATGGATTTCTATAAGCGTCGGTTTGATGAGTCCCCGCCACTTCACGTCAATCGACGATCTTTCGCTGGAAGAGATCGGGACCATTTTCTCCCTGGCTGAAAAGTATATCCGGGAGCTCGCCGACCCGAACGTTCCGTATCGGGTCGCCAAGAGCACCAATGCGTGCGTCGGTTCCTTAATGGCCACGCTGTTTTACGAGCCGAGCACGCGTACCCGCCTCTCGTTCGAAAGTGCGATGCTCCGCCTTGGCGGAGGAATCATCTCCAGCGCGGATCCGATGGCAAGCTCAGCAGCCAAAGGCGAAAGCCTAGCCGATACGATTCGCATGGCCTCGGCCTACGCGGATGTGCTGGTCCTGCGCCATCCACGGGAAGGCACCGCAAAATTTGCCACCGAATATGCAAGCGTTCCAGTGATCAATGCCGGCGACGGCGCGCACGAACATCCCACGCAAACGCTTTGCGACCTTTTCACCATCCTTCGCGAACGCGGAACCCTGAACAGTTTGACGGTAGCACTACTCGGCGATTTGAGAAGCGGCCGTACAGCGCATTCGCTTGCCTACGCGCTTGCCCGCTACGGCGCCAACATAGTGCTCATGCCGGCCAAGAGCTTGGAATTTCCGGATCACCTCGCCTCGCGGCTGCAGGATGCCTTTCATTACGAGCACCTGGAAGCGAGCAGATTGCAGGAAACGGATCAACGCATCACCGGGGCGTTGATACCCAAAGGAAAGGCAGTGCCAACGCTGGACGCGATCGATGTTCTCTACGTAACTCGATTCCAGAAAGAGCGCTTCGCAGAACCCGCACCGGTATATCCTGTGGTGAACGTGAACTTCCTCGCCTCAGATCGCTTCCGGAACACGCTGGTTCTGCATCCCTTGCCGCGCGTCGGCGAACTCGAGCCCGGATTCGATCAGGACAACCGCGCCGGTTATTTCCGGCAGGCGTCGTACGGCGTTCCAGTCCGTATGGCGTTGATCACGTTCCTGTTGAAGGGCGACGCCAAGCGTGTCCCGTCCCAAGACGATGCTGGCAGAACATACGATGGTGTCGTGTGCGGCAATGCAAACTGCATCAGCCGGGATGCAGGCGAGCCCGCCGCCTCTCCCAAACTGGAGTTGTTACCTTGTGACCCGCCCCGCTTGCGCTGCCGCTACTGCGACCACGAAGTTCCCCCAGCATGACACTGGATCAGATTCTAGCTGGAGGCGTGGGCGAAGCGCTATTCGGCGTTGTGGCCCTGGCATTTGGATACCTTCTCGGTTCCATTCCTTTCGGGCTCATTTTCAGTTGGTTGGCTGGCGCAGGCGATGTGCGGACCATTGGCTCTGGCAACATTGGCGCCACCAACGTTCTGCGCACCGGAAAACACTGGGCCGCCGCTGCCACCCTGATCTGTGATGCAGGCAAGGGTGCCGTCGCCGTAATCATTGCCCGACTGTATGGTAGTGAGCTTGCGGTGCTGGCTGGCATGGGCGCTTTCTTCGGTCATGTATTTCCCGTCTGGCTGAAATTCCGCGGCGGCAAAGGCGTTGCAACATTTCTAGGGGTGATGATCTCGCTCGATTGGCGCATTGGACTCCTTGCCGCCGCAGCTTGGCTGGTCGCCGCCGCGCTGTTCCGAATCTCCTCTCTTTCCGCGCTGATCGCAGCTGCGGCAACCCCGATATTTTTCGCTCTGCTCCACGAATCCATGATTGCAATTGCTGCTGCCGTGCTGGCCTTGTTCATTTTTTTTACTCACCGCGCCAATATCGCGCGGCTTACGCGAGGTGAGGAACCCCGTATCGGCCAGAAAACCTCTTCACCGTCCGCATGACTCACCTTTTCGCATCACCAGAAGCGGGATTGGCTGCGGCTCGCCCGAACACAGAACGTCGGCCCTGTTACTTTTGCAGCCCTTGTGGCGCGTTTCGGCTCTGCGTCCGCCGCCCTGGACGCGGTCCCCAGATTGGCGAAGCATGGCGGCGCTGCCAATTTCAGAATCCCATCAATCGCAGACGCCGAAGAAGAATTCGATGCGCTCGCGAAATGGGATGGCAGTTTCATCGCCTCCTGCGAAGATATTTTTCCACCTGGGCTGGCGATGATCGATCCGCCCCCACCAATTCTCGCAGTGTTAGGGAACCCGGCGTTGTTATCCCGTGAAGCGGTAGCAATCGTCGGCGCGCGGAACGCCTCCGCACTCGGCCGCAAATTCGCAACCACACTCGCTGCGGAGCTAGGAATGCCGGGCCTGACAATTATTTCGGGCATGGCGCGCGGTATCGATGCCGCGGCCCATGAGGCGGCACTCTCGAGCGGCACCTGCGCTGTGCTGGCTGGCGGCGTCGATGTGGTTTATCCATCGGAGCATCGCTCTCTCTATGACCGCATGCGTGCCGAAGGCGCCGTTGTTTCGGAGATGCCAATGGGTGAATCCCCACAAGCCCGGCATTTCCCACGTCGCAACCGCATTATTGCGGGGATGTCGCGGGGCGTCGTTGTTGTCGAAGCGGCTGAGAATTCCGGTTCATTGATTACGGCGACTTATGCTCTTGAGCAGGGCCGGGAAGTGTTCGCCGTGCCGGGATCGCCCATGGATCCGCGGGCGCGGGGCACCAATCGGCTGATCCGCCAAGGCGCCACGCTGACAGAGTCGGCCGAAGACATTCTTGAGGTCCTGCGCCCTATGTTGGGAAATGCTTTTCGGGAGCCGGAGACGTCCGCCGTCATCCCTTCGGAACCGAACCTGGAATCAGGTATTTCCGAGACGGAGAACCTTCAGCGGACAGTTCTGGAATTGCTTGGGCCAAGCCCGATAGCGGTGGACGATCTGGTACGTCAGTGTGGCGTACCGACCGCCGTCGTCCTTACCGTCTTGCTCGAACTAGAGCTCGCCGGCCGTGCGCAACGTCAGCCGGGAAACCGTGTGTCACGAGCCTGAACCCTGTTCTGAAATTTCCGCGAGGCGTGACGCCTCTGCCGCCGCTGCAGCCAGGAGTTCCGCAAGTCGGTGATGGTGCTGTCGTTCGGCGATGCACTTCAAGGCCTGGAGCAAGTCCTTGGAATAGGACGCCGTTTCGCGGGCAGAAAAATTGGACCCGCCTGGCAACGATTCGCCAATCTTGGAAGGTCTGACCATCAGTTCGTCCCCCGGCCTTAAACATGTCTTTGCCGACAGGTATATGCAACCAACAGTAGTGATTTTGGCAACCTAAATTCGCATGCATGGTTCTAAAGTTACACAACTTTAAGGTGAATTTCGGCTGACAGTTGGCCCGCTTGGTCTAGCAATCAACCCTAGACTAGCCGACTTTGGTGAATGGCAGCGGCAATGAAAGAGGCAAACAGCGGATGCGGATCTAATGGCCGGGACTTCAGTTCAGGGTGGAACTGAACGCCAATGAACCAGGGGTGGTCCGAGATTTCCAGGATTTCTGGAAGGCGCCCATCGGGAGACCACCCAGAAACCGCCAGACCATGTTCGCGAAGCTGCCTGACATAGCCTAAGTTTACTTCGTAACGGTGGCGATGGCGCTCGCTGATCTCGGTGGCTCCATAAATTTCTGCCACCCGGCTGCCCGGCGAGAGATTGGCCGGATACGCGCCCAGCCTCATAGTGCCGCCAAGGTCGCCTCCCTCTTCCCGTCTTTCGAGCCGATTTCCTTTGGTCCACTCCGTCATGAGTCCGATCACGGGATGCCGCGGATTGCCGATCTCTGTAGTGCCCGCGCCCTGGAGGCCGGCCAGGTCACGCGCGGCTTCGATAACCGCCATATGCAGCCCGTAACAGATGCCGAAGAACGGCACTTTGTGCTCACGCGCAAACTTTACCGCCGCGATTTTACCTTCGGTGCCGCGCTCACCGAACCCCCCCGGAACCAGGATGCCATCGACATTCTCCAGGAAAGCCGCCGCATCAGCCCGCTCGAAAATCTCGCTATCAATCCACTCCATGCTGACGTGAACGTTGTTCGCCAATCCGCCATGCGTCAGCGCTTCCGATAGCGATTTATAAGAGTCCTTGACCTGCATGTACTTGCCGACAACAGCGATTTTCACCTCGCCTTCTGGGCTCTTCACACGGTCCACCACCCAATTCCAGCGGGAGAGATCTGGTTCCGGAGTATCGGCGATACCAAAGACATTTAAGACCTGACTATCGAACCCCTGCTCGTGAAATCGGATCGGCGCCTCGTAGATGGTGGAGAGATCTAGGCCAGGAATCACCCGCTCTGGCGAGACGTTACAGAACAGCGCAATCTTACGGCGTTCGTCATCGGGGATCGGGTGACTCGAGCGACACAAGAGAATGTCCGGCTGAATGCCGATACCGCGAAGTTCTTTCACGGAATGCTGAGTCGGTTTTGTCTTAAGTTCCCCGGCGGTTGCAATATATGGCACCAAAGTCAGATGAACGAAGCAAGCGCTCCCGCGTCCGAGTTCGTTGGCAAGCTGGCGAATTGCCTCAAAGAACGGCAACCCTTCGATATCACCGACTGTGCCGCCAATTTCGCAAAGAAGGAAATCGACTTCGTCCGCGCCGGAGAGGACGAATTCCTTAATCATGTCGGTGACATGCGGAATGACCTGCACCGTCCGGCCAAGATATTCGCCGCGCCGCTCTTTTTCGATCACACGGCTATAGATGCGTCCCGAGGTAATATTGTCCGATCGGGAGGAGGGAACTCCGGTAAAGCGTTCATAATGTCCGAGATCAAGGTCCGTCTCCGCCCCATCGTCGGTCACATAAACCTCGCCGTGCTGGAACGGCGACATCGTGCCAGGATCGACGTTCAGATACGGATCAAGCTTTCGCAGGCGCACGCGATAGCCGCGGGCCTGCAAAAGCGCGCCGAGTGCGGCGGACGCAAGACCTTTTCCCAAGGAAGAGACCACGCCGCCGGTGATAAAGATGAACCGCGCCATGGAAGACCAACATGGCTGAAGGCACGCGCGCACTCAAGCGCCAAAACCGAAAATTTCCTGCCCCTCACAAGATCGCAAAGGGGTTGTGCAGAAACGTCCCGCCGAAAACTACTGAGGTGTCGGGACCTGCGGCGCCGGTTGCTTGCCGGGCTTCGATTGCGGTTTGGGAAAGTTGAACGCCGGAATCTTGGCGGGCGAGGTTTGCTGCTCAAGAATTGAGTGCGATTCGGGCCGCCCGTGCAAAGCAAACAGAGTCAGGCCCAAGCTACTGAGGAAGAAAACCGCAGCCAAGATTGCCGTGGTGCGGGTCAGTGTGTCCGCCGCTCCCCGCGGACTGAAGAGCCCCCCCAGTCCAGATCCGCCGCCTCCCATCCCCAACGCACCGCCCTCTGATCGCTGAAGCAGAACGACCCCGATTAACGCGACGGAGACAATCAACTGAACAATAATAAGAATATTCTGCATCGCTGGACCTAGCTCGGATGCGCTTCACATAAGGGCTGCCAAGCGGGCTTGCAACCGGCGCTCTCGGGAGCTCGAAAATTGAAGCCGGAGGGTTCCCGATCTCCATCCCTTTTGGGCGCGAACTTACTTTCCGTACACCGCACAGGATGACGCCGGAACGTCAGTACGCACTAGCTGCCCTGAAACGGGTGAGCGGGCGTCGCTCGAGAGCATGCAGACGCTACACTGGCGATCTTCTGGACTAGGCGGCCCCTACAGTGCTTCGCAGGAGATATGATCTGCGCCGCTCTGCGCCATTTCATCGACACTCATGTCGAGGCAAGATCGCAAACGGCGGCTCAATGTCGGCAAGAATATCATCTGGTTGAAGAGCGGTAAGGAATCGGCGCTTGCAGCTCACTTTGGCGCTTGCCCACCGAAAGAACGCCTGTATGATTTACGGAACATCCCAAAGGGGGATGAAACGGGAGGAACAAATGCGCAAAACGCTTCTATTCTCAATCGCCATGCTGCTGCCTGCCACGGCGCTTGCGGCGCCTCATGGCGTCACGCTCAGTCCAAACGGGGCGATGACCTTGTTCCACGGCACGCCCGGGAAGCACATGCTGTCAAATTGGAATCCGCCGAAAGGCAAGAAAGCAATTTTTAGCACTTTTGGTGCGGGCAACGCCTACGATCCTGGTAACGGTTGGACAGTTGCGGACCCTGGCACAGTCGGGTTTACGCAATGGTTTGCCTTCCCAATTACGCCGAGCGCCGACGCCACCGTGACAGAGATAGCTGAGGCCATCGGTTATGTGGCGGGAACAAACTCCGTTACTGTTGCCCTCATGGACGACAATGGCGGCGTTCCGGGCAACGTATTGCAGGAGAAAACAGTCAAGAATCTCGATACGTTCGGGAATTGCTGCAACGTCGCTGTCGACAAAGTGAAGGGCGGCATTCAGGTCAAGGCCGGCACGACCTATTGGGTTGCCGCGCTTCTCCCGAAAAAGAAACAGTCAACCACGTGGGATGCGTGGAATTTCAGCACCGAAAATCAAAACGTGGTCCCGGCCGCATTTTATAATGGGACTTCATGGGTTCAGACCACTGCAAACTATTCTGCGTTTGCGGTTTACGGGAAATAAAAACAGACGCTATGGTCGGAATTGCGCGGCGATCCCGACCATAGCGTCACGATGGCCAGGCTGGATTGCCTCTTGCGGAATATTATGCCGCAGAGCGCGGAACGCGTTCCAGTCGAGCGGTGGCTCAGGGCTTCTCCACAGCCGACAAGATCGCGTGAAAATCGTAGGCCTTGAGGCTTGCCCCGCCGACCAGCGCGCCACCGACTTCCGCCGTTGCCAATATTTCGCGCGCGTTGGCCGGTTTTACTGATCCGCCATACAAGATCCGGATATCTCGGCCCTCCGTCACAAAACGAGCCGAAAGGCACGTGCGGATATGCCGATGCATCGCGGCAATGTCTTCGATCGTTGGCGTCTTACCCGTCCCGATCGCCCACACAGGCTCGTAGGCTATTGCAGTATTGTTGGCATGCGCGCCTTCTGGAACACTAGCTGCGAGTTGTGCCTTACAGACCGCGTTGTGCTCGGCGACCGCCCGCTCGCCCTCCGTTTCACCTACACATATGATTGCGAGTAGACCGGCGCGCCAAGCCGCCTTTGCCTTCGCGCAGACAATTGCATCCGTCTCGCCGTGCAACTGCCGCCGCTCTGAGTGACCTACGATCACTGCCATTGCGCCAGCATCTCTGAGCATCTCGGCGCTGATATCCCCGGTGAAGGCTCCGGAAGACTCTGGGGCACAGTCTTGACCGCCAATGACGATGCGATCCGCGGCAGTTTGGGCTGCGCGGAAAACAAGTGTTGCTGGCGGGCAGATAAGAATGTCAGCCTCCGGCCGACTTGTAGCGGCGATCTCGGAAATTGCCGCGATCTCGGGCAAAGCGGCCGCATCGCCATTCATTTTCCAGTTGCCCGCGATCAACGGCTTCAAGGGCATGGTCTTCCCGTAAAAATCAGCAGCCCCATATGTCGCGGCTTCTTGACCTGTGCAAGTTGAGGCTGCCGTAACACAGGTTAACCTTTGCTGTTCCGCCTGCTGTTGAAATCTCCGATTTAGGTACATAATACGCCGGATCGGGGATTTGGGCATGTATACGTCGGCTGACCATGGCAGTCCGCTTAATTCCGTTGAGCGCGCGGCAATTGTTGAGGAGTTCTGGGCCTCCCGAAATGCCTGGGCGGAGAGCATGAATGCTGAACGCCGCCTTGCGTGGGAGCGAAAATGGGCGGGAATCGGCGAGTCCGATCTTGGTCCCAGCCATACGCGTCAAATCGAATCATCACGATACGTCGAGCAGCCCCTTTCTCGCGTCCTGGTCATGCGGCGCAGAAGCGGAGATTCTCTAGAAGACATGGAACTGGCGAAGGTGCCAGCGTATCGGTTCTATTGGCAGCCTAAATCGTTACAGATCCCGATGCCATAACTTCGGCTCCTCGGCCGCCTCCATTGTTACCTTCAGGAGTTACCCGCTCGGCCATTGCGGAGTTGGCCTTGCTTGTGGGAAACCCCGCTCTTCCGAGCCGTTAGAATTCGCGCTTTGCAAGGATCGCCATGCTCCAAAAGATGCGGAAATACACCAAGTCCTGGATCAGTTCGCTGTTCCTAGGACTGTTGGCCCTGAGCTTCGGCGTCTGGGGCATTGCCGACATTTTCCGCGGCAGTTCTGACACAAGCGTCGCGACAGTTGGTGGCGAAAAGATTCCGGTCGAGCTTTTTCAGCGCGACTATCGCAATGTCACCCGAGCCGTTACGCAGAAAGGGGCGCTCAAGCCCGCGCAGGCTCGCACATATGGCCAGCAGGTTCTCGATGGTCTTATCGATCAGACTGCACTTGATACGTATGCCAAACGATATGGGCTGACCGCCACAGACGACACCGTCTCCGCCCGCATCCGTGCCATTCCGAATTTCATTGGCCCTTTGGGTACCTTCGATCACAACACCTTTCTTCGATTGATCGATCAGGCAGGATTCACCGAACAGGGTTTCATTGAATATGTCCGAGGCGCCCTGCAGCGGGATCAACTTGTCGGTGCGGCCTCATCTGGGCTCGAAATGCCAAGCGGCTATGCTCGCGCGCTGTTCAACTACCTGAATGAGGCGCGCGCAGCAGACTACATTATCGTGCCAGCGAATGCGGCCGGCCCGGCGTCCACGCCAACCGATGCGGAGCTCACAGCATATCTGAAGGCTCACCCCGAACGGTTCAGCACGCCGGAATATCGTGAAGTCACCTTCGCCTGGATTTCACCGCACGATCTCACAGGGAAAGTCGCGGTCACCGACGCCCAGTTGAAGCAGCAATACGAAGTGCAGAAGTCGCAATACGTGATCCCGGAGAAGCGGCAGCTGGAGCAGATCACCTATCCCGACCTCGCTTCCGCCAAAGCAGCCCGCGCAAAGATCGATTCTGGCACCACTTTTGCCGACCTGGCGAAGCAAAAAGGCTTGAGCGCCACGGATATTCAGATTGGCGATTTGTCCAAAGACGGTTTGGGAGATCGCGGTGATGCCGTCTTCAAGTTGCAAAAGGATGGAGTCACACAGCCTTTGAAGGCGCCGATCGGATACGCCCTCATACATGTGGTCACCATTACGCCCGGCAGCAGCAAATCGTTGGAGGAGGTAAAGGAAGACCTCCGTAAACAGCTCTTCACCCAACTCGCGGCAGCGAAGATCACGGACATCTCTAATCAGTACATCGATGAGAACAGCAAGGGCCAAAACCTCACCCAAGCCGCGACGAGAGCTGGAATGCATGTCGGACATATCGCCGCTATCGATGCGCACGGCGACACAGCGGACGGGATAAAGGCGCCGGTTCCATCCGATCCAGAACTGCTTGCGCAAATCTTCAAAGCGGAAGTCGGCGAAGAAGGTGATCCGTTTTCCATCAAGTCCGGCACGACCTATGTCGTGAAAGTGGACGGCGTGCGGCCACCAAAACTGAAGCCACTCGATTCGGTACATGCGGAAGTGACCGCCGCGTGGCAAAGGGAGCAGCAAAGCAAACGGCTGGAAGCAAAAGCCAAACAGCTGGCGGAGCGAGCCAGCGCCGCACATGACCTCGCGAATATCGCGGCTTCCGTCGGCGCCAAGGTGCAGGCTAGCGGACCGTTGCGGCGCCCGGGTCCTGATACCCGCGGTAGCGGCCCCCTCCCCAAACCGGTACTGACGAAGATCTTCTCGGTGCCTGCCGGACAGGCCGTGTACGGGCCGGCGCCGGACGGCAACTATATCGTCGCCATGGTCAACGCGATTCAGCATCCGCCGGCAACGGTTCTGCAAGGCGCGGGGCTTCGGCGGTTTGCAGGCTCTGTCGGCCGGCAGACAGGCCAGGACATCGCCATCGGGCTCACCGCTGCTGCTCGCGCGAAGGCCGGCGTGAGTGTGAACCAACAGGCCGTAGACCGGGCCACTGGCACCGAGAGCAGCTGACGCATGCTCATAGAGCCGGAGCTCGCGGGCTTCACCTGGCTCTACGATTCCGGCCAACCCCAGGCGGTTTACACCCGGCTTATCGCCGATCTGGAAACACCGGTTTCGGTGTTCCTGAAGATCGGTGATGGCCGCGACCACAGCTTCCTCTTTGAAAGCGTGCAAGGCGGCGAAACCAGAGGCCGCTACTCCGTCATCGGCGTCCAGCCCGACCTGATCTGGCGCTGCCGCGACGGCAAGGCGGAGATCAACCGCGCCGCGCGCACCGCACCGCACCAGTTCATTGCGGTCGACGAACCGCCGCTTCCCTCCCTGCGAAACCTCGCGCGCGAAACGCAGATGCCGCTGCCGCCCGACCTGCCGCCGATGGCCGTCGGCCTGTTCGGCTATCTGGGCTACGACATGGTGCGTCTCATCGAGCGCCTCGGCCCTCCGCCGCCGGACACGCTCGGCCTTCCCGATGCCATTCTCGTCCGTCCCACCATCACCGCAATATTCGACAATGTGCGCGACGAGATCACGCTGGTCACGCCGGTCTGGCCGCAAATGGGGCTCGATGCACGTGCTGCATATGCCTGCGCCTGCGAGCGGCTGAACGACACCATCGATTCCATCCGCCGCGGTATTCCCGCTTCACCCGACACAGGGCCGCCCGCCGCAGGGGCTCAGGTGGAATCGAACACCACGCACGCGGATTACCTCGCGATGGTGGAGCGGGCGAAGGAATACATCCGCGCCGGCGACATCTTTCAGGTGGTGCCGAGCCAGCGCTTCCGCCGCCCGTTTACGCTTCCACCGTTCGCACTGTACCGCGCGCTGCGCCGACTCAATCCGTCGCCGTTTCTCTACCATCTCGCGTTTCCGGGCTTCACCATCGTGGGATCGAGTCCGGAGATTCTCGTCCGCCTGCGCGACGGCACAGTGACCATTCGCCCGATCGCCGGCACGCGGCGGCGGGGCGCCACGCCCGCCGAAGATGCTGCGCTCGCCAACGAACTGATGGCCGATCCCAAGGAACGCGCTGAGCATCTCATGCTGCTCGATCTTGGCCGCAACGACGTCGGCCGCGCGGCGACAACCGGCAGCGTGCGCGTCACCGACAGTTTTTTCATCGAGCGCTACAGCCATGTGATGCATCTTGTCTCCAATGTGGAGGGTGCACTGCGCGACGGGCTGGACGCCGTGGACGCGCTGGCGGCGGGCCTTCCTGCCGGCACGCTGTCCGGCGCGCCGAAAATCCGTGCCATGCAGATCATCGACGAACTGGAGCGCGAAAAGCGCGGCGCTGCCTATGCGGGCGCGGTGGGCTATTTCGCCGCCAACGGCGCCATGGATACCTGCATCTTGCTGCGCACCGCGCTGATCAAAGACGGCATCATGTATGTGCAAGCCGGCGGCGGCGTGGTGGCCGACAGCGTGCCGGAAGCCGAATACCAGGAGAGCGTCAACAAGGCGAAGGCGCTGTTCGCGGCAGCAGACCAGGCGGTACAGTTCGCCGGCGGCGCGAACGGCTGAACGTTCTCGATGGCCGTCCTCAATCTGTAGCTCGCGATTCCGGCTCACACCCAACTTCCTGATTTTCGTTTTTCGGAGTCTGCCTCCCCCTCCCCCTGACCGCGTGCGCAATTGCGTCTGCGACGATTTTCGCCACCACATCTCGTGGGGTTGTTTTGCGAAATCCAGCACCCCTTCCCCCGCCCATCTGAATTGTTCGTTTTGTTTGTCGAAAAATGGGAATGGTCCCCCCTCCCTTTTTTCATCCCATTCGGCGAGTTCGTCATGGCCGGACGGGCGTAACCACGCGATCCATCGGCCACGCGTGCACGCGCCAGGTAGACGAGAGTCGGACGCATCGCATCGACGAATTAGGGTGGCGCATACATTCATGCGCGGGAGTGTAAGGCCGGAATGCGAGTGGGGAACGAATTTATTTTCAGCCTTGATTCAACACGGCTTTTCACTCTTCCGCTGGCGAACGGAGCCCACGCGCAACTGCCAGCAGTTCAGGCGTGCCGCATGAAAAAAGCCACCGCGATCAGCACCACGAACAGCAGGATGAGGGCAACGCGGCCCAGAACCGCCGACCAGGAATCACCGAACACCGAAGACTTGGGGAGAAGTGGAACGTCTTTCCGGTTTTGCGCCACGCGCATGCCCCTAACTGATCGATGCACCGCAATCTTACGCGTTTCGGCGAAGGAGGGCCTTGCCGACGTGTGACAACGCCGCAATGGCCCCGCGCTACGATTTCGCGCTCCACACATACCATAATTTCGTGAAGATCAGCTCGGCTCATCGCATGACGCCCGCAATGGCCGCCGGGCACTGGTAAAGTTTGACGGCTAGAACATCGTGTATCCGATTTTGCCGTCTCTCTCTCTGAGAGAAAAGATAACAGCCCCCGTGCATGGGCCAGCCATTGGCGGCTTGGGTTTCTTGTTTTCTATCGTCCAAAAGCCATCCTTCAGAGTGACAAGACAGCCTGCGGACCACGCTGTTTCGTCTCTTCCCCACGGCCCGCTTCGCCATCGCGATGCAAATTGCGTCCAGACCATATGGAGCGCGGTGTGCGCGTCACGCACAGCGGCACTCTGTCCAGCAATCCCAGCGCCATCCACTAAGAAAAGCAGGAGTGCAATTGATATGGAACGCCTTATTGGCACTTCTCTAACGCCCGTGCGACACTGCCTCAGTGACAGCGGCACCGTTTTCAAGGTGAAAGACTAACGCCTGCTCGATCTTCGCGCTTTGCTTTTACCCTTAATGCGAGAAACGCTCCGGCCGGCCCAACGCGAGCTGGCCCGAGCGTAGCGCGAACGGTGCTACTGCCACACGTCGGTGATCGGGCTTGCGTTCTGCGAATTGCCGAGCGGCGAAAGCCCGTAAATCTCCTCAATCGTGCGCAGTACATTGTAGTGAGTGATAGTCTCGCCATACTGACCGGGCTTCACCATCGGGCCGATGAAGATTGTGGGGATGTGATTGGACTTGGTGCCGTCGTCCTCATCCCAGGTGACGATGAGCAGACTGTTGTGCTTGTGCGCCCACTTGACATAGCCGGAAAGATTATCCTGCAACCATGTGTCGGCCTCCTGCACTGTGCCGTCATGCATGTCGTCATCGAGATTGGGGATGACCCATGAGACCGTGGGCAGTTTCTTGTACTTCTGCGGGAAGCTGGTGAACGGCAGATTTGTCGCCTTGGGGAGATTCGTGAAGTTCGTCCACGGCGCGTGTTTACGTGCGTAGGCACCGGCTGTGCAGACCAGCGAACCCTTCTTCGGCAGATCTTCCGAATAGCCCGCGAAGCTGAAGCCCGCTTCAATCAGTTCGCTGCCTTCATTCGCCACATCGAAACTTTGCGGGCACTGGTCGTTGGTAACGCCCTGGTTGGACCCGGAAAACAGGTCGAGATAATTCGGCTGGCTGGGATGCTCGATGCCGTGGGAGTCCGTGAACAGCGCGCCTGCCTGCGCCAGCGAATTAATGTAGGGAGCGTCCGAAGAGCCGATGATGTCGGTATAGGAGTGGTTCTCCTCCATGACGATGATCACATGATCTGGCGCCGGCAAGCTCGCAGGCGCGCTGACGGCGCTTGTAGCTACGGTCAGACCAGCGGCCAGGCACAGCGCGGCGGCTGACTCTCGCATTTTGCTGCTCATCGTGGTTCCCCAATGTGAATTGCATACGCCGGTGCGCGCCTGTGCGATACGCCCGTATGCGATATTAGATTGTGATGCATTTTGAATTTCCGTTCAACGCCGTGAGCGGTCGGCGGGAGCTGTGCACGGCGTCAAAGCGCGCGACGAGACGTGGGAATGAGACGGAAGGCGATCCACCGGGGTACCAGGATGTATTCACGGATAGCGAGTTGCCGCGCGAGCGTCGCATCATGAAAGATGGCACAAGCGTCCGCTGGCCGGCCGGCTAGATACTGGACCACACTGCCCCCTAGCAAAGGCACAATCTGGAAAGGCAAATATGGGTCGCGTTCGATGGATTGTTTGGCTAAGGGGCATTGTCGTGGTCATTCTCGGGCTCGTCGTACTCATTCTGGTCGCCGGACTTGCTGGCTACCTGTACTTCTCTCGTCACGGTGGAACCGATGTTCGCGAAGCTGGACTGATCGGGCGTTTCTACGCCCCAACGGGGGTAAAGCACCGTACGGCCGTTCTTATTCTCGGAGGATCGAACGGAGGCTTTCCTTACGATAGTGCTGCGCAAGATCTGTCGAATGCAGGATATCCCACATTCGCCGTCGCCTATTTCAAGAATTTCATGAAGCAGCCAGACGGCGTGCCCGGACATCTATCGAACATTCCGCTCGAATATTTTTTTCACGCGATCGACTGGATGAAGAAGCGCCCAGAGGTGAATCCCGACAAGATCGTCCTCATGGGCGAATCGCGGGGCGGCGAACTTGTCCTGCTGCTCGCCTCACTACGGCCGGATATCGCCGGAGTTATCGCCTACTCGCCGAGCAACGTGGTTTGGGCGGGGATCGAGTCGCCGTGGAACAAGCCATCATGGACGTTGCAAGAGAAGCCGGTACCGTTTTTGACCAGCACCTACACGCAAGGCGACGGCTTGCTCCATATGTTCAAGACCGCGCTCGCGAAAGCCACGCCGCAGCAACTCGCCGCAGCGGCGATTCCGGTCGAAAATATTCGCGGACCAGTGCTTCTGATTTCATCGAAGAGCGACAAACTGTGGCCATCGTCCGAAATGGCCGACAATATTGAGGCGCGGCTGACGGCGCATCACTTCGGCTATTCCATTCAGAACCTGCAATTCAGCGACTCCAGCCATCTCCTCATGGGTTACGGGCCTGGAATCGTGAAGATGGGCATACCGTTCCTTTTCCAGATGGATTTCGGCGGCAGCAAAGAAGGCACACGCAAGGCGCGCGACACGGGTTGGGCGGCCGCAAAAGCGTTTCTCCGAGGAGTTGAGGATAGCGGCGCAGAAAATCACCGTAGCGACCGGTGACTTTGTGCGGTTTGCGGCGCGCGCCAATGCACGCCTTTCATGTCATTTCCCGGGGCAGACTGGGGCCGCTTTCCTATTCCGCCAGCTTGGCGACAAGTCTGTCACTGGCTTGATCTCTTCAAAAGCAGAAGGCCACGCAATTTTCCACGACGATCTTATCATAGGTGATTGCGCATCGCTCTCCGGAGGCCGATGTGACAATCCCACTCTTGGGGAAGACGCGAGGCAGCACCCCCCGTGCCTGTCGCGCAATTGGTGGGGGAGACGCGGCGGCTTCACGGAAGCCGCCGGTCACCCGCCCCGCCCGGCGGAACTCGCCGGCGAGATCCCTACGGTAGGTCTTCGCCTTCCTCGGGTTCTTGGGCGGCCAGCTTATCTTTATCGGGGATGACGACCGGCTTTTCCCCAGCACGCGCCAAGGCCACATTCAGGCTCGCCAGCGACCCAAGTTTCGCCTGCTCCCATTTGTGGTTGAGCGTCGAGAGTTTCACGAGTGCGTCGTCGACGAACTGCTCCTGTGCGCGCGTGGGCGCAGCATCGGCAGATTCCAGCGCGCGCTCGACGCCGGAAAGCATTTCCGCGACAGACTGGAAGGTGGGCTCGCCTTCCGCTGGTTTGGCGCGCAACGGCTCCATCAACTTTCGTATTTCCTCGCGGATTTTTGCCGCTTCGGGGTAGCGCTTATCCAGCAACGCGCTGAGCGCGCGCTGCTCGCGATAGCCGAGCGCTGCCTCGGCCAGGGCCGGCGCGATCTTCTGCGACAAGGCAAGGGAGGCCTGCAGTTCCGCGGTGGTCACCTTCACCCGCGGGTCTTCAACAACGGTAAGCGGCGCAGTATAGCGCTTGCCATTCACGGTGAGCGCTACCGTATAAGTTCCGGGCAGCACCCAGGCGCCTTCCGGTTCAAGTGGTGTGGCACGGCCCCATACGGCGGCGATGCTGTACGAGTACTCGGCCGCATCGGGCCGGCGGCAGCGCAAATTCCAGACAAAGCGATGCATACCTGGCGTGGCGCTGAACGGCCGCGGTGGTTTCGTCCAGCCTTTCGCAAAATAGCGTTCTGCCGGCGGAGATCGCGGAACATCCGAACTCGAGAAACGGCGCACCAGCTGTCCATTTCCATCGAAGAATTCGAGAGTCACAGGACTGGCCGCATCCGCGCCGATCCAATAATCGATCACAGCGCCCGACGGTGGATTTTCACCGGCGGGTGTTTCCGGCGGCAGCGGCGTATCGTTGTTGTTGTCGGGGTGAACGCGCCAGGCTGTCACCGGCGCGAACAGATGCACAGGTTCGGAAACGCCTTTCGCAATCTCCCGCAGTGGTTCCACATCGTCGAGCACCCAGATCGCGCGCCCTTGTGTTGCGGCGATGAGATCGTCGCCATGAACGGCGAGATCGGTAACCCACGCGCTTGGCAGGTTGAGTTGAATCGGATTCCAGCTTCCACCGTCATCAAACGAGACAAACACGCCATTGTCGGTGCCCGCATAGAGAAGACCAGGCTTCACCGGATCGGCGCGCACGACGCTGACGAAGTGATCCCGCGGCAATCCAGTGCTGATATCTCGCCAGTTCTGGCCATGGTCCCGCGTGACGAAAATATGCGGCTGGAAGTCGTCGGTGCGATGGCCATCCACGGTGGCGTAGGCGACGCCATCCTGCAACGAAGACACGTCGATCGTTGAAATCTTTGCCCAGACCGGAACTGATGGCGGCGTCACATTGCTCCAGTGGGCGCCGCTGTCGCGCGTGAGATGGATGAGACCGCTATCGGCGCCAACCCAGATCTCCTGCGCATTGCGCGGCGAGGGCGCAATGGCGGAAATGGAGCCGTAGCCGCAAGGTTTGGCCTCGGCGAGCGAAACATCGCCGTTGCAATCTTTCGCGTCGGGCAGCTTGCCGGTGAGATCGCCGCTGATCGCCGACCAGCTTCTTCCCTGATCCTGGGTACGGAACACAACCTGCCCGCCCAGATAAATCGACGGTGCGCCGGCACGCGATGGCACCAGCGGCGTCACCCACATGTAATGGAATTTCGTGAGTGTAGGCCGCTTGCCGTAATTGCTTTCCGGCCAGGGTGTCACGTCGGTAACCTGTCCGGTCCGCGCATTCCATTTCGTCACCCGACCGCCAAGGCCGGAGCCGTACACGATGTCCGGATCGGTGGGATCAGGCACATCGTAATCGCGCTCCTCGCCGCCCACAGGATGCCAATCGCGAAAGGTGAGTTGTCCGTAGTCGCTGCGGCTGGCGATGGCGACGGTGCCGCTGTCCTGCTGACCGGAATAGATCCAGTAAGGAAAGCGATTGTCGGTTTCGAGATGATAGAATTGTCCCGTCGGCTGGTTGTACCAACTGCTCCAGCTTGCCCCGCCATTGACGCTTACCACGGCGCCTTGGTCGGAGCCGGTGATCAGATGATCCGGCTGCAGCGGATTGATCCAGATGTGGTGGTAGTCGTCCCCGCCCGGCGATCCTTTGATGATCTCGCACGTTGCGCCGGCGCTCGTGCAGCGCCGGATCGATTGCCCGACCTCGTAGACCACGTCCGGGTTCTCGGGCGCGACGGTCAGCCGGCTGAAATACCAATTCGCCACCGCCTTCGATGTGTTCAAATGCACCCAATTGGCCCCGCCATCATCGGAGCGGTACAGACCGCCGGCCTCCTTGGAATCCACGCTCGCGTACACGCGCGTGCCCTTCGCGGTGTGCGTGACCGCAAGCCCGATGCGGCCAACAGGAATTTTCGGCCAGCCTCCACTCGCAAGCCTGCGCCAGGTCTTGCCTTCGTCGACCGATTTGTAGATGGCGCTGCCGGGACCGATTGGCGGCGTGAAGTAGCTGAGCCAGGGATATTGATGGCTTTCCCAGGCGGCTGCGAAGATCACGCGCGGATTTTTCGGATCGCTGGCAAGATCGGCGACACCAGTCCAGTTACCGGTCTTCAGAACATGCGACCACGTTTTGCCGCCATCGGTGGAGCGATAAATGCCGCGCTCTGCGCTCGCCCCGAAGAAGTGTCCCTGCGCTGCAACAAGCACCACATTAGGATTCTTTGGATCCACCCAAATGCGGCCGATGTAGCGGGTGCTGGCGAGACCCAGCGACTGCCAATGCACACCGCCATCGGTGGACTTGAACACACCAAGGCCTGCGGCAACGTCATAGCGCGGTTCCGGCTGGCCGGTGCCGATGTAGACGATGTTGGGATTGGAGGGCGCAATCGCCAGCGCGCCGATCGAAGCGGCTGGGCCATTCTGGAACAGCGGTGTCCACGTGCGGCCTGCATCGTCCGTCTTCCACACGCCGCCGCCAGCCGCACCGAAGTAAAAGGTATTCGGCTTCGCCGGCACGCCCGCAACAACTGTCGCCCATCCCGCGCGAAACGGACCCAGCTGCCGCCAATGCAACTCGCTATACAAGTCCAACACGCCTGACGTTGGCGGTTGTGCTGCCGCGGCCACAGCGCTGGCGAGAAAAATCGCAACTCCCAAAGCTCGTATCATCCACTTGCCTCTCATAGGCTCACTCTACGGCCGCAGCACGCTAGCGGCCCAACATCGCGCAAGGCAATTGCTTCAAACAGCGCAACCTGACATTCAGCACGCGGTTGGACTAGCTTCACCCGCCGCTGCCATCGATTTCGCATTTACAAGGGCTCCCAAATGAGAAGCCAAATACGCGCTGTCTCACTCGCGCTTCTTATAACGCTAATTGCCACGGCAGCCGCGGCTCCCAACGTTCAATCGCTCGTTCCGCCTTCCTGGTATCAAGACCTGCACTGGCGTTTCATCGGCCCGTTTCGTGGCGGCCGCGTGCTGACGGTGGCCGGTGTTCCAGGCGACAGCCGCCATTTCTGGTTTGGCGCAGTCGATGGCGGTGTCTGGGCGACAAACGACAGCGGCCGCACCTGGTCGCCGATTTTCGACACTCAGCCCGATGGCTCGATCGGCGCGGTTGCTGTTATTCCGTCAGACCCGAACACAATCTACGTGGG
This sequence comes from Rhizomicrobium sp., assembly GCA_036267515.1. Taxonomy (GTDB): domain Bacteria; phylum Pseudomonadota; class Alphaproteobacteria; order Micropepsales; family Micropepsaceae; genus Rhizomicrobium. The sequence goes on from DATAVW010000147.1 coordinate 23,880, forward strand.
CACAGGCGAAGCGGACATGCGCTCCGACATTGCACACGGCAATGGCGTCTACAAAACGATAGACGGTGGTGCGCACTGGTCATTTCTCGGTCTCGCCGACACCCGGCAGATCGGGCGCATTCTGGTCAATCCGAAGAATCCGAACATCGTCTTCGTCGCGGCGCTTGGTCATGCCTATGGTCCCAACAACGAACGCGGCGTGTTTCGCTCGAAGGACGGCGGCGCGCATTGGCAACAGGTGCTGTTCAAAAACGAGAACACCGGCGCGATCGACCTCGCGTTCAAGCCGGGCGATCCGAACACGGTGTTCGCGGCCTTGTGGCAGACCAGACGGCCGCCCTGGAGCGTCTACCCGCCGTCGAACGGGCCCGGCAGCGGGCTCTATGTTTCACACGATGGCGGCAGTCGTTGGACGCAAATCGTGGGCCATGGATTCATCGCGCATCCGGGCCGCATCGGGATCGGGGTCTCGCGTGCGAAGCCGTCGCGTGTTTACGCGCTTGCTGATGGTCCATCAGCGGAAGCTGGGCTGTACGTCTCCGAAGACAGCGGTGTGCACTGGTCGAAGGTGAACGGCGACAAGCGCATCTGGAATCGCGGCTGGTATTTCTCCGGCATCGCCGTCGATCCCAACTATGCCGACCGGGTGTATGTGATGGACACCATCGTTCTGTGGTCGAACGATGCCGGCAAGCATTTCATAGCGCTGAAGGGCGATCCCACGGGCGATGATTTTCACGACATGTGGATCGACCCAATGAATTCCGCTCGTCAGATCATCGGCAGCGATCAGGGAACCATCATCACGCTGAACGGGGGCAAGACCTGGAGCAGCTGGTACAATCAGCCAACCGCGCAGATCTATCACGTCAGCACCGACAATCGGTTTCCCTACTGGGTGTATGGCGCGCAGCAGGATTCCGGGGCGGTGGCACTCCCCAGCCGCACGACCGGTTATGACGGGATCACCATGGAGCAATTCCACGAAGTCACGGCCGGTGGCGAAAGCGACATGATCGCTCCGGATCCCGACGATCCGGATCTCGTCTATGGCGGGCGCGTGGACAAACTGGATTTACGCACCGGACAGACGCGGCATGTCGGTCCCACTCTGTTGCTTCCCGATGGCGAGCATCGCACCGCCTGGACCTTGCCGCTCGCATGGTCACGCGTCGGTAAGGACACATTGTACTTTGGCGACCAGCGACTCTACCGCACCTCCGACGGCGGCACTCACTGGGAACTCATGAGCCCCGACTTGACGCGGGCCGATGCGGGCGTGCCGCCGAACCTCGACCCCTCAACTGCTGCAGACGACGACCATTTCGGACGAGCGCGTGGCGTGATCTATTCAATTGCGCCCTCGCCTTTTCACGAAGCGACGCTTTGGGCGGGCACCGATGATGGACTTGTGTGGATGACATCCGACAATGGCGCACATTGGACGAACATCACGCCCGCGGGGTTGACGCCGTGGTCGAAGATCGCGGGCATCGAGCTTTCGCCTTTCGATAGCAAAACGGCATATCTCGCCGCGGACCGGCATCGGCTGGACGACGACGCGCCATACCTCTATCGCACGGCAGACGGCGGCCAAAGTTGGCAGCGGATTGACCGCGGATTGCCGGGCAATTCGTTCGTCAACGTCGTGCGTGAGGACCCGGCCCGGAAAGGACTGCTGTATGCCGGCACCGAGCGCGGCATGTTCGTATCGTTCGACGACGGCGGCCACTGGCAATCGCTGCAGCAGAATCTGCCGATGACCTCGGTGCGCGACATCGAGGTGCCCGGCGACGATTTGGTGATCGCTACCCACGGCCGCGGCTTCTGGATCATGGACAATGTGACCGCGCTGCGACAGATGGATGCTGCGCCGTCATCTCTCGTGACTGGTGCCACGCTCTTCAAACCCGCCGATGCCATCCGTCTGCGGCCAACCGGTTTCACCGGAACGCCGATGCCGAAGGACGAGCCCATGGCGGCAAACCCGCCCGACGGTGCGGCTATCGACTATGTTCTTCCCGCAGACGGCAAAGGCCCGGTGATGCTGACCATCTACAATGCGGAAGGAAAAAAATTCGCAACCTTCACCAGTGCTGACAAACGGGTGGCGCCGGATGCCGGAAAGCTCGCCTACGCGCCCGAGTGGGTCCCATTAAAGCCAATTCTCAGCGCTGAACCCGGCATGCATCGCTTCGTTTGGGATTTGCGCTATGGCGCCCCGGCGAATCCGGAGGACGAGTCAGACGTGAAAGGTGTTTGGGCGCCGCCGGGAACCTACACCGTGGAATTGCAGGCACACGGAGAAGTGCTACGGCAACAACTTGTCGTGAAGCCCGACCCGCGGGTGAAACTCGAGCCTGCAGCATTGTTACATGAGTTCGAATTGGCTGTGCAGGTACAGGAGAAAGCAAAGCAAGCGGCTGCCGCTATTAAAGACGCCACAGCGCTGCTCAAGGCACTCGACGCGCGTCAGGCCCAGGATACCAGGTTGCGTCCGCGGATTCGCGATCTTATGGACAAGGTATCGGAGTTCTCGGGTGTTCCGGTGCCCGGGAGTGTGCGCGCGGATCGGACCACTGCGCCGCCGCCACCCGCCTCCTTGAAGAATCTGTCCGGCGAGTTTGGCAAGCTTCAGGATGCCGTCGATGGCGCAGATGCCGATCCAAGCGCTGATGCCCGCGCAGCATTTGCTACGCTGTCCCGCGCGCTCGACAGCAAGCTTCAACAATGGCAGGAGTTCAAAATGTCGGACCTTGCGGGGTTCGACAAAGACGCGAACGGGCAGCAATAGTTCGCAGAGACGGGCGGTCTGGAAAAACCTGAAATCCAGATATGCCTAGGGGCGAGTTCGTCGCGATATGGGGGGCGTGATGAAAATCTGTTTGTGGGCATTTGCCTTATCGCTGGTCTTTATGGCGGGTGCAGCTTGGGCGGATTCGGATCCAGAAATCGTTCAGGTCACGGCCACGCGGCTACCGGAATCCGTGGGCGACGTGCCGGCGGACGTCTCGATCATCTCCGGCGATGAATTGCGCGAACGGCAGGCACGCGACTTGTCGACCATGCTCGCGCTCACTGCCGGCGTCGAAGCGCCGGCAGGCGGCGATGCCGGGCCGTCGAGTGCCGTTCCCTCCTTCTGGGGCCTGCACGAGTTCGACGCTTTCCTGCTGGTGGTTGATGGCGTGCCCTGGGGTGGCGCGTTCAATCCCACCATTCCAGATCTCGATTTCAATGACGTACAACGCGTGGAGGTGCTGAAAGGCAGCGCGCCCGTTGCATTCGGCGCGACATCTTTCGTTGGCGTCATTCAATTGCTGCACTATCCGGCCGGCGAAGCCGCCAAAGAAATCGAAGCCGCCTATGGCAACTACGATTCCTGGCGCGCGGCAGGGTCGGTCGCGCTGCCGGATTGGGATGGGTGGCGGCATTCCTTCGCCGCCGACTGGGAGCAGCGCGGCTTTGCCGACAAGCGCGAATCCGTTGAGGACGGACATTTCCTCTATCGCGCGGAGACCGCGCTCGGGCCTGGCACGTTGCGTTTCGATGCCGACATTTCTCTCATCAACGACGTGCCGCCGAGTCCTGTCGTTCGCCAGGGCGACGCGCTCACCAAGCTCACGCCGATCAACGCCAACTACAATCCGGCGAACGCGAAGATCGATGAGAACCATTATCATGCGAGCCTTAGCTATGTGCTGCCGACAGCGTGGGGCGAATGGAGCACGCTGGCTTCGTTCGCGCATTCCGACATTCGCGACATTCGCGGCTTTTTGCGCGCCGATCTTACGAATGATGGCGATCCCAATGCGGACTCACAGGACCAGCACCGGCTGATTCAGGACGGCTATTTCGATACCCATTTGACGCACGCGTTAGCCGAGGACGCCGAGCTGGTGATCGGCGCCGATCTTCTCTACGGCCTGGGGCGGCAGCGCAGCCTCAATGGCGAGTATTTCGCACCGCTCTCGGGGCTCGTCCTTCCGCCGCCCACGACGGCGCTGCATGTGGACGAGATCAACACCATTCGCGACGAGCGCGTGTTTGGCGGCCAGTATGCCGAGTTCGACTGGCACCCGGAGCCCGCGCTCGACATCCTTGCCGGATTGCGGCTGAACGAGACGTCAGAGGACAAGACCTCAGCCCATTTCGACGGATTTGATTCGGCAGCCGATGAATTCGCGCGCGACAAGAACAGAACGACGCGCCTGTCAGGCATGGCTGGCGCCAGCTATCAGGCGTGGAAGGAGGGAGGCAACGAAGCGGTGCTCTATGCCGATTACCGCAACGCCTTCAAACCGGCCGCCATCGATTTCGGCCCAGACTTCACACCGGACGTACTAAATCCCGAAACTGCGGAGAGCTACGAAGTGGGGCTGAAGGGCGCGATGGCGGATGGCCGCTTCACTTACAACGCGGAAGCGTTTCTGCTGAATTTTTCCAATCTGGTGGTTGCCGAAACCGATGAGAACGGCGAGCCGGTGCTGCGCAATGCCGGCGGGGAGCGGCTGAAGGGCGTGGAGCTGGAGACCAGGTTTCTGCTGGCCCCCGATCTGTCGCTGGCCGCCAACATCGCCTACCACGACGCCGTGTTCACCAACTTCATTCTCGGGGATGAAGGCGAAGATGCTGTAAAGACGCGGGCAGCCGACGATGAACCGGTCAATGTGAGTGGCAATCAACTGACGTTGGCGCCACACATCCTTGCCTCAGCGGGTCTGCTGTACACGCCCGCACAAGGCTTTCACGGCACCGCAGTGGTGAATTTTGTCGGCCGCCGCTTTCTGGATGAGGAAAATGAGGCGCCGACAGCCACCTACACCACACTCGACATCACCGCCGGCTATCGCTTCGACCGTTACGACATCGCCGTCGCAGGCACAAACCTGACGAACGAGCGTCCGCCGGTGACGCAAAGCGAATTCGGCAGCTCATCCTATTACTTGCTGCCCGCCCGTACACTCTGGCTGCAGCTCGAAGCCGCGCTCTAGCGCAGTCCTGCGGCCATTGCACGGGTGCCTCAGCCATCGGCCGCATTGACGAGCCCGATCTCATGGGAAAGAGTTTCGCGCCGCCCAACCTGCGGCCACCTCGAAGGGGACAAACTTTGTACCGAATTGGACAGGCGGCGCTCATTCCGACGCTCCTTCTCGCGGTTTTATCGCCCGCATCGGCCGAAACCGCGCAGGAACTGGTGGCGAAAAATCTTGCGGCGCGCGGCGGAGCCGAGAAGGTCGCGGCCATCCACAGCTATGTGACGAAGGGTGAGCTGCGCTTCCCGGGCGACTTCAAGCTTGCCTATACGGAGACGCGCGCGTGCAGCGACCCTAAGACCTGCTCTGACCGGGTGGACGCATCGCTGCAGGGGCTTACGCTGGTGCAGGCCTATAATGGCAAGCTCGGCTGGCGCATCAATCCCTTTGAGGGCCGGAAGGATGCCGCCCAGATGGGGACCGACGAGGCACGCTCGCTTGCCGACGAAGCCATCATTCAAGGTGCGCTGCTCTCCGCCGCCATTCGCAACTCTGCCGTGGACTATCTCGGCCGTGAGGACATCGACGGCACCCTCACCTATAAGCTGCGCGTCTCGCAGAAGGACGGCACGGTCTACACATATTACCTCGACCCGGACGTGTTTCTGGAGATCAAGGTGCTCGAGCGGCGTACCATCCGCGGATCGGAGCAGGAGACGGAAACCGATCTCGCCGACTATGAGCTGGTGAACGGGGTGTATTTCCCGTTCTCGATGAGCTCGGGGCCGCGGAATTCGGCCCCGTCGGACAAGCAGGTGATCACCGTCAAATCGGCAGAAGCGAATGTGACCGTCGATCCCGGCGTTTTCCAGATGCCGGCACAGCCCAGCGCCACAGCGCACGCGAAATAGAGGGGGACATTTGTTGCGCAACCTTTTCGTGGCGCTGATCGCAGCGTCTTCCTTCGTCAGTTTGGCAACTTCGGCGCAGAGCATAGACAGCGCCACCATTTCCGGGCTCGGCATCCGGAACATTGGTTCTGCCGCCATGAGCGGCCGTATCGCGGCGGTCGTCGGACGTCAGGAACCCGACGGCAAAGTGACGCTGTTCATCGGCGCCGCATCCGGCGGCGTTTGGAAATCGCTGGACGGTGGTACCACCTTCAAGCCGGTGTTCGACCGCGAACCGGTGCAGTCCATCGGGGCTATCGCGCTCGACCCTACGAATCCGAAAGTGGTGTGGGTTGGCACCGGCGAAAGCTGGACGCGCAACTCGGTTTCCGTTGGCGACGGAGTCTACAAATCGACGGATGGCGGCGAGACCTGGACCAATATGGGGCTGCCGCAATCGGAGCGCATCACACGTATTGTGGTCGATCCGCGCAACGGCAACGACGTGTACGCCTGCGTGCCCGGCAAACTGTGGAGCGACAGTACGGATCGCGGGCTCTACAAAACGATCAATGGCGGTCAGAGCTGGTCCCTGGTGTTGAAGGGTCCCAACCTCTCCACGGGATGCTCTTCCGTCACGCTTAATCCGAAAAATCCCAACGAGATTCTTGCCGGCCTGTGGGACTTCCGGCGCAAGGGCTGGACCTTCCGCTCCGGCGGCGATGGCCCGAACGCGTTCTCCGGCAGCGGCATGTTTCGCTCCAAAGACGGCGGCCGCACCTGGACGCCGATGACGGCGCAGAGCGACAAGGGCTTGCCGCCGACGCCGTGGGGCCGCGTGGAAGTGGTGTACGCGCCATCCAATCCGAAGCGCGTGTATGCCTTCATCGAAAACGTGCGCTCAGCATTATATGTGTCGAACGACGGCGGCGCGACGTGGGAAGAGCGCGACCGCAGCCGCAACATGGTCTGGCGGCCTTTCTATTTTGCACGACTGGTGGTCGATCCCACCAATCCCGACCGCCTGTTCAAAATGAATCTCACTCTGATTGCCTCAGAAGATGGCGGCAGAAGCTTCACCGAAGCTTCTGGCGGCAATGGCCATGGCGACTGGCATGATGTCTGGATCAATCCGAAAAATCCGAAGCAGGTGATCGGTGGCGACGACGGTGGCTTGTGGCTGTCCTATGATGGCGGCTCGAAATGGTGGAAGGGCGACAATCTGCCCATCAGCCAATTCTATCATGTCAGCGTGGACGACAAGGATCCGTACCAGGTTTATGGAGGCCTGCAGGACAATTCGGATTGGGTGGGTGACAGCGCCTACCCCGGCGGCATCAGCAACTATCGCTGGGAGAACCTCTACGGCGGCGATGGCTTCTTCACCTATCCCGATCCTGCCGATCCGGATTACGTCTATGCAGAATCCCAAGGTGGCTATGTCGGGCGGGTGAACCGCAAAACGCTGGAAGCGCGCGATATTCAGCCCAAGGCGAACTATCACGAAAAGCTTCGTTTCAATTGGAATACGCCAATTGCGCTGTCCTCGACGAACAAGGGCGTTATCTACATTGGTGCGCAATTCCTATTTCGTTCGAAGGACCACGGCCTCACCTGGGACCGCATTTCTCCAGACCTGACGACCAACGATCCGGAAATGCAGAAGCAGGAGCAGTCCGGCGGCATCACGATCGACAATTCCGCTGCCGAAACGCACACGACGATCTATTCCGTTTCCGAAAGTCCGCTGAACGCCGACGTTATCTGGGTCGGCACAGACGATGGTAACATCCAGGTGACGCGCGATTCCGGACGCAATTGGACGAATACGGTGGCCAATGTGCCCGGTTTGCCGCAAGCCAACTGGATCAGCTGGGTGGAGGCCAGCCGCTATGACCCGGCGACGGCTTACGTCACCGTTGATCGGCACAATTTCGGCGACATGGCAACTTATGCGTATCGCACGCACGATTACGGCCGCACCTGGCAGCCGCTGATCACGCCGGCCACACCCGGCGTGCGCGGCTACGCCCACGTGATCAAGGAAGATCCGAAGAACCCAAACATCCTGTTTGTTGGAACGGAATTCGGTCTGTACGTTTCACTGGACGCCGGCGCGACCTGGTCCCCCTTCGCGCCCAACAATTTCCCGAACGTGGCCGTGCGCGACCTCGCCTTCCAGACGCGCGACGACGATCTGGTGCTCGCCACCCATGGCCGCGGCATCTGGATTATCGATGACATCTCGCCCTTGCGTGAGCTCAGCCGGAATGTGGTCGCGTCGGAAGCGGCGCTTATTCCGGGCCGGCCGGCACAGCAGCGTATTCAGGGCAACGGCGGCTATGGCAACGGCGATGCTTCATACAGCGGACAGAATCCCGCCGATGGCGTTGTCATCACGTACTATCAGAAATCGCGGCAGGTGATCGGTCGCATCACCATCGAGGTTTTGGACGCGCAAGGCCGAGTGCAGACGACGATCCCCGCATCCAACCGCAAGGGACTGAACCGCGTGGTGTGGAGCATGCGGGACGATCCGCCGCAAACACCACGCGGTGCCACGCTGGTGTTCCAGGCAGCGCAGGGTCCGCGCGTGCCGCCGGGCACGTACACGGCGCGGCTCACGAAGGGCAAAAACACCTACACCATGCCGCTCACGGTGGCGCTGGACCGCCGCGCCACCTTCACGATCGCCGACAAGCAAGCGCAGTATGCCGCGGCCAAGCGCGTCTCCGCGCTGTTCGGGCGCATGAGCGTGTTGAACGACAAGATTGTGGATGTGAGTAGGCAAGCGCAGCAGCGATCGGCGGGGTTGCCGCCAAGCGATGCGCTTCGCACCAAGCTCGACACGCTGGCGAATGATGCCACGGAAGTCCGCAAGAAAATCGTTGCCACCACTGAGGGCGGCGCGATCACCGGCGAAGAGCGGCTGCGCGAGCACATGGGATATGTCTACGGCGCCATCCTTTCGGTTGAGAACAGGCCCACGCCGTATCAAATGGCCCGGGTTGACGCGCTTGAGCACGAACTCGGCGACGTCGAACTCTCGTTCGGTACGCTGACGACCACGCAACTGGCCGATGTGAACCGCGATCTGAAGGCGCGAAACCTACAGGAAATCACCGTGCATGCGCCGGAGCCCGGGCGAAGCGAAGGCGGCGGCGATCCGGCGAAGGAAATTACCAAACATCTGCTCGGATTACACCTGTTCGAGGAGAGTTCTGTCGCGAATAAGCAACACGAAGAGCGCGAGTGATTGGGTGTCAGCAGGGTTGCAACGGTCATCCAAAGGCGTTGGCCATACCACTGCCCCACATCAATCGGAGCAAATCGGCTTGGCGCTTTACACCGGTCTTCTCGAAAACCGACCGCAGTTGATTGCCGACGGTGTGCCGCGACAAGCCAAAACTGCTGGCAGCATCCGATAAACATCCCCCGACAGCCAAATATTGCGCGAGCCGTTGCTCCGCGCGTGTGAGTCCAAAACCGCTCATCAACTGGCGAATGCCTTCCTCCGGAAGATGCGTCGCAATCTTTGAAAACGCCACCACAAATCGCAGCGATTCTGCCGCGCTCTCCAGGGAGCGCACCGAAACAATCCGATGGTGTTTGCGATTCTGTCTCAGCAAGAGGATTGGGCCCTCTCGCGTCCGCGCTACCGAAAGCGTGCGTAGCGACGACTGGAACCATTCTACGGCTTTGCCATCCGCAAAGCATAGATTTCCGCGGCATCCCCTGAAAATCGTGCCGCTTTCCGCAAGCAATCGGCCGGCGGTGTAATTGTAAAAGAGGATCGTCCCTTCTCCGTCAACAACGACGACCTCAAGGTTCAGGCCGTCCAGCAGGCAACAGGCGACAGAATCCGGTTCGAGGCGCGTTGGAATTGCCTCATTGGCTCGCTCAAGGTGGTCGCCGGCAAGCGGTGGCTGCGCTGCAATTTTCGGCGTCGGAAACGCCCGCATCGAATGCGTTAGTGGAATCACCTCTACCCTCCCGTAGACTGGCACAGAGAGAGCTTGGGGACCGAGCTGCCGTTTTTTCCTTCCCCGGCATCTGGTATTTTTCCGGAAAATTTCTTGCCCGGCGGTGGGAAGGAGGGAAAGCCGATGGATGAGCAGGAAAAATCGGCATACCGGTTCGCGGATTTCCAGCTTCAGCCGGCCGAGCGGCGCCTGCTCCGCGGCGAAGAGGCGATCGCTCTCACCCCCAAAGCTTTTGAAATTCTACGGTTGCTGGTGGAGCGCGCCGGACATGCGGTCTCCAAAGACGAAATTATGACAACGATCTGGCCGGACCGATTCGTTGCCGAATCAAACCTAACCAAGCACATCTGGACCCTGCGCCAGGCCCTGGGTGAGAGCCAGGAAGGCGGCCGCTTCATCGAGACGGTGCCCAAGCTGGGGTACCGTTTTGTCGCCCCCGTCACCGCCGACGGTACGACGGTGGAGCGAGATGCCTCGCCTTCGCTCGATCCGCCGCCAGTTCGGATATCTGGCTCGGGCTGGCGAAGGCAATTTTTCTCCCGAGCCAGTGCTCTGTTCGCCGCGCTCTTGTTTGCAGCTGTGGCGATGACCGCGTGGTGGTTATGGAACGGGCGCGACCCGGTTTTTCCGTGGTCCCGCCGGGCGCCTGGCACCGCCGTCGCCGTGTTTGACTTCGACAATCTCTCGCACAAGGCAGCAGATGCCTGGATCGGCCCTGCGTTCTCCGAGATGCTGGGGACTGAAATGGCCGAGGGGGGCCAACTGCATCTTCTGCCAAGCGAACTCATCCGCCAGACACGCGGCGACACGACGGATCCGGATGCCGGAGGCTTCTCGCCGGAGACACTTGCCGGGCTGCACCGCCAACTCGCGGTCGATTATGTAGTGACTGGAAGCTTTCTAGCCTCCAGCAAGCCCGGCGAGCAATACGTTCGGCTCGATCTGGCCTTGCAGGACGCACGCAGCGGCGTGACCGTCGCGACGTTCTCGCGAACTGGGCCTAGCGGAGATTTGCCATCTCTGGTCGCGCTGGCTGGGGCCGATCTACGCAAGAATCTGGACCTGAAGATTCAAAGTGCAGACGAACTGCGTCGTATCGCGAACGCGCGTCCGCCGAGCGCCGATGTGATGCGGCACATAGGGTTTGCGCTCCAGGCTCTGCATCGCTACGAACCCGCGCGGGCTCGTGACGAACTTTTGCAGGCCGTTGCTGGTGCGCCAGATTATGCACCTTCTTATGTCTACCTTGCGAAGGCGTGGACGGCGCTTGGCTACGATCAGAAAGCCTTGGCGGCCTCCAAGCAGGCCGTAGCACATTCGGCTGGCCTTCCCCAGGACATGCGCCTGAAGATCGAGGCGCAAAAGTACGAAGCGCAGTTTCAGTGGATGAACGCGGTCGCCAGCCTTCGCACACTGGCCGCTGGCGAAACGGACAATTTCGAAACGCAGCTGGACATCGCCGACGATCTTCTCCGGGCTGGCAAGGCCAAAGCAGCGCACGAAACAGTCGCGCAGTTGCAGCAACGTGGAGAACCCATGGTGAGCGATCCGCGACTGGAATTGCTGGACGCGCGCATAGCGAACGCTCAGGGCAACACAAAGGATGCTGCCGAACATGCGCGTCTTGCACTCCACCTTGCGCAGGCACGTGATGCCGCAGGACTCACCGCGGATGCGCAGACGGCACTGGGCGCCACGCTTCTGGAAAGCGACCGCAAGTCTGCAAATGCCATGCTTGCGCAGGCGCTCACCGGCTATCGCCGAATTGCCAACCCTGGCGGTGCAGCAGAAGTCCATCGCCTGTTTGGTATTCTGTTCGGACAGTCACAACCAAAACGAGCGGTGCAGGAATTTCGAGATTCTTTGGCGCAGTCCCAGGCGATTGGAGACCGAAATGGGATGGCGGCAGGTTACGCCGACCTGGCAACAGCTTTGTGGGACGCTGGCGATCGGGATGGCGCAGAAGCCGCAACCACGAACGTGCTGCGCATCCGCCGTGAGACGGGTGATATTCGAGGCCAGGCATGGGCGTTGGCCGCACTAGCCATCGAGCAGAGCGACGAGCGTGCGAGCGATGAGTCCCTCACAGGCTTTCGTCAGGCCGCCGCGCTTGATGCCAGCGTCGAAGCACACGGACACCGCGCATTCAGCCTGTTTTCGTTGGCCGACATCTTGCGTCTGCGCGGCGAATTCGTGCAGGCAGAGCTCGCCTGCGCAGAGGCCCAATCCGAGTATAGAGGAATCAACGCCAATCTAAGCGGAGCGGATTTGGAATGTGCCGAGATTTCGCTGGACCGAGGCGATCTTTCAACTGCGGAAGCGGGCTTGGATCATGTGCGGCAAACGGCGCCGCACACCCAAGAGCCGAAGATGTTGCTTGGCAACGTCGCCACGATCCAGGGACAAATCGCGATGTCGAAAGGGCAATGGGCCGAGGGGGCGCGTCTGTTCGATGGGGCAAAGAAGGAGTTTGCCGAGGCCGATCTGAAAACTGGTGAGGCCGTGGCCACAAGTCTGCTGGCGCTTTCCTATTCCGCGCTTGGAAAAACAGCGAAACGCGAGGCGGCGGCGAAGCGCGCCGCAGAACTGCGAAGTGGCATGACGGAACGCCAGGAAGTCATACAAGTCGATATCGCGCTGACTGAGTTGCGCGGAGAGACTGGCAACAGCGCTGAAGCGATTTCGCGCTTGCAGTCCATGGCTGCAGATGCACGCGCAAGACAATGGCCCGGCTGGGCCCTTGAGGCGGAACTTGCTGAGCTGAATGTATTAAAAAAGACAGGGAAAACAGCGCAGGCCGTGGCGCTTCGCACGCGCATTGCCGGAGAAGCACGCCAGCAGGGTTTTGGTTGGGTCCTGCAGCGCGTGGCGCGGCTTTGATTTGCCTACGCGCCGGCGGGAGCCCGCACGTTGTCGTAGCTGAACACCTTGATTGTACGGCTCTGGCCCAAAAACGGAATCGAGGCGTTGGCTTCGCTGCGCAGGGGTAATCCGGTTCTTTGCGAAATCCACATCCGCAGATCCCCGCTAAAAGGAACAAGAGTCAGATTCCTTGTCTTGGCGCTGTAGATGGCGACCGGCTGACCATTGACCATCCCCTCGCCTTCCCTGCGGCAATCGGAAAATGTCGCATTCAACTTTTTCTCGCCGTCGATTTCCCGCTGTGGCGAGGTAATGCTCTTGACCCAATGGCCCAGCAGCAACTGGTACTGCACGGTTTTCATATAGACTTCCTGCCCATGGATAGTTTTGCGTCCAGGTGACGTCGTATCGATGACGACACGGTGAGGAACACGCATGCGGGCGTAAGTTGCTTCCCTCATAATGTTGCAAGCTGTGTCCCCGGCAGCCGCTGCTGAAACGTTGCTGCAGAGGACGAGCAGAAGTGCGCCGAGGGCATGTTTGGGAAGCATTCTCATGCCGGAGAGCTTCCAGCCTGCGGCAGAGACGGTTGAGCCGGTTGCGTCGGCGCTGCAGATGTATCCCAGTTGACCGCCTTTTGGCCAAGCTCGCGAAACTTGTCCGAGACTTGATTCAATCTGGCCACCCATTCGCAGTTGATCGGCTGCTGCTCGATCAAGGCGTGGAAGCGCGTCATCACCATGATGAGGAACACAGGTTTGAGAAAGGCGCCGCGGGCCGCGAGCGCAAAAAGAATTGCAATGACAATTGTCACGACGCCACCCATCTCGCGCACCGATGAGGGCAAGATGGTCGTGAGCGCCGCCGCCGGCATCAGCAAGGCCAGCCACAATATCGCGGTCAGCGCATACTCCAACACCACGATCCAGACGGATTGCTTCAGCAGCGGCTTTGCGTTCTGTGCGTAATAGACGACGCCATCCTGCGCGCCCAGCCACGGGTTCCGTGCCTCGGAGGCCAGATTGTAGGAGAAGATCACCTTGTCCATGTAGCGCGTGGCCGCTCGAAGGATGGCCGTGATCACGCCGACGATCGACTCGACTCCCGGAATCGAAAGCGCGTTGCCGATGCCCTCCAGCGTGTTGTGTATGGTGTTGACGATGCCTCGCACAAGCAGGTTCAAGGCAAACAACGCATTCACCTGCCCGAACTTCTCCGTCACGATGCGCTTGCCGTACGCAAACATTGATTCTGAGCCATTGCCAATCCGCCCGCGAACGATCAATTCCGTCAGGACCGCGACGTGGCCGCACTCGATGAGGTGAAGCATGTAACGAAGGATGGCGCTCCAGAACCAGCCGGCCATGGCTGCGCAAGAGACAAACCAGATAAATCCGAAGGCGCCGGCGATGTGCGCACCGGCCCAGAATGCGCCGCCGACCGTCATCGCAATCCAAATGATGGACACGACGGAAAAGCTCAGCAGCACGGCGAAGCGCATCAGCGCGTAGGGCATGCTGCGAATGAGCAGCCCGATGGATGCCATAAGCCCTGCGTTTCGGCAGGCCAGCGGGTAGTGATGCGGAATATTGCTCATTTTGACGCTCTCCTGCTTTCACAGTTACGCGGCAGCGCGTGGGAGATGATTTGCGATTCTCACTCATTGCCAGTGTAAGAACCAAACTTCTTGGCGTCCCACACAAGGCCGATGGTGGTTTCGGGCGCGAAGCGATTACCGGGTTCCACGTCCACGGTGGCGCCATTATGTGTGTAGAAGATGTGAGCGCCGTCCTTGGTCGTGGTTTCGCCGTTTTGGTCACGAAGGTTCCTGCGATACCAAGCGCAAACCGTCGCCGCAGAATCCTTTGTTGCGATAACGACTGAACCGGTACCAAGCTTGTCGAGCTTACTCACCTTTCCGTTGTAGAAAGGCACGGGCGGTTTCGCATTTGAAGAACCTGCCGATAGCAGCGTTACTATGAACACGAACGCCGCTGCCGCTGGGATCAAACTCGCCTTCATTGCCGGTCTCGAACAAGAGCTTCGCTGAGCACAGTAGTAGCTCCCCTGCCTGGCGCAGGAATGACGCAAATGCGTCATGCGACTGGGCGCTGTGCTGTGCTCGCCTGCAGGTCCGAAGTACCGAGAACTGATTATGTCCCCAGTAGCAATGCCGCCGCCCCGCAATCTCCGCAGCAAATTCTTTCTGTGGACCTCCGCTGCGGCGCTGACCATCGTCTTCGCGGGATTCGCACGATCATATTATCTTCATGGGTTGTTCGGACGTCCGCCGTTGCCGTTGCTGCTGCACTTGCATGGCGCCGTCATGAGTTCCTGGTTCGCACTGCTTGCTGTCCAGAGCATCTTAGTCGCTCGAGGATATCCACGCCTCCATCGCACGCTCGGCTGGATCGGGGTGGGCCTCGCCGCCATTATCGTTTCACTTGGGCTTTTTGTCGCCATTCACGCTGCCGTCCGCGATCTGCCGGATCCGAAATTGGGCAGCATCTTCTTCCTGGGTGCCGACATCGCGATGGTGCTTCTCTTTGGCGGCATATTCGCAGCGGCAGTTGCCGTGCGCCGACGCAGCGAGACTCACAAGCGGCTGGTGCTGCTTGCCACGCTCTGCATTCTCCCCACTGCCATCGGGCGGCTTCCGGGGATGGGAGCTGTGGTACCGGTAATACTCGGCACTGCAGCCGTTGCCATGGTCTGTGCCGGTGCCGACGCTTGGCGCCATCGCAGGCTACATGCGGTGTTTGCTTGGGGCGTCCCTCTGGTCGTTGGAACGCTCTATCTTGCCTTTGAAGCTGCGCAATCGCAGGCTTGGACGAATTTGGCGACACACCTGTTGTCGTCATCAAGGAACAAGAGCTGGAGCTGTACAGGGCCTTAGCCTGCCCAACTTCGTTTTCGATTAGCACTCTCGTCAGCCGTTCCCCCCTCCGTTCACGGCGTTCGCAGGAACCCATGGAAATTGCCGAACGTATCTATGTAGCTGCCGGTCACCGCGCCGACATCGTTGAGGTCCCACACGACCGTCCAGATCGAGCCGGGAGGATCGAACTCGGTGAGCGTGCCATCGCTTGAGCGCAGGTAACCGTGTGAGACATTGTTGGCGTCCCAATAGGAGCCGGCGGCTGTTCCCTGATTATTGATCCCGGCATAACCAAACGTGCCCTGTCCGGCGCCGTGCCCGGCGTCCGGTGCATCGTACACCACAAGACTCCCGTCCGGGTTGCGGATGAGGCCGTGGTTCACGCCGTCAGCGTTGGAGTAGTCGCCTTCTACTTCACCCAGGTTGTTGATCCGGCTAGCAATATCGCCGAAAGCGGGGCCTCCGGGAGCATCGAACGTTGCAAACGCGCCGTCCGCCGAGCGGATGTAGCCGTGATCTCCGTCGTCATCCTCGTAGCTACCGGCGATTGTACCGCCGTCGTTAATATCCGACGCGAATGTGTCCACAGCGCCCGGTGCATCGAGCACCGCAATCTCGCCGTTCTTTGCACGTACAAAGCCGTGATATACATCGTCGTTCCCAATGTAGTCGCCTACAATAGAGGCGTCGTTGCCGATGCTGAAGGTGTCTGTAGAGCAGCCGGCATCCGGGGGTTCGAACCTCTTCAGCTTGTCTTTTGGAGTCAGCAGGAAGGCTGGACATCTTTTGCTCCCGCCATCGGCGTAAAAATTCGTCTGGCCTACAATCGCGCCCTTGTCGTTGATGTCGGTCGCGGCGGACCCTCTTTTACCCACATCGATCGTCCGGTAGCTTCCGTCGGGAGCGCGCTCGTATCCGTGCGTTTTGCCGTTGTCATAATATCCGACAACCGCTCCCACGGAATTCAGGCCGAAGGCGAAGGTCCCCTGTCCGAGAGCATACCCCTCGTTGGGGTCGTCGATGATCGTGTATTGAGCGTCCTCGTGCTTTGGACGGCGCGATGTATGTTGCAGCGCGTTTCGGATTTCCGCGAGCAGCGGCGGGGTGACGGCCGCGGAAGGGCATCGGCAGCGGCGATGCGCCTCCCTCCGCAAGCACACTGCCGCACGAGACGAAAATCATTACCGTTCCAAGCAACGCGGTTCCTAGAATTGTACCTTTCATCGCAACCTCCCAGGACCGTGCCTTCCGCACGATCTTTTTCAACCGAGGCGAATTTTGGAGCAGCGGTTCCGATGGCACATGACGCAAATGCGCTATGGCGATTAGGACTTCAGCCTGAACACCACGCCGAGATTGTGGGCGCCGCCCCGTAGCGTCGTGCCGTAAATCTTGCCCTTCGAGTCGATGTACAGATTACCATAGGTCGGGTGCGCGCCATCGGGGCCGGTGAAGGCGTGAACCACGCTTTCGGCGCCCGTACTGGGGTCGATCTTGTAGACGGTACCGTTGTCGGTCGGGCCGCCACCGTTGATCGTGGTGCCGTAATACTTGCCGTCCTTCGGATTTAGTGTCAGGCCTGAGGAAGCAAAGCTGCCATCTGAATTGCCGCAGCAGATGCCCTGGAACACGTGCAGCACCGTGTAGTTGCCGCCAGAAATGTCCATTCTGAACACGGTACCGAGGTTCGTACCGCCGCCATAATACGTGGTTCCGTAGAGGAAGAATTCATTGTTGTAGAGCAGCGTCCCGCGCGGGTTGGCGCCATCGCTTCCACCGGTGAAATTGTGGAGGACGCGCGCACCACTGCTGTCGAACACGGTAATGGTCCCCAGATTGGAGGATCCGCCTGCCGACGCGGGAATGTAGAGTGCGACGTCGTCACCGGCAAACGCTACTCGCAGGATCCCGCCATAAGGCGCCGATCCGTCGCTTCCGCTGAAATCCTCTTGATCGCCCAAAAAACCATTCGAAGTGTCATAGGCATACCAGCCCCCGTTGTTCGTGCCGCCGCCAAGGGGAGCGGTGCCGATTACAAAGTCCGAGGAGGGATCGACCGTGGGGCCAGAAAAGGGAAACGCAAGATTGGCGGGAGGCGGCCCGCCATAGCAACTGAACGAGGCGTCGGTATAGGCGCCCCCGCGCACGGTGTATCGGTAGACCGTCCCGCATCCGTTGGCACCGCCGTATCGTGTCGTTCCAACTACATAGTCGCTAAGCGAGATGACCGGCGTGCCGTCCGCATTGTCGCCATCGCCAGCGCCGCCGAAACTATGGACGACGGTCGCGGCGCCTTTCGTTGAAATGAAGGTCAGCGTGCCAAGGTTGTTTGCGCCGCCCGTGTCCGTGGCGACATAGTATCCGGAAGGGGGAACCTGAACGGGATCCGGGACCACGCCGCTATATGGGTTCGCACCATCGTTGGGTCCACCTGCGAAGCTGTGCAGCACCTTGAACTTTTTGGCCTCTGCGCTTCCGGACGAGACGGCCACCATCGCGGCCAATCCGAGCAATGCCGTCTTTAGAAATGTGGAATTCATCGCAACCTCCCGGAAAAGCCGATGTCTCGCCCTTTGCAAGCTTTCGGCGAACACGACCTTGGAGTGCCGGTTCGACTGGCACATGACGCAAATGCGTCATGCGTCATGTCTTCAGCTTGAACACCACACCGAGATTGTGTTTGCCGCCTTGGAACGCGGTGCCGTAGACAATGCCCTTCGCGTCGATATACAGATCGCCATAGGGATGCGCTCCGTCTTTGCCGGTGAAGGCATGAACCACCGTTTCGGCGCCGGTATTGGGATCGATCTTGTAGACCGTGCCCTCGTCGCTCGGCCCGCCGCCGTTGATCGTGGTGCCGTAGTACATCCCGTCTGTCGGATTTGGCGTCAGACCTGAGACAGGAAAGCCGCCGTCGGAATTGCCAGCGCGCCCGCTTCATGCGCCGCGGTGCTGATTGCGGCCATGTCATGAATTTCGCCTGTTCTGTAATCGATATGCGTGAGCGCGATGAGCGCCACGTCTTCGTTCAGCGCATCGAGCAGGTTCTCGCGCGCGACCATGCGCAGCTCAACTGCGCTGCCAAGCAGTGCGTTCAGCCCTTGCAGCACGTAGAGATCGGTCGGAAAGTTCTCGCGCTCGGTCAGGATCACGCCGCGGGGCGTCTGGTGCTTCAGCGCAGCCGCCGCCAGTTTGAACAGATTCACGGAGGTGGAATCTGCCGCGATCACCTCGTCAGCGGCGGCCCCGATGATCGTCGCAATGCGTGCGCCGACACGCGACGGCAGGCCGATCCAGTCGGCTTTGTTCCAGCTCTGGATGAGATCGTTGCCCCATTCGCGCGCAAGTACGTCATTGATCCGCGCCGCCGTGGTCACTGGCAGCGCACCCAGCGAATTGCCGTCGAGATAGACATCGCAATCGGGAATGCAAAACCGTGCCCGCGCAAAGGCAAGCGGATCCTCCGCGTCCATCCGGCGGCAATCTTCACGCGAGATCATTTGCGCATCCTGAGCCCTGCCTGCGCGCCATGGTCAAGCCAGCACTTGCGTCGCATGACGTTTTCGTCACCCGATCCAATTGCCACCAAAAAGCCGTTGCGGCGTTGGAACTGTGGAGGGCATTTCTGCCAAATGAGGACTTTCATGCGACACTGGCTTGCTCCGGCTGCGATCTTCGGATCGGCCATTCTGCTGTCCGCCTGTGCCTATTACCCGAATGGCCCTTATGGCCCGGGTTATGGCCCACCGCCGCCGCCACCCCCGCCCCGCGGCGCTTACGGCCCCCCACCGGGGCCGGATTATGGCCCGCCACCGGGCGGTGGCGATGAAGCCGGACCACCGCCTCCAGGTGATGAAGGATACGGCGCTTCCGGTGGCGCCCAGTCCGGTCCGCCGGCGGGTGGGCAAGACTACGGCCCCGGGCCCAAGCCGCATGGGCCTCGCTGGTGCGCCAAGCATCCCAAACGGTGCGCGAAGCAACAGCAGATGATGCAGCAGGAATACGGCCCGCCTCCGGGTGACGAGAGTGGACCGCCCCCAAACGATGAGAGCGGGCCACCACCCAACGACGAGAACGGCCCACCACCAAACGACGAAAACGGCCCGCCTCCCGGTGGTTCGAACGACGAGCCGCCACCACCACCACCACAGCAATAGGGATATCACGAATGAGGGCGGCAGCTGTGCCGCCCTCATCTTTTCTGGCGGATCAGACGAGCCGCTCGGTGGTTCCGTCCAAGGCCATCAGATAGCCCTCGCAGCCGAGATCGGGATGCTTCTGGGCCAGCATGGCGTTCGCCTGCTGCATCACGCCCTTGTGCTGCAATGTTTCCGCGTCATGCGCTGCCGCGAATTCCTTACCGAACGCCACCTTGTACGCGCCGCAGTCGCGGTGATCGAGAAAGATCACCTTCTTGATGTGATGCAGCTGCTTGGCGATGACGACATGGTCCCAGACCGCTGCGTTCGATGAAGGAAATTTCGGCGACACAGCAGCAAGAGACGCGCCCGCCAGCGCCACCTGATCGTAATTTTTCGTCAGATGCATGTTGCCGAAGAACTTCACGCCATCATCGACCAGGCGATAGTCGATGCAGGTGATGGCCAGCGCTTCGATGTCCGCGGCGCGCGCACGCAGCGGAAAGAACGCAAAGCTGCCTGCGCCGGTGAACAGCGCGCCCAGCTGGCGACGATTGAAACTGGAATGGTGGATTTCACACATATTCGCCCCTCCATTTTTGAGCCGCTCCGGTGGTCAATGACTGCAAAGCGGCGCCCTCAAGAAACGTCGCAGACTATCTGAAATCGACATAAGAAGAACCCCAAAGGATCGATGCCGATGCGCCTCTCCCGCCATCTCAGCAAGGCTTGCTCGGCTACACCGACGCGTAGAAAGATGCGTGGATTACGTCCCGCACACAACAGGCCGGATTCTTAATGAGATTCGGCGGTGGCAAGCCCTGATGCCCGCGTAGTCTTGATAATTTCGGCGAAGGCAGCAAGAACCACCTGTGGCTTATCGTTCTGAATCATGTGGCTCGCGCCCTTGATGATGCGCCGCTCGCCGCGTGTGGAGTCACGAGCCTGGCGTTCAAGCTCCGCGCAGCGCGCGACATCGAAGCGTTGACTCACACTATTCGCAGAACGGCAATCCGAGTCCGCCTGCAGCACAATCAAGGGAATGGAGCCCAGAGGCCGCCGCGCCGCCACCAATTCATCCGCCGAACGGGTCACCATGCTCACATCTTCCGAAACGAGAGTCTCATACCAGATCGCGCGATTCTGATCGGCCAACATCTTCGCCCACATCGCCGCTGGCCAGTTGCGACCGGGCTTGAGATTTAAACAGCCGTTCTTCAGCCCTTCGCTCCAGGTCAGCCTGTGGTGTCGCACAATCTGTGCGCAGCGCCCCATCAAGTTGACGTCTTCATCCGGTTCTCGCGTGTGCTGATAAACCCCCTCCGTCGGTGGATCGAGCAGCAGCAGGCCCGCCGTCTCCCGCGGGTATTTGTAAGCGAACAGCCTCGCATCGAAGCCGCCAAGCGAATGGCCGATGAGAACGTAGGGCCCCTTCAAACCCACGGCATGCAACGCATCATGAAGATCTTTGGTCTCGGCAGCCGTATCCCGCGGCATCGGACCGGGATCGCTGAAACTATAGCCGGCACGATCGTAAATGCAGACGCGCGTCAGCTTCGCCATCGGCTGCTGCATGCGATGCCACACCGGCGCAGGGATGTGCCAGCCCGGCGCAACAATTGCCACGGGCGATCCCTTCCCCAGACAAAACAGATGGATATGCCGGCCATCAGGCAGCGGGGCCAGGGTTTGTGGCTTCAGATACCCGTCCAGTGAAGAGTCGGCTTGTTGCGCTATCGTCTGATCAGTGCTGCCGGCGCACGAAGCGATGGCGAACGCAAACAGGCAGGCCCTTGTCCGTCTCATGTGCGATTCTGTTGTCTGGTAGCAATCGTAAAGGCAGAAGCGCGAACGAATACAGCGCCGTGAATATCGGAATGGCGCGCCCTAGGGGAGTCGAACCCCTCTTGCAAGATTGAAAATCTTGAGTCCTAACCGATAGACGAAGGGCGCTGTCCGTGCTGGCGCTATAAACCGCAGGGGCAGACCGGCGCAAGTCAGGCGCCGGCGGGCGCAGCATCCTCCACCTGAAGACGCACGCGGCGGCGGCCGTTCCAGTCATCGGCGCGCAGATAGCCCGCGACATGCACCGGCTTGCCGCGCGCAGCGAGCAGCCCCTGCCCCAGCGGCGCACTGGCGGCGCGGAAGGCGATAGCCTCCAGCCGTGCGCCGTCGCCGCCTTGCAATTGCAGGCGCACATGATCGCGGCCAACCACGTCGGCGAAAGCTACCCGAACATCCGGCAACGCCACCAGCGGCTCGGCATTGCCGGCGCCGAAGGGCCCCAGGCGCGCGATATCATCGATCAGCGCCGGCGTGCTGCCCGCGCAGGAGGCAACCGCATCGATGGCAAACTCTTTCGCCGCCGCGGAATGCGTTTCTGCCGAGACACCATGCAACGCAAGGAAGGCGCGGAATTCCTCCAGCCTTTCGCGCCTCAGCGAAACGCCGGCGGCCATCGCGTGTCCGCCGCCGGTTTCGAGAATGCCTTCATCGCGCGCGGTGCGCACGATGGCGCCGAGATCGAAACCGGCCACCGAGCGCGCCGAGCCCCGGCCCAGTTCACCGTCGAAACCGATAACGAACGTTGGCTTGCGGAAGCGATCCTTCACGCGCCCGGCGATGATGCCCACCACGCCGGAATGCCAGCCCTCCGCTTCCACCAGCAGAATGGCGTTGTCCGTCTGCGCGCCAGCCAATGCCATCGCTTCGTCCAGAATGGTGGATTCGATGGTGCGGCGTTCCTTGTTGTGATCATCCAGCGCACGCGCCAGTGCCTCGGCATCCGCTTTCGCCGTCAGCAACTCCGCGCCAAGGCTGCAACGCCCCACCCGTCCACCGGCATTGATGCGCGGTCCGAACACGAAGCCGAGATGGTAGGTCGTGCAGGGCGGCTCGATTTTCGCGATCTGCGCCAGCGCCGCGAAGCCAGGCCGCGCCAAGGTCGAAAGCCGCGCCAGTCCCATGCGCACAAAGGCGCGATTGATGCCGACAAGAGGCACCACATCGCATACCGTCGCCAGCGCCACCAGATCGACATGATCGCGCAAATCCGGCTCGGCGATGCCGTTCGCCGCGTACCAGCCGCTGGCACGCAAGGCGCGGTTCAGCGCCACGACGAACAGGAACGCCACACCCGTCGCGCACAGATGCTTCAGGCCCGAGGTATCTTCCGGCTGGTTGGGATTGACATGCGCGAGCGCCGGTGGCGGCGTTTCCACCGCGTGATGATCGAGCACGATGATATCGAGCCCCGCATCGCGCGCCGCCGTAAGTGCGGCGACGGCCGTAGCGCCGCAATCCGCAGTGATGACGAGCGACGCGCCCTCTTCTTTCAGCTTCAGAAATGCGGGCGCGTTCGGGCCATAACCTTCCGTCATGCGATCGGGGATGTAGATTCGCGGTGTGTGACCCACCGCCGTCAGGAATTCGCAGAGCAATGCACTGGCGCAGGAGCCATCCACATCGTAGTCGCCGAAGATGGCAATCCTTTCGCCACGCTCGACGGCCGCGCGGGTCCGCTCCACGGCCTTGTACATGTCGGACAGCAGCAGCGGTTCCGGCAGCAGCCGCTTCAGGGTAGGGTGGAGATAGTCAGCGACATTGTTCGCGCCGACGCCGCGCCCAATCAACAGATCGCACAACAACGGAGACAGATTTGCGGTCCGCGCAAAGGCCCGCACGCCTTCAGCGTTGCTCGTGCGCAGCCGCCAGTTGCGTCCCGAGAATGATTGCGACACGCCAAAGGCGTATGGCGACGGTGTGAATGCTTCAGCCAGCATGCCGCCTCAGATGCTTGCCGCGCACCCAGCGCACAGTATGGGTGGCCGAGCGCATCACGATGCTTTCCGTGGTGATGAACTCGTCCTGGATATGCACGCCAGCGAGCATGGAGCCGTCCGTCACACCGGTGGCGGCGAAGATCACGTCGCCGGACGCCAGATCCTTCAAGAAATATTTGCGCTTAAGATCCGTGATGCCCCATTTTGCAGCGCGCACGCGCTCGTCATCGTTGCGAAACACAAGTCGGGTCTGCATCTGCCCGCCGACACATCGCAACGCCGCGGCGGCCAGTACGCCTTCTGGCGCTCCGCCCTGCCCCAGGTAAATATCGATGCCCGTTTGCGGGTCGGTGGTTGCGATCACGCCCGCCACATCGCCATCGGTGATCAGGCGCACGGCAGCACCCGTCTTCCGTACGGATGCGATGATCGCTTCATGACGGGACCGTTCGAGGATCAGCGCGGTGATTTCGTTGGGCGGCACGCCTTTGGCCTCGGCCAGATTGATGATGTTCTCCGCCGGATCTGCATCAAGATCGATCACGCCTTCCGGATAGCCGGGACCGATGGCGATCTTGTCCATATAGGTGTCGGGCGCGTTCAGCAGCGTCCCGGGCTCGGCCATCGCCATCACCGCCAGCGCATTGGGCAGCGCCTTGGCGGTGAGCGTGGTGCCTTCCAGCGGATCGAGCGCGATATCGACCGCAAGACCGCCGCTCCCCACCTTCTCGCCGATGTACAGCATCGGCGCTTCGTCGCGCTCGCCCTCGCCAATCACCACCGTGCCGTCGATCGGCAGCTGGTTGAACGCCGCGCGCATGGCTTCCACAGCCGCGTGATCCGCCGCCTTTTCGTTGCCGCGGCCGATTTGTCTCGCGGCGGAAATGGCGGCCGCCTCGGTGACGCGCACCGCTTCCAGCGCGAACGCGCGATCCAGTCCCTGTCCCATGCTCACCCTTCGCCGATTCGGTTTTGCGCCATGATAGGCAGATCGCAGGATAATTTCTCCGAGAATCGAAGACTCTACCCCCCCATATTTGCATGAGAGTTGCCGAGCCCAATGCGCTATCGGCCATCCGCGTGCGCCAGCTTTTCGAACTCCGGATCGCCACGCAGACTGTCGAAATTGGGATCGAGGCGCAGCACGGCCGGAGAAGGGCTCCAGGCATAGGGGCTGATTTGCTTTAGCAATTTGACCGCAATGATATGGTCGCCGAAGTGCACAGCAACCTCGGCGCGCACATAACGCAGTTAACGCCCTCGATGCTGTCGCGCGAGAGCGGATAATCCGCCATGCAGCGGTCGGCGATCATAATGGCTGCCTGTCGGTCGTTCAGGCCTGCAGGTATAAGCCAGCGGCTGGAGAATCCCGGTATCCCGCGGAGCGGTACTCAGCAGCTTCAGCCAGAGGTTGCGAGCCTTCGTGAGATTTTTCCTCGCTGCATCGATGTCCCCGGCTCTGGCTTCAAGATCACCGGTCTGCATCAAGAGATGGGCGGCGGTTTCCATCGCCATTCCGCTTCTGTGAGCCGCCAGAGTTTTTTCCAGATAGCGGGCGCCATCTGCGTATCGTCGCTCGAACATATATTGGGCCGTGAACAGGCCAATTACCTCTAAGCGCGCGCTTTCAGGTATGCTGGCAAGAACGGCGCCAGCGGCCGCCATCTGGCCGGCATCCATCAGCACGCCGGCTTTCCAGGAAAGGAGTTCCGGGTTGTCCGGCCAAATCGCCAGAGCCTTGTCGACAACCTGCAACGCCTCCGGAAAGCGGTGCATGCCGTCGAGAATGTCGATCACGGCCGTGTAGTGGATGAGATTGTGGGGATCGAGGGTCATCGCTTCCCGGAAATACGCCACAGCGTCTTGGGCTCGTCCGACCCGCCGTGACAGCAATCCAAGCGCGCGCAGCACCTCCACGTTGTTTGGCCACTTGCGGTGCAGTGCTTCAAAGTCTTTGAGCGCGCCGCGGTAGTCACTCTCCCCGTAGTACTTGAGGAAGGCCGATGCCACCTGGGTTTCGGGCAGCTGCGGGCCGAGCGCCTCCGCCCGCTGGAGCGCATGCCGAGCAGGCTCAAGCCGCTTGGCGTCACCGCCGAAGGCGAGGAAAGCATCGGCAACAGAAAGCTTGGACCAGGCAAGCGCGAAACCGGGATCTGCGCGCACTGCCTGTTCGAGAGCGGCAGCTGCCTTTTCAGGAGCGCCCGGCTCAAGCGGTTTGCCCATCCACACCAAACCCCGGAGATAGAAATCATAAGCTTTCGCGTTGGAGGTGGGCCGCGTATTGAGCAGCCTGAGCTCGCTTCCTGTCAGGTGCGCTGCGAGGGTGGTTGCGATACTACGCGCAACTTCGCTTTCGACGGAGAAGACATCCTCCAGCGTGCGATCATAGTCTTCTGCCCAGAGATGGCTGTCGTTGGAAGCCCGGATCAGCTGAACGTTGATGCGAACCCGGTTCCCCTCTCGCTGCACGTTCCCTTCGAGAACGTTGTCCACGCCGATTTGCCTGGCGATCTGCTTCAGGTTTTGCGTCTTGCCTGCATACGGCTCCGTCGATGTGCGCGAGATCACCTTGAGTGAACCGATTTTCGCCAGCCTCGTGAGGATTTCGTCCTGGATGCCTTCCGCGAAATAGCCGGTGTCCGCGCTGGTGCTCAGGTTCCGGAACGGCAGGACCGCAATGGAGGGCTTGGTATTATTCGCACGCTGCCCCGTCGCGACATGGTTGAAGGTCTCGCTTACCTGCCAATGAAAGAAGAGAAAGGCCGCCAAGGCAGCGATCACGAGAAAGAAGAATGCGGCTGCCAGCGCATGGCGGGCGCGCGAGGAAGACTCGGGGGCTC
Source organism: Rhizomicrobium sp. (assembly GCA_036267515.1). GTDB lineage: Bacteria > Pseudomonadota > Alphaproteobacteria > Micropepsales > Micropepsaceae > Rhizomicrobium. The sequence goes on from DATAVW010000147.1 coordinate 50,227, forward strand.
TCGTTGTTTCGGAGGATGTTGCGACGGCCGCAGCGGGCGCAATGTTTGTCCGGTGCTCTATAAGCCGGTATCCCACACGCGGAATCGTGTCGATCTCGAACGCCTCGCCGCCGCCCAATTCGGCGAGTTGGCGAATCTTCGAGACACACCGATTGATCGCATCCTCGCCGACGATCCGGCCGCCCCAGCACTGGCGGATCAGCTCGTCACGCGACAGCACCGCCCCGTTCGCTCGCGCCAGTGCCACCAGCACCTGCATCACCCGCGGCTCGAGGCTCTCCCTCGCACCATTCGCCTCGACTTCTCGCAGCGATGGCCGCACCCAAATATCGCCGAGCCGAAAGTCCTCTTCGTCGGCGAGGCTGGCCGGGCCAACGGGCTTCAGCACGGTTAGACGCTCATTCACCGCGCAATCATCCGGCTTCTCGGCAAATCATCGGCGATTCATCAGGCGTCCGTCCTTTCGAATCCCGTCGCGCCCGGCTGCAATCGCGCCACGAACTGGCGCGTGCCGGAACGGCAAGCAGGAGCAAAAAGAACGGCCTAAACATCCCCGGAACTACCCCTTCGGCCGCCGAACAGCGACCGGATATCTTATGCCAAGGCGCTTCGCATCGAAACGCCAACGGGGATGTTTTGCCTGAATGCCTGCAGTGCACGTGCCATTCGCTGGAAAGGCGCCGGTTGGCGGCGCTTCAACTGAAGGAGCACTGGTGATGTACCGTTCAATTCTGTTTTCTGCCGCGGCCGTCGCATTGATGGCAGGCAGCGTTTCCGCTCAGGCCGCTTGCGGCGTGCCGACCGGCACCCAATTGGCCCAAATCAAGCTTCCGCCCCTCAAGTTTGCGACGGCGCCCAGCGCCCCGTCGATCGTGGGAACTTGGGTCACCACATTGATCGTCGGCGGAAATCCGATCTTCGACACCCTCATTCAATGGCACGACGACGGCACCGAAGCCGACAACGCCGACATTCCACCCACCGGAGGAAACACTTGCGAGGGGAGCTGGGTGAGCACCGGGGGCCGAACGGTTCATCGCTATCATCTTGGCTGGACCTTTGACGCGAACAGCAATCCGAATGGCATGTTCGTGCTGACCGAGGACAACAAGGTCGCCAGGGATGGCAACACCTATAAGGGCACCTTCGACCAGAAATTCTACGATTCAAACGGCAATCTGGTGAATGAGATCAGCGGAGACGTGACCGCGAAACGGGTCACGGCGCAATAAGACTCGCCCGGCCCTCACCAGGCCGGTGTGGGGAAGACCGCCGGAGCTGCCACAAGCGGCGCCGGCGGTTTTTCAGCCGACGAACGACGACCTGTGCAATATCTTCAACCGTTTTCAATAGGAATCATGCAGGGCGTGCCGAGGACTTTGTCGCTGGTCACGATCGCTTTCAGCGCCCGCGAGACGGCGGTTTCAGAACATTCGTGCGTCACCATCACGATCGCCACCGGTTCGCCGGGGCTGCGGCCACGCTGGATCATACTCTCGATAGAAACGTCTTCCTTCGCGAGATAGCCGGAGATCTCCGCCAGCACACCGGGCATGTCGCGCACGTCGAAGCGCAGGTAATAGGCAGAGAGGTGCGCCTCCGGCGGGGCGGGCGGAATGGCGCGCAGCTCCTTCGCCGGCCAGCCGAAGGCAGGTCCGCGCTCGCCGCGGGCGATATCCACAATGTCGGAAATCACGGCGGAGGTTGTTGGCTCCTCGCCAGCCCCGCGGCCTTCGAAGGTGAATGGCCCCGCAGCACCGGCATGCGCGACCACCGCGTTGAACACAGAATCCACATCGCCCAATGGCGTGCCAAGCCTCACCATGGCCGGCTGCACGCGCTGATCGAGTCCCTGCGGTGTGCGGCGCGCAATTCCCAGCAGCTTGATGCGGCAGCCGAACTCGCGCGCGAACGCAATGTCCGCCGGCGTGATGTGCGCGATGCCTTCGATGCGCATCACACAGATATCCGGAGGCACACCGAAAGCCAGCGCCGACAACAGCGAAAGCTTGTGTGCGGTGTCGCCGCCGCCCACGTCGAGTTCCGGATCGGCTTCCGCATATCCGCGTGCCTGCGCTTCGGCGAGCACATCGGCAAAGGAGCGGCCGGTCGCCTCCATCTGGGTGAGGATGTAATTGCAGGTGCCATTCAGCACCCCGTGAATGGAGTCGATGCCGTAGGTGATGAGGCTCTGGCGCAAGCCTTTGACGATGGGAATGCCGCCAGCTGCTGCCGCCTCGAAACGCAGCGGCACCCCCTGCTCTTCTGCCAGCAGCGCAAGCTGCGCGCCATGAACCGCGAGCAGCGCCTTGTTGGCGGTCACCACCGCCTTGCGGTTCCCCAGCGCCGCCCGGATGAGCGACAACGCCGGCTCCCCTTCCCCGCCGATGACTTCCACCACCAGATCGGCATCGACCTTCGCCAATGACACGGCATCGTTGATCCACGGGATAGAGGACACATCGGCCCGCCGCGGTTTTGTGCGGTCGCGCGCACACACCGCCACCAGTTGAAGATCGCGCCCTGCGCGCCGCGACAGTTCCGCCCCGCGCGTGAGAAGAATTTGCGCGACACCGCCGCCAACATTGCCGAGACCGGCCAGCGCAATGCGAAACGGCTCGGTCATGCGCCCTTCCTGTTCCCCCGATGCGGCATGATCGATCTAGAGGAAAATCTCGGCGCGGCGCTGTTCGCCGGTGGCCAGCGTGCTCGCGGCATCCACCAGCACGCGGTTGGCGGGCACGCCATCCTTGATCAACTCCCGCGCGACACTTGTTGCGCAGGCCTGCGAGCGCTCGAAGCTCTGCATCAGCTGCTTGTCGGCCGGGAGATTGGGCGCGCCGCTCGGCGAATACCCGACCACGCGCACATAGCCATTCCCGCCCTTCGCCTTGAAGGTTGCGACGGCCGCCTGCACCTGGGCGACAGCATTCGCATCCAGCCCGACGGAATTACCGGGGAAGGCGACCACTGCGGCAGGTGCGCCGCCCGGAATGGAAACCGGCGCCATCGTTTTCGTGGGCGACACGCTCGCGAGCCGCCGTTGTTGCGGCACACCCATCATCTGCGCGACTGACGGATCGAGCGGCGGCGCATGCGAAGGCTGGAAGCCGAGCGCAGCATCATCCGTCATTGCGACCCGCGCAGGTGGAGGGGGCGGAACTGGCGGCGGAGCAGCTGACGGTGTTGGTGGCGGCGCGTTCGATGCCAAACTTGTTGTCGCGGGAGGTGAAGCGGCCGGTTCGTCTGACGGAAGTGTACCGGGCATGGTGGTGCCTGGTGCCGGTGCGGCACTCGCCAATTGGGGGGGCGTAGTCGAAGGCGCCGAGGCGGCACTGGTGGAATTCGCGCTTTCTACACTGGGAGGCGGAACAGCAGCATTGGACTCCGCGGATACGGGCGGAGGCGGCGTAGCGGCCGTAACATCGCCCCCCCGCAGCGCATCGGCGCTATACTGCGCCTGTGTGCGGTCGCCGACCAGCGCACTCGCCACGTGCTTCTGCTCGTCCGAAGTGCTTGCGGGCGGCGCCTTGTTGGGAGCGTCCGCGAGCGTGGGATACTG
>DATAVW010000148.1:0-6467 GCA_036267515.1 Rhizomicrobium sp.
CCGCTGTGCTTCTCGTCGAAACGAAAATGCGGCCAGTCAACCGTTTTCTGTCGAATGGGTAGCGCTGACCCGGCCTCCACGGGGGGCGAAAAGGCCGGCAGCGCCATCAACAGAGCGGTCAGACTGGCCGCAAGGGGGTAAGAGCGGAATGAAAACATCCGGACGGGCACCCCTTTCGAACAACCTTGCGCCGCACGCGGCGGCGCCTTCTGTGGAGGAGACGAAAGGGCAGGGGTGCTTTATTCCCCTTTCGCACGCGCTTGGCTGTTATGCGCGGGAATGTGCTCTAGACTGCGCCGATGCCCGAGCAGCATGCCCAACATATCGAAGAACCGCGCCGCACCCTGATTCTCACGGGCGCCTCGCGCGGCATCGGTCACGCGACTGTGAAGCGGTTCGCGAGCGCCGGCTGGCGTGTCATCACCTGCTCGCGCCATGCCTTTTCGGAGAACTGCCCGTGGGCGGCGGGGCCGGAGGATCACATCCAGGTCGATCTTGCCGACCCCAACGACACCTTGCGCGCAGTGGCGGAGATGCGCGAGCGCCTCACCGACGGCAAGCTCCACGCCCTCGTCAACAACGCCGCCATTTCACCCAAGGGGAGAGCGGGACGCACCGCGCTCTCCTCCCCCGTTTACGGGGGAGGTGCCGAGCGCAGCGAGGCGGAAGGGGGACGCCTCAACACGCTGACCACCGGGCGCGACCTCTGGCGCCAGGTGTTCGAGGTGAACTTCTTCTCCACCATCTGGCTGGCGCAGGGGCTGGTGGCGGAGCTCGCCGCCGGCCGCGGCGCCATCGTCAACGTGACGAGCATCGCCGGCTCCCGCGTGCATCCTTTCGCCGGCAGCGCTTACGCGACATCGAAAGCGGCGCTCGCCGCGCTCACCCGCGAGATGGCGGCCGACATGGGCCGCTCGGCATCCGCGTCAACGCCATCGCGCCGGGCGAGATTGACACCGCCATCCTGTCGCCGGGCACGGACAAGATTGTTGAAACCATTCCCTTGCGCCGGCTGGGCGCGCCGGAAGAAGTCGCCAAGGCGATCTACTATCTGTGCACGGAGCAAAGCTCCTACGTCACCGGCGCCGAACTGCACATCAACGGCGGGCAACACGTCTGACACCACTTCCTTCCTTGTACATCACGGTATCGAAGCGAAAATGACGGGGACGAATCGAGCGCGGGCGCGTTGGGGCCGATCACCCTCCTAGGCTGGGCGGGCGGGTAATGGCGCATTTCTCGCTTGCAGTATTTCTAGAATTCTATTGTTCTTGCGTTTGGGACTTACGGGCAGACTTGTTGTTGCGTTTCGCGACATATGAAACAAGGTTGGGAGTTGAGGCTCTCAACGCCGATCACATGGTACGGTACTACGCAATACATGGGCTGTACATTCGCTTAGGAGTGCCCGTAAGTCCTAGCCCTAGGGGACTCTGCTAGTGGGGATATTGGAGTTACAGGCAGAGACCAGTCGAAAAGAGGTGGCAGATCTTGTGGGTCTGAAGCCAAGCGCCTTATCCTATTTGCTGTACTACGTACCCGACAATCAGCGGTACAAGAAATTCGAAATTGCCAAAAAGGATGGGGGTACCCGAAAAATAACTGCACCACTAGGTGCCCTCAAGGTAGTCGAAACGCGTCTTTCGAAGGTGCTGTATGCGTGTTGCGATGACATAGATGCTAAGAACAAGCGTAGATGCGTCTCCCACGGATTCCGAAATGGGCGTTCGATTTTTACGAACGCACACGAACACCGCCATCGCAGGTTCGTGCTGAATTTGGATATCGAAGATTTTTTTCCATCATTCAACTTTGGCCGGGTCAGAGGCTTCTTCATCAAAAGTGAAGACTTTCAGCTAAAGCCTGACGTCGCGACCGCGATTGCCCAAATTGCATGCTTCGAGAATGGGCTTCCTCAGGGCAGCCCATGTTCACCTGTCATTTCAGACCTTATAGCTGGCGCACTCGACGGAAAGTTGGTCAAGCTAGCCAAATCCGTGCGCTGTACCTACACGCGGTACGCGGATGACTTAACATTCTCCACCAATCAGAAAACATTTCCAACGGCGCTGGCGCATCAGGATTCTTTGGCGCCTTCCGCGTGGCATCTCGGCACGAAGTTGCTTCAGAAGATCACCAGTTCGCGTTTTATCGTCAATGACGGCAAGACGCGAATGCAGTGCAGAGGCTCGCGTCAATTGGTCACCGGGTTGATCGTGAATGAGAAGGTCAATATCCGAGCAGCTTACTACCGCTCAGCACGCGCCATGTGTCAAAATCTGTTTGCGACCGGAAAGTATTTTTTGCCGGCTCCCAAACTCGCTGGCGCAGAGGGGCTCAACGATTCGGTAATATCGGAACTTAGCGACTCGAATGTTCTTGAGGGCATTTTGAGTCATATACATTACATTCGGAATCGCGCAGACCTGCGAGATAGAGTTGACAAGAAGAGGCAGCCCACAGCGACGAGGGAATTGTACAAGCGTTTCTTATTTTTCAAATATTTTGTGAACCTGAAAAAGCCGCTGATCGTATGCGAAGGAAAAACTGACGGCATATACATTCGCGCTGCAATGAAGTCTCTTTTATCGTACAAGGAACAGTTTTTTGCGGCTGATGGGAATGCACTCGTAAGCGTATTTAATCAGAAGAGTATTGCGAGCGAAATTCTGCAACTCGAGGGCGGTACCGAACCGCTGAAGATATTTCTTCAGGACTATCACAAAAATCTTAAGTGCTATTCGTGTGCGCCTCTCGCGCATCCGGTTATCGTCCTTGTAGACAATGACAACGGCGCGAGTAGCATTTTTTCGTTCCTAAAGCAGAAGTTGAAGGTAGAGATCGGCGTGAAGTCTCCCAATGATTTCTATCACGTTCATGACAACTTATACGTAGTCAAAACTCCTGAAATCGGAGAAAATGGAACGTCGTGCATCGAAAGCCTTTTTGCCGTCGAAGCTCTGGCCACTAAGGTTGACGGCATTTCGTTTCAAGACGGGTTGAGCAAGTTCGGCTTCGCTGAAAAGGTTGTCTTAAAGCAGGCAGACAAGATCGATTTTTCGAAATTCTCCGCCTTGCTAGATCGAATAATTGCAGTGATCGAGCACTATCAGTCTGCTAAGCCTTAGATGATGCTGCGCTGGCGCTCCAGTCGGACGGCTTTGGCGTGCCCAGCACCGTGGGTACGCAGATGAGCACAGAATTCGGGGACAGCTTCCCTCTCGCCGCCGCCTCTGAGCGCCAGAAGAGCAGGCCGGCGATCGCAAACGCGACGATCAGCGCGCCGATCTGGTACCACAGCACGCCGGCGAATGACCGCGCTGGCTATCCTTCGCTTACAAGCTGCCGAAGGTGATCATGGGCACAGACATTCGCTGCTGTTGCGCAGCGTAGCTCGCGCCAAGAATGCTGGCGGAATCGTCGCATGAGCCTTCCGACCAAATCCACACGAGATAGAAGTTGTTGGCTGCGGCCGGAAAGAACGTCTCCGTAGATTGGCGGCCGAATTGCTCAGTGGGAGGGTAACCACCGCTTCCATGCTGATCGAACCAGCCGGTGCCGTCGCTCCAATACGGCGACAGGCTGCCCGTCTGGGCAACCCATCTGTTTTCGCTCACGCCCCAAACCCAGATGTTGGTGGCGCCGTCATTGTGCGCGGTGTAGCCGTTGATGGACCACGTGCCCCAGATGTAATCGTAGTCAACCAGAGCGGCGACGCGCTGTATCGGGTTGTCTTCATAGGCGAAGAAGTAGACGCCAATCCCGGCAGACGCTGCGTTGCTGTCGCCATCCCCCTCCACGTCGAACTTGTAGGTGCCGACGGCTTTGTCCGCTTGCGCCTGTGCCGCGGGATAAGGATTGCTCGCGTATTGAAACGCTTCGTCGTAAGGCGGAAACTTGAGAAGAAAGCCCTGCTCGATTCCAGGTTGGGGAACGTCCGGCAGGAGCGGGTGGCGCAAAACGGGCTTCTTGCGCGTCACCCGGAAGGCTGCCTGCTGTTGCTTGACCAGCTTCCGAAGCAAGGTCTTGTCCGGGGTCAGCAGATCGCGCAGCGGCGCCTGCGCCTTTTCCAGCAGCGGGCGGAAGGCGGCCTGGTGCGCCCTCCGCTGCTTCAGGCGGCCTTCTACATATTGCTTGAGAGCGGCCTGGCATTGAATGGCTGCTTTTTGCGGCGGCTTTTCGCCAAGAGCCGGTTCCAGTTTGCGAATCTGTTTTGTGCCGCGCGCTACGGTGATCATCGTCGTTGCTTTCTGCAGGCCGCGCACCGAATGTGCGGCGGTTTTCGGCCGGAAGTCTGCGATCCAACGCCGTTTCGCGCATGACGCATTTGCACTATGCCGCGTGGATCGCGGCTCGCGGGCTACGCTCTCCTACCGCGCCGGCAGGCGATGGTATGACAGATCATGACATTGTGGTAATGTGCGCTCTCAACCTGTCGGGGGTCACCATGAAAAAGCTGCTCACCATCACCTTGTTGTCCCTGCTGGCGGCCACGTCCGCGCAGGCCCGCAAGCAACAAGTGCACGTCGTGCAGATCGACGGCACGTGCGACACCATCACCCTCACCAACGACAAGGCATTGGTGCTGTATGCCAGCACCCATGTTATCGGATGCGACGCCAAACACGTGCCGTCAAGCAATCCCATTCCGGGCGTCGGCATTGTGGTGAAGCGTAATCCGGGAAGTTCGACCGCGCGCGACCTGGCTGTCACGGATGCCGAGCCAGACGAGCTTGGCGCGCCCGTTGCCTACATCATCAAGCTGGAATATCCGCTGGTGACCGGAGGCACGTGGACCACGTACACGACCTCCGATGGCAAGACCATCACGCTGATGGGCACCGGCACCTACACGGTGAAGTAGCGCCAGGTCCGCGCTTTCCTCGCCGTACCTATTGATACGTCGCGCGAACGGCTGGGTGCCGATGCGCTATCATGCGCGAAGGACGAGGGGGATTGGCGCGCATGATGGTTCTGGTGTTTGCGGCGCTGCTGGCCGCCTTCGTGTTCGGCTGGATGAACAGGGCCGTGGCGGCCATCGGATTTCTCGCGCTCGCCTTCGTGCTCGCCGCGGCGTTGTTCCTCTGGGAGATCTACAGCCCGCAATACGGCTTCGCCATGCCGTGGATCCAGGTTGAGCGCGCGGCGCCGCATCCGGCAACAGGCGAGAGCTAGGCGATGCGCGCTGCCCAGGAGCAAAGTGCGCTCGCCTTCGGCAACTATCTCTACCAGCTGCTGATCCTCGCCACCTTCGCCGGCATTCTCACCGCAGCCATGGTGATGCAGTACGCCTTCGGCGAGGTGCCGTGTCCGCTTTACCTGCTGCAGCGCGGTGCGATGTTCGGAATCTGCTTCGGCATAATGTGCGATTTCCGCAGCGGCTTTTCGTACCGCAATGTGGGCCTGAGCCTGCTGAATGCGGTCTTCCTGCTGGTGGTGAGCGTGCGGCAGAGCCTGCTCGATATCTATGCGCGGCCCGGCCACGCCTATGTCGGCAGCGCGGTGTTCGGCGTCCACATGCCGGTGTGGTCGGTGATCATTTCGGTGCTGCTGCTGGTGGCCTACGCGTTGCAGCTCGCGGTGCTGGGCGGCGATCGCGCTTTGGCGAGCGTGCCGTCCGGGGCCTTTCCGAAACTGAAGCGGGCGGGCGAGGCGGTGAGCCTTTATGTGATGGCGCTGCTCGCCATCAACCTGGTGTCGGTGGTGCTGCAATGCGGCTTCGGCCAGTGCCACACCTTCGGTTACGCACTGCTGAACGGCTGAGTGCGCTTTCCGAAAACGTGGAACAGCAGCTCGGCCGCTGATTACCGGCGCGCTACTCCGGAGTGGGAACACTCATTGAGCGCGCGATGGAGGTCACCACCGGATCCCAGCGCGCCCGCTCGCGCGTGGGATATTCACCACGCACCGTGATTTGCAGCCCGCCGCGCAACAGCGACTTCTGATAGATGATGTGGCCGCCTGTTTCGCAGGACACGGCAACCAGCGCCGGTTTGACCACGCGGTAGTCAGGCTTGCCCGGACAGGCCCGCTGCGCTTCATCGGCAAGCTGTTGCGGGGAGCGGCCGGCCAGCGGCGCCGCAAACACCCGGAAGCCCGCGCCGCCGGATATCGCTGCGAAGGCCTGCCCGCTGCTGCTGCCCGCAACCGGTTTCAACAGCGGCGCGGGGTAGCGAATGGAATAACCGAGCCGGTCGTTCTGGTAAGTGGCGTACTGTTCGTGCGCTGCGGCTGCGGTGGTTGCGATCGCGGCCAGCAGACAGACCGTTCGGGTCATGGCATTGCTCGATGCACGGACTCATGCTTGGCAACGTCACCGGGACGGAGTCGTTCCTGCCGATCCTGGTGCCTTTACCGGGGAAGTTCGTCTAGCATGGGCGGTCGAATGGCGAAGGGATTTGCATGCTCACCATACGGCCGGCGCGGAAAGACGATGCAGAAGCACTGGGGCGCATTTGCTACGAGGC
>DATAVW010000149.1:0-12073 GCA_036267515.1 Rhizomicrobium sp.
CCGCGACCTGCTTCGATATTTGCGAACACGAAATAGTCCGCCATATTGAAGTCGTCAGGGAATTCGGGTGGCTGGAATGTCATGGCCGGCTTCAACTCACTTCGCCGCCGGCTATCGGAAGGGCGGTGCCGTTCACGGCTGCCGCCGTATCGGAAGCCAGCCACAACACCGCCGCTGCGACTTCTTGTGGCTTCACCAATCGCCCCTGCGGATTGACGGTGGTGAACATGGCCAGGGCATCCTCGCGCGAGCGCTGGGTTCGTTCTGAAATCTTGGCAACAGCGGAGGAAATGATCTCGGTGTCCACGTAGCCGGGGCAGATAGCGTTGACCGTGATGCCGGCTTTCGCCACCTCCAGCGCGAGCGCCTTCGTCATTCCCACCAGTGCGTGTTTGGCCGCAACATAGGCGCTGAGACTTCTATAGCCGATCAACCCGGCGGTGCTGGCAATGTTGACGATGCGACCCCAGCCGCTTGTTTTCATCTGCGGCAGCGCAGCCTGTGTGCAATGCACCGCGCCCATCACGTGCACATCGAACATCGCGCGCCACTGCTCCGCGCCCGTTTTTTCAAATTGCGCCGACACCACGGAGCCTGCGTTGTTCACCAGCAGCGACACCGGTCCTGCCGCCGCCACGGTGGCACGAAACGCCGCCTGCACCGCTTCTGCATCCGTCACGTCGAGCGGCTGAATGCGGGCGCCGGGGATGCCCTTCGCCACATCGCGCAGCCGCGCTTCCGTGCGGCCGGCAATGGTCACGCGCCAGCCTGCTTCGGCGAGCGTCTTGGCGGCCGCCAGCCCGATGCCGCTACCCCCTCCGGTAATGAAAGCGTGCCCGTCCAACGTTGCGGTCTCCTTCCCCGCAACGTTAGTCTAAGCCATGAGTCCGCGCCAATGAATCAGGTCATGATTCCTGCCACCTTCGAGCCCGAGCATTTCCTGTGGGTCTATGCCGACGGTGTCGCCACCATCACGCTCAACCGGCCGGAGCGCAAAAACCCGCTCACTTTCGAATCTTATGCCGAGTTGCGCGACACCTTCCGTGCACTTGTGTACCAGACGGATGTCAAAGCGGTGGTGATCCGCGGGGCCGGCGGCAATTTTTGCTCCGGCGGCGATGTGCACGAAATCATCGGGCCGCTGGTGGAAATGCAGATGACGGGGCTTCTCGCGTTCACCCGCATGACCGGCGACCTGGTGAAGGCCATGCGCGGCTGTCCACAGCCGATCATCGCGGCGGTGCAGGGCGTATGCGCGGGTGCCGGCGCCATCATCGCCATGGCAAGCGACATCCGCCTCGCGGGGCCGGACGCGAAGACCGCCTTCCTGTTCAATCGCGTGGGGCTCGCCGGTTGCGATATGGGCGCATGCGCAATTCTACCGCGCATCATCGGCCACGGCCGCGCCTCCGAACTGCTGTTCTATGGCCGCAGCATGAGCGCGGAAGAAGGCGAGCGGTGGGGTTTCTTCAATCGTATCGTGCCGGAAGAGGATCTCGACAACGAGGCGCAGGCCTGGGCGGAGAAACTGGCGGCGGGACCGGCCTTTGCGAACGGCATGACCAAGAACCAACTCAATCAGGAATGGAGCATGAGTCTGGACATGGCGCTCGAGGCCGAAGCGCAGGCACAAGCCATCTGCATGCAAACGAAAGATTTCGAGCGCGCGTATCACGCCTTCATCGCCAAGGCGTCGCCAATTTTCGAAGGGGATTAAGATGCGCATTCTGCAACCCGCGGGCTGGGCGCGGCCACGTGGCTATTCCAATGGCGTCGAGGCGGAAGGGCGCATGGTCTTTGTGGCCGGCCAGATCGGTTGGGACGAGAATGGCGAATTTCGCGAGCGCACTTTAGGCGGCCAGTTCCGGCAGGCGCTGAAAAATGTGCTGGCGGTGCTGAAGGAAGGGGGTGCCGGGCCCGAGCACATCGCGCGCATGACCATGTTCGTCACCAGCCGTGAAGACTATGTCGCCGCGCGGCCGCAACTGGGCGAAGCATGGAAGGAACTGATGGGCAGGAACTTTCCCGCCATGGCGGTGATTATCGTGACCGGCTTCGTCGAACCGGAGGCGAAGATCGAGATCGAAGCCACGGCGGTTGTCCCGCGCTGATGACATCCAGGCCGTTGAAGATTGCGATTGTCGGCGGCGGACCGGGCGGGCTCTATCTCGCGCTGCTCACCAAAAAGGCGCGCCCGGACTGGCAGATCGATGTCTATGAGCAGAACAGTGCCGAGGACACGTTCGGCTTCGGCGTGGTGTTTTCCGATGAGACGCTGGAGGAGTTCCTAAGCCGCGATGCGGAATCCTATACGGCGATTACCAAAGCGTTCGCTTACTGGGATGACATCATCATCCGCTACCGGGGCACGGACATTCGCTGCGGCGGCAACGGCTTTGCCGGTTGCTCGCGGCTGGCGCTGCTGAAGATTCTGCAAGGGCGCTGCGCGGACCTCGGCGTCGGCTTGCATTTCCAATCGCCGGTTCATGATCTTTCCCGCTTCGCCGATTGCGATGTGATTGTCGGTGCAGACGGCATCAACAGCGGCGTTCGCGAGAGCTTCAAACAACATTTCCGCCCCGAGGTGCGCGTCCAATCCAACAAATTCGTCTGGTTGGGTTCCACGCGTCCGCTTTCCGGCTTCACCTTCTTTTTCAAGCAGACGGAGCACGGGCTGATCGTCGCCCACACCTATCAGTATGAGCCAGGGCATTCGACTTGGGTGATCGAAATGAGCCCGGCGGCCTGGGCGGCGTTTGGCTTCGACGGTCTGGGTGAAAATCGAAGCGCGCGGTTGGTGGAGCGCATCTTTGCCGATGAACTGGAAGGGCATCCGCTCATCACCAACCGATCATTGTGGCGCAATTTCCCGCGCATTTTCTGCGAGCGCTGGTGGCACAACAACATCGTGTTGCTGGGCGACGCCAAAGCCACGGCGCATTTCTCCATCGGCTCTGGGACGAAACTCGCCATGGAATCGGCCATCTCGCTTTCGGACGCGCTGATCGCGCATGGCGAGAAATCTGTAGAAGCGGCGTTCCACGCTTATGATGCCGCACGGCGCACAGAGGTGCAGATTACGCAGCACAATGCCGATGTGAGTCTTTCCTGGTTCGAGCACATGGAACGCTCGGGCGATATGAAGCCCATGCAGTTCGCCATGGTGGTGATGTCACGAGCGAAGAGCATCACCTGGGACAATCTGTTGCTGCGCGATGAGAATTTCGTCCGTGCCTTCGAGGACGAGTGGTATCAAACCTGGTTGGAGGAAAGCGGGTTTGATTGCCGCCAATCCCGACCTACGCCGATGTTCACGCCGCTGAAGCTGCGGAATCTGACGCTCACCAATCGTGTGGTGGTATCGCCGATGGCGCAATATTCCGCCTGCGACGGCGTCCCGAATGACTGGCATTTCACGCATTACACGTCGCGTGCCATGGGCGGCGCGGGACTCCTATATGTGGAGATGACCTGCCCCTCGCCGGACGCTCGCATTTCGCCGGGCTGCACGGGGTTGTGGAATGACGCGCAGGAGAGCGAATTTAAACGCATCGCCGATTTCGTGCACAAGCATTCGGACGCCAAGATCGCCATGCAGTTGGGGCACGCCGGACGCAAAGGCTCGACGCAGCTTGGCTGGGAAATGGCGGACCAGCCGCTGCCAAATTCAGACGAGAACTGGTCGGTCTATTCCGCCTCGCCCATTCCCTATTTCGAAGGCATCAGCCCTGCGCCCGCGGAGCTGGATCGTGCCACCATGGACCGCGTCAAGGCGGATTTCGTGCAGTCGACAGAACGCGCCAACCGTGCCGGTTTCGATCTGCTCGAACTGCATTGCGCCCATGGCTATCTGTTCGCGAGCTTTCTCTCGCCGCTCACCAACAAGCGCAACGATGAATACGGCGGCAGCATCGAAAACCGCCTGCGTTACCCGCTGGAAGTGTTCGAGGCCATGCGCGCCGCATGGCCGGAGGAGAAGCCAATGTCGGTGCGCATTTCGGCGAGCGACTGGGCGCCCGGCGGCGTCAGCGAAGAGGATGTGCTCGCCATTGTGCGCGCCTTCGAAGCGGCGGGCTGCGATCTCATCAGCACCTCATCGGGACAGACCGTTCCGGAGCAGAAACCTGTTTACGGCCGCATGTATCAGGTGCAATTCGCCGAAACGATCCGCAACGTCGCGCGCATCAACACAATGGCGGTGGGCGCCGTCACCGAAGCCGCACAGATCAATACGATCATTGCCTGCCGCCGGGCCGATCTGGTGGCGCTGGCACGGCCACATCTCATCGATCCCTATTTCACGCGGAAAGCGGCGGCCTGGTATGGCGTGAAAAACCAATCGACTCCGCCGCAATATCTTTCGGGCATGGCGCAGGCTTATCGTGAAGCGGAGCGCACCCGCGAGAAGCAAACCGAGCTTCAGCGCAAAGCCAAACCGCGGGCACGCATCTGACGGACGGAGCGTCTGCCCTGCAAATCCTCAATGCCGGAATGCGGACTCCCGGTACCATTCACGATGGAGCAATTCGGCACCCGCTGCCGAAATCTGGACAAGGCCGGCGCCATCAGGCGCAACCGCCGGACGATCTCATTTTCCACGCGCTGCTTCGCCTCGGATTCGCTGCGGAAATACCCGAGATGCTGCTGGTTCAGCCAGGCTCTCCACAGCAAACCCAGGCCAAAATCGTACGGATAGCCGAGCTCGCCTAGGAGCACGGTTCCCAGCTGCAGCTTGGCGCCGGCGCGCTCATCGATGCGCCACGAGACCCATTCGCCTTCGGTCGTGGAAGGGAGATACATGTCCGGTTCACACACCTTGGCCGCCAGCGCACATGCGCGCGAGTTCCGCCTTGAGAATCTTCCCGTTGGCGCTCATCGGCATCGTGGGGAGGAGGCGGATCTCCGTAGGCCTTTTTTGGGGCGCAAGACGAGAAGCCACGTAATTCGCAATCTCTTCAGCCGTTGCGCCTGCCCCATCGGCACGCTGCACGAAGGCGACGATCTCTTCGCTGCTGCCCGCCTGCTTCCCGACCACAGCGGACTGGAACACCGCCGGATGCGTATTGAGCACCG
Source organism: Rhizomicrobium sp. (assembly GCA_036267515.1). Classification (GTDB taxonomy): domain Bacteria; phylum Pseudomonadota; class Alphaproteobacteria; order Micropepsales; family Micropepsaceae; genus Rhizomicrobium. The sequence goes on from DATAVW010000149.1 coordinate 5,074, forward strand.
CCTCGATTTCAGCTGGATATACATTGAACCCAAAGCGTATGATCAGTTCCCTGGCGCGGCCGACGATGAAAAAGTTTTCGTCCGCATCGCGACGTGCCAGATCACCGGTGCGAAACCAACCCACACTATCGATCACGGCCGCTGTTTCTTCCGGCGATCTGTAATAACCTTTCATCATTCCGGGGCTGCGCACCCACAGTTCGCCCGTGTCGTGACCGAAGCTTCCATTCTCATCCAGCAGTTTCGCTTCGATGCCCGGCAGTAGTCGGCCAACGGAGCAATCTGTGCGCGGCGCATCCAGCGAGGTTATCGTGATGCTTGGCCCGCATTCCGAAATGCCATAGCCGTTATGGAGCGCCTGCCCGAAAGCGGCCTCAACATCCGTTTTGGTCGCCGCATCCAGCGGTGCCCCAGCCGACGAAATCAACCGCAGCGATGGTGCGTCGATTGGCCCTTTACCCTTGCGCTTCGCATAGTCGACAAGCAGCGTATACATGGCGGGCGTGCCGATCAGAACGCTAATGTTTTGCATAGCCAGCGCCGCCAATGTCCACTTCGGATCAAAGCGGGCAGGCACATGAATCCTTGCGCCGCTCAACAGAACTGCCAGCAAAACCCCGCTGAGTCCCAGTGTGTGGGAAATCGGCAGCGTGGCGTAAACCTCGTCATTTGCGTTCAGCCGTCGCGCCTCCGCCGTAGCGCGCGCGACGAACAACAGGTTCGCGTGCGTCAGCATCACGCCTTTGGGGCGGCCGGTCGTGCCGGTTGTATAGATAATTGCGGCGACATCTGATTGCGAGGCGTCCTCGCCTTGTGGTTCCGGTGCGACGCTTTCGTTCGGCGGTCCCAGCATGAGTCCGAGAGCCGCCGGATCGGACTGCGCGGCACCAAGGCGCTCAGCATGCGCCTTCGCGCGAGCAGACGCCGAGGCGGTGAACACCATACGCCGGCTGCCGCAATGCGCGTCAATCTGGTCAATTTCCGGCGCCGACAAACGCGCATTAACGAGCACCGGCCACGCGCCGATCGTCGTGCTAGCGAAATAAAGGGCCACGGCCGCGCAACAGTTCTCGCACACGATCATCAGGCGATCGCGAGGGCGCACGCCAGATTGCTTCAACCACTCCGCTGTAACCACCACCGCCTGATGGAGTTCGCCGTACGTCCAGCTTTGATGGTCCTCAATCAGCGCCGGCCGCGTGGGCGAGTTCCGAGCATGTCGCGAGATGATCTGCTCCACCCGCGACGGTTCTTGAATGGCCTGCTCTGCGATACGTTCGTGCAGCATTCAAATCATCTCGCTCTGCTGGAGGGTTCGACCAGCCTCTTCGATACAGGCGTTAATGCGGGCGGCAACCGCCTCGGCCTGATCGCTCACAATGGAGAGATGGGAGCCGGGTGCCACGTGCAGCGTGAGCTTGCGCGCCAGCCGGCGCCACACATGCTTGGGGTCATCCGGAAAATCCGGGTCCGGCACCTTTGCTTTCAGAAAGACGATGTCGCCATCGTAATAGGTGGGGCGATACCGATGGAGCGCCGTGTCCGTCGTCAGCCGGGTTTGCAACAGCGCCGGCGGGAGATCCGGATTGCGATGGAGCAGCCATTGCTGCTTGCGAGCGCGCCGCTCTTCAACAGTCGCCGGCGTAGTCTTCCGGCCTTCGCGATTGGCGGCCGCTCGTGCGAGCAACAGCTGCACCGTCTGCCTTGGCGAAAGCAGTTTGCCGACGAACGCGTTCACCGCGCGCCGCAGCCGCACCTTGAGGCGCGACTTGCGTGGCCAGGTAATGGGATGGGCATAGGCATCGATCAGAAACAGCAGCGCGACCTGCTCCCCTGCCTTCTTCAGCAGCCGCGCCACTTCAACGGCGAGAAGTCCTCCAAAGGAGTAGCCGCAGAGCCAATAGGGCCCGGTCGGCTGTTTTTTGCGGATGGCGCCATAGTAGAGCTCGGCCATGCCCTCTACACTGTCGAGCGGCGGGAGTGTGCCGTCCACGCCCTGGGCCTGCACCGCATACACTTCGCCGGGGATGTCGATCAGCTTTCCCAGCCTTGCAAACTCGATCACCGTCCCGCCAACACCGTGAAAAATGAACAACGGCGCTCCGGAGCGACCCGGCTTCAAAAGAACAAGGGGGGAAAACTCTGGAACGGGTTCTTCTTCAAGCATTGCTGCCTGCTCCGCCAGCGTTTGCGCATCGTAAATCGCGGTGATGGGCAATTTGCGTCCCGTCTCGCGCTCTATTGTGAGAAGAAGCGAAATCGCCAGAAGAGAGTCGCCGCCCAGATCGAAGAAATTGCTGTCTGGTTCTACATCCCTGACCTGCAGGACACGCTGCCATATGTTCGAAAGCAGAGCCGCGTAGCCGGACTCTGCTGAACTCTCGCAAGGCGGCTTGAAGACAAGTGCGTTCATGACATGGAAGCGCTTAGGAAGGACCGACGCGCCGGAATGAATCCATTCTGCCCGGCTTTCGCCTGGGCAATGCTCGCCAGCCACGCTGTGAACACGGTGCTTCTGGGTTCGGTGCCATTCAGCGCGCGGAGCCGTGACAGCGCAGCGTCGGGGAACTCGCCCATCAAAGAAACGTCGCTGCAAGAAAGAGCGCGCTCGCGAAAGCGGTCCAACGCCTCGATTTCAGACCGCTCGAAATAGTTCTCCGGCAGTTCCGGATATCCATCGGTGGCACCCTCCAGATACCGCCGTACATCCCGCCGATATTCGAGCCCCAGTACCTCGGCGTCGTACTCGGGGTGCCCTTGCAGGAACAGCATCGGATTGCGCGCACGCCGGAGGAAGATATCCACGCCGGCTTCCCGCGAAGACGTGAGGATCTGATATCCCGCCTCATTCAGAGCGTCGGGCCTCACCTCGTTCCATCGCGAGTGCGCGACCTTGGGCGGCGTGCGCAGCGACGATGTGAGCGGATGCGCGCCGAAGACCTCATGATCGAAGAGGCCGAAACATTTACCTTCCAATGGCAGGCGTTCGATACCGTCGAAATGGAGAACCGCCGCGTGCGCGGCCAGGCATGAGAAAGCCGCGGAAGGTCCCTCGGTCTCGATCCAGTCGAAGAGCATTGCGAGTTCCGGCCAGTATCGTTCCTGCCGCAGATCGGCATGCAAGGGCTCGGTGCCCGTGACGATCACTCCGTCGAGATGGGTGTTGAACAGGCCGGAAAGACCCCGGTAGTTCTGATGGATCAGATAAATGTGCCCAGCTTCGGCGCGCCGAAGGCCCGCAAGCGAAAACAGATGCCAGCAGATCGGCATTTCTGGCGCCAGGTCCGAAAGCAGCCGGAAGAATTGCCGCTCGGTTCGCTCCAGAGCAGAATCCGGCATGTTGTTTACCAGCCCGATGTGGATGGCACCGCGCCCTCGGGCGCGATCTCCAACATCGCGCCTGCGCTCCAGGAAAGCCTGAACGGCGGGAGACATCACCACTACCTCCCCGACGCCGCCACACGAAGGCGCGGCTCGCTCGTTACGATTGAGTGTCGAATTTTGAGCGCACGGCTGGCCGCCAGCGCCTGATCAAGGTCGGCCAGGATGTCGTCGATGTGCTCGATGCCGATGCACAGCCGGATCATCTCCGGCTTCACGCCGACTTTCTCCAACTCTGCGGGCGTAAGCTGCCGGTGCGTGGTGGATGCCGGATGGCACGCCAACGACTTGGCGTCGCCGATGTTTACCAGCCTCTTGAACAATTTCAGTGCATCGTAGAATTTTTTCCCCGCCTCGAACCCGCCGCTGACGCCAAAGGTCAGGAAAGGGCCGCAGCGCCCTTTCAGATACTTCTGGGCCAGCGCATATCCGGGCGTTCCGATGCGGCCGACAGACTCGTACCAGGCAGCCTGCGGATGTTTCTGTAGAAACTCGGCCACTTTCGCGGTGTTCTCGATATGGCGCTCTAGGCGCAGTGCCAACGTTTCCACGCCCTGCAACAGGAGAAACGCGCTCAACGGCGCCAGCACAGAGCCGGTGTTGCGCTGGCAAACGGTGCGGCAGCGCGCGATGTAGGCGCTGCGGCCGTATTGTTCGGTGTAGATCACGCCGTGATAGGCAGGCTCCGGGCGCGTAAGCATGGGAAAGCGAGCCGTGTGCTTTTGCCAATCGAAATTACTGCTATCGACGATAGCGCCACCCATGGTGGTGCCGTGCCCGCCGAAGAACTTTGTCAGCGAATGCACCACGACATCGGCACCGAACTGGATCGGCTTCAGCAGAATGGGCGTGGCGATCGTGTTATCGACGATCAGCGGCACGCCATTGCGGTGCGCGACGTCGGCAAGAGCTTCAATATCGGCGATGTTGCCGCCCGGATTGCCGATGCTTTCGCAATAGACAGCGCGGGTGTTCTCGTCGATCAGGATTTCGACATCCACAGGATCGTCGCTCGCCGCGAAGCGCACATCGATACCCTGCTTGCGCAGGACGTGCTCGAACAGCGTGTAAGTCGCGCCATAAAGCTGCGCCGTGGAGACAATGTTGGTTCCCGCTTCGGCTATGTTGACGATCGCGTAGTGAATAGCCGCCATGCCGGAACCGACGCACAGTGCTTCGCAGCCGCCTTCCAGGGCCGCAACGCGCCGCTCCAGCACGGCCGTAGTCGGATTGCTCAGCCGGGTGTAGATGTTTCCGGGCACTTCGAGGTCGAACAACGCCGCGCCGTGATCGGCGCTGTCGAATTCGTAAGCAACAGTCTGGTAGATTGGCACGGCGACCGACTTGGTGGTCGGATCGGTTTCGTAGCCGGCGTGAATGGAAAGGGTTTCGTCGCGCATGTCACCCGCTTGTGTTTCTCAATTGACCCAGGGTTTGCCTGAGCACCCACCCGGCCGCGCAAAGGAGATTTCGGCGTGAACGGCGCGGAAAGCCTGTTGCGGACCCTGCTTCAGGGCGGCATCGACACCTGCTTCATGAATCCCGGCACTTCGGAGATCCATTTCGTAGATGCGCTTGAGCGCGCGCCCGAAATGCGCGGCATTCCCTGTCTTTTCGAGGGCGTCGCTTCCGGCGCTGCCGATGGCTACGCGCGGATGACCGGAAAACCGGCGAGCACACTGCTTCATCTAGGGCCAGGCCTGTCCAATGCCCTGGCCAATCTGCACAACGCGTGCCGCGCCCGTGTCCCATTAATCAACATTGTTGGGGACCACGCCACCTTTCACCGGCCCTACGAAACACCGCTTGCAGGCGACATCGAAGCGCTGGCACGCCCGTATTCGGCCTGGCTGAGAACATGCCGCTCGGCCGCCGATGTGGGCCGGGATTGCGCCGAAGCGATCGCGGCGGCGCGCACCGGATTGGGGCAAATCGCGACCTTGATCCTTCCGGCGGACGCTGCATGGGGAGATGGCGGCGCGGTCGGGACGACAATTCAGCCGGCTGCTCCGCCGCTTCCGGACGAGACGCAGATCGCGGCTTGCGCCAGGGCGTTAACCCGCGGCGGGCGTGTCGCTCTGGTGCTAGGGGTGAGTCTGTCCAGTGGAGCGTCGTTGACTATTGCGGGGAAGATTGCAGCCGCCACCGGGACAAAATTGCTTTGCCCGTTCGCGTTCACGCGGATGCAGCGCGGCGCCGGCCGGCCGCAGGTGGAGCGCATCGCCTACGTGACTGAGCAAGCCATCGCTCAACTGAAAGACTTCGAGTCGCTTGTTCTCGTCGGAGCGCCGCCGCCGGTTTCATTCTTCGGCCATCCCAGCAAGCCGAGTATATTGACCAGCGAACACACTGAGATTCTTGCGCTGGCGCGCGGGGACGAGGATTGTCTTGGCGCGCTGTCAGTGCTGGCGGCGCTTATTGGCGCAGAGAAATCTCAGCCGAGCGTCCAAAAATCGGATCGTCCACCACTCCCGCGCGGCGAAATAACCATTACCGGTTTGGCGCAAGCCGTTGGGGCGCGACTGCCGGAGAACACCATCGTCGTGGATGAGTCGATCACCTCCGGGCGCGGAATGCTCGCCGCCACTGCTGGCGCTCCACCGCACGATTGGTTGGTTAACACCGGCGGCTCGATTGGGATCGGCCTTCCGCTCGCGGTGGGAGCTGCGATTGCCTGTCCGCAGCGCCGCGTGCTGTGCCTTCAGGCGGACGGCAGCGCAATGTACACGCTGCAGGCGTTGTGGACCGCAGCGCGCGAGAACCTGAACATCACGACTGTGATCTTCGCGAACCGCGCCTATGCCATCCTCAAAGCGGAACTTGCAAGTGCCGCTGCAAATCCCGGAAGGCGATCCCTCGATATGCTGGAGATCGGCCGACCGGATATCGATTGGGTATCCTTGGCGGGATCCCTCGGTGTTTCGGGCTGCCGCGTTTCCACCCTGGAAGAATTTGCTGCTGCGCTGCACCGCGGTTTGGAAAACGACGGTCCCGGTCTGATCGAGGTTCCGCTGTAGGACGATGAAACCTCTGGCGCTTCCGATACAAGGAGAGATGTTTCACGCGCGTGAGAAGCCGGTTGTCATGGGTGAGCTGCAATCGCATCGGTCATGGCCGAGGACGGGATCTTGACGGCCAAAATCGCCGCGCCGATCACCGCCGCCAGAACAGAGCCGATCAGCACACCGATCTTTGCCACTGCAGAAATCTCGCCATGTGGAAAGGCCTGGTCGGCTAACAGCAGTGACACCGTGTCTCCAATCCCGCAAAGACAGGCAGCACCGAGGAAATTGCGGACGCTGATTCCTTCCGGCGCAATCGCAACCCCAATCTTGGTGGCCAGCAACGAAGCGAGACAAATACCGAGCGGCTTTCCGACGACCAGCCCCAGGATAACCCCGGCAAGAACATTGGTCGCATCAGGCGCCGTCAAGTCCACATCCAAAGCGATGCCTGCCGCCGAAAATGCAAACAGTGGCAAAATGAGATACGCTGTCCATGGCGAGACTGCCCTCTCGATGCGATCCGCCGGCGAGAGAAGCCTGTCGCTGGCGGCCGAGAGATTGCGGCTTGCCCAATCCCAAACAGCCTCTTCCTCGAGGCGGCGTTTCCGCGCTCC
>DATAVW010000150.1:0-3466 GCA_036267515.1 Rhizomicrobium sp.
TTATTCCGCCATCAGGGGCATCAGGTCGAAGTTGTCCCAATTCCACGCCGTTCGCCAGAAGAATCGGCCTATGCGTGCGCGCCACGGCGGGCCGATTTGAAATTCACCGCCGCAGATAAATCCCAGCGTACGGTCTCAGAATTCGCCGACGTACTATGCCTCGTATCGCGGGCGTACTACGCTTCGACCAGAATCCAAACAGGAGTCAAATCAACGGCTTACGGAAGCCATCACAGGCAAACTATGCCTGTAACTAGGCCCATCTTATTCGGCCGGTCTCGCGAACTGCGACGTTTGTTGGTAGCTCGCAAGTGTCCCGCCCCGACGAGCGCCCCCGCTGGGATTGATAAGATCATAGACGCTGTCGACGCGTTCGGGGTTGATGATGCGGGTGTCGGAGGGGCGCGTGCCCCGTGCTTCATGGTCCAGATCGTTGCAGCCCGAGCGCAAGCAGGCTGAACAATTCTGCTTCAGGGCAGCAAGAGGCCAGCGCCACGCGAATGCGGCTGACCATTTCGGTGATGCGGCCCGCGATCTTCAGGAGGCGCAAGCGGATGGTTGCGAACTCGGTGTGCCGCAGCGGATTCCAACTCGGGATGGCATCGCGCACGTCGAGCAGCAGCCAGTAGGCGCCGGTGTGCAGGATCAGCCGCATTTGATTGGCGAGCGGTGAGCGGCAACTGGTGCGATCGGAAGCAAGTTGCGCCTTGTGCTGCTTGATCAGGTTCTCGGCCTGTCCGCGTGCGCAGTAGACCCTTTCATAGATGTGCTTGGCATCGCCTTCTTGGAGCGATGTGACGACGTAGCGGATGTCGAGACCTTTGCGGAGCATGTCGTCATCGTGGCTCGCGCTCGCCTCGATCCGCGCAACGACGCGGCGCTGCTTGTCCCACGACTTGGCCGCGTAGCGCGTTTCGGCAAAGTCCCGCAGCGTGGCAAGCGGACCCTCGGCCCGGCGCACGCGGACATCATCGGCGGCAGGCTCGACCAGGCGGTCCAGCACGGCATTGCCGGGCAGCCCGAAGATGTAGTCGGTGCCATTCGCATCGCACCATTCCATCGCCTCGGGTCGACCGTAATGACCGTCGCCGCGGATGGTGATGCGGGTGTCGGGCCAGCGCTTGCGGATGTGTCCGATCAACCGACGCAGGAGGTTTCGAACCTCTCTGCCCGACGGGGTCTTGCCTGGGCGCAGGATCGCGACAATCGGTCGACCCGTCGCGGCATCGTAGACGTGGATCGGAAGGAAGCAACGCTCGTTGTAGTGTGCGTTCCAGACCGCGAGCTTCTGATGGCCGTGCACCACATCGACCGTATCATCGATATCGAGGATCACGGCCCCGGGCGGTTTCTTGTAGCTCTTCAGCCAGATATCGACGAGCGCGTAGCTGAGGCGGATGATCTCCTTCAGCGTCGGCGCGTTCTCCAAGCGCGACACCATCGGCTGCGAGCACAGGTCCTTGCCGGTGTCGGGCAGACGGCCGCAGGCAAGCTTGAAGGCGGGATCGTTGCGCAGCCAATTGAGGTCGTTGCCGTCGGGATAGCCGCAGCCGATGGCGAGCATCCGGGCTCTGAGCAAATCCGCAACCGTGTGCGTGATGTGAGCGCGATCGCGCGGATCGGCGATGAGGCCGGCCAGAGTATCCGCCAGACCGCGACGGCGCTCGGCCAGCGCCAGCAGCATGACGCCACTGTCGGAGGACAGACGCCCGCCGTCGAATGCCGCTGTGACTTTCTTGGCGCTAACCGATGGCAACGTAAAGGTGATCGGAGGATCGTCGTTCATCGCGGGATACCTCGGCGAGCGACGCAATCACGATGCTCTCGCCACCCGTTCCCTATGCAAGCTCAATGCCTTGCGCCATACCGAACGCTCAAATTTCGTCGCCGGCGGAATAAGATGGGCTAGGAGCCCGTCCGAGTAGTCACTGTTCAATTCTGAGCGAGTGTGATTCAACCTTGGGCTATGAGCAAGTATTTTCGCCCCTGGAATATCGATCAGACGCTGCTTCTGCCGCCGACTGTGCAGGACTTCGTGCCGAAAGACCATGTCTCGCGGTTTATCGTTGAGCTGGTGCGGGAGAGCCTCGATCTCAAGGAGATCATGGGCAGCTATGTAAGCGGGCTCGGGCAGCCGCCGTTTGACCCGCGGATGATGGTGGCGCTTCTGCTGCACAGCTATGCGAGTGGGCTGTATTCGTCGCGGCGGATCGCGAAGGCCTGCCGCGAACGGAACGATTTTGTGATGATTGTGGCACTGGATCCGCCGGATTTTCGCACCATCAGCGACTTCCGCAAGCGGCATTTGAAGGCGCTCGGCGCGCTGTTCCTGCAGGTTCTGAAGCTGTGCGAAACGGCAGGGCTGGTCAAACTCGGTCACGTGGCCCTGGATGGCACGAAGATCAAAGCCAACGCGTCGAGACATAAGGCGATGAGTTATGAGCGCATGAAGAAACGCGAGGCGGAATTGAAAGCCGAGATCGCTCGCATGCTGGCGGCCGCCGAGGCGGCGGATGCCGAAGAGGACGAGACTTTCGGCAAAGACAAGCGCGGCGACGAACTGCCGGATTGGGTCGGCGACAAGCAGAAGCGGCTGGCGAAGATCCAGCAGGCGAAGGCGGCGCTGGAAGCGGACGCCAGGCTGGCGGCGGAGGAAGAGCGTCGCATCGCGGCCGAAAAGGAACAGCAGCGCCAAGTCGAAGGCCGCAAGAAGCCGGGCAAACCGGCGGCGCCGCCATCGGACGAACCCAATCCCAAGTCGCAACGCAACTTCACCGATCCGGAAAGCCGCATCATGAAGTCAAAGGATGGCTTCGTTCAGGCCTATAACGCACAGGCCGCCGTCGACGCAGGCGCCCAGATCATTGTCGCGCACGGACTGACGCAGTGCGGCAACGATCAGGGCCAGCTGGTGCCCCTGATCGAGGCCATCGAAAACAATCTCGGCCGCAAGCCGGAGCAGGCCTCAGCGGACTCCGGCTACTGCAGCGAAGCCAACCTCGCAGCGCTCGAAGCACACGGGATCGACGGCTATGTCGCGCCCGCACGCGCCAAGCACCCGACAGCCGCGAACGGAAAAATCGGCGGGCCGCTCACGCAACGGATGCGAAAGAAGATCGACGACGGCGGCTTCGAAACACCCTACCGATTGAGAAAGCAAGTGGTGGAACCGGTGTTCGGACAGATCAAACAGGCACGCGGCTTCCGCCAGTTCCTGTTGCGGGGCGTCGAGAAAGTGCGTGCCGAGTGGGCCATGATCTGCACCGCCCACAACCTTCTGAAGCTGTTCACCCTCGCAAAACTCGCCTGACCCGGCTACCCCGCAACAAATGTCCGTCGCAGCGCCTATCTGGACAGGCTCCTAGTGCAGCTTAATCGCACCGGCAACCCGCGGCGCGGCGGCCTGCCCGGGATTCGGAACAGCGGAGTGCCATTTCGTATTATGCGTTGCCCGCCAACGCGTCGC
>DATAVW010000151.1:0-3378 GCA_036267515.1 Rhizomicrobium sp.
CGGCTCGCCCGGCACGACTTCAAGGACCTCCCAATAGTCCTCGTTGTTCTTCATGTCGCCAGGCTTCTTGCCGCGAACGATGATAACGGGCCGGACCAGCTGATGATCCTGTGCGCGGAAATGCACGTCGCCCACGGTCGATGGGAAGGTCTCGCCCTTCTCGTACTGCTTGATGACCGCGGGCGGGTAGAAGGTGCCGGCTTCCGACACCATCCGCGCCCAGATCGCGAACTGCATGTAGGAGTTATTGGCGCCCCATTCCGGCCGGTAGTTGTACTTCTTATTGAAAGCATCGACGAACATCTTGGCCAGCGGATACTTGTCCTCCAGCGTCCACCAGAAATCAGTGGCCGCGTAGACGCCGGCGGTGAGTTCTGGGCCGACCTCCTTGGCGAGGAACGGGATCTGGTAGGGTACGATCAGGGTCATCTTCGGCAGGATGCCGAACTGCTTGGCCTGCTGGATCGACAACACCGCGTCGCGGCCCCAGTTCACGTTGACCAGAAATTCGGCGCCGGAGTTGGCGATGTTGGTGAGATATTGGCTGAAATCCTGGGTGCCGAGCGGCGAGATCTGGTTGGTCACCATGGTCCAGCCGGCATTCTTGCTCATGTAATCATTCACCGACTTGGTCACGGTGTGACCATAGGTGTAGTCCGGCGTCATGAACGCCGCCTTCTTGTCCTTGCCGAAGGCCTTCACCAGCACCGGGCCGATCGCATTGGCTGCCGTCTCGCCATAGAAGCACTGGCGGAAGCCGTAGCGCACGCAGTCCTTGCCGGTGGTGTCATTCGAGCCTGAGATCGCGGCGACGTAGAGGACCTTTTCGCGCTCAGCGAAGTGGTTGAGCGCCACCGCGACCGCGCTCGAGGTTGACCCGGTCATCAGCACGATTTTGTTGTCGGTGATGAACTTCTGCTGTTCCTGCACCGCATCATTTGGCTTGGCGCCCGAGTCGGCGGAGAGCAGGTTCACTTGTTTGCCGAGCAGACCCTTGGTGACCTTCGGGGCGATCTTCTGGATCAACGGATCGCCATTGTTGATGTGCTCGACGGCAAGCTGCATGCCCTTGAGCTCGTCCTCGCCTGAAGACGCGTAGGGGCCGGTGAGCGGCACCGCCGCACCAATGTTGACCGTGCTGCCGGACGAGCCGTCCGGCCAAGTCCCGATCGGCGGCTGATCGTCTGCCCAGGCCAGCGTGAAAGGCACGCGCGGGCTTGCGAAGGTTGCGACGCCAAGGCCGGCTCCGCTCGCAGCCACGTCCCGCAGCAGACGGCGCCGCGATAGCGGCTTGGCAAATGGCAGGTTGGGTTTGCTCACATCTTCCTCCCGTTTTCCTAGTTTTTGTCAGAGATCGTTACGGCCACGAAAGCGTGCCGCTCACATTACACTGTCGCCCCGTCGTCGCAATGTGTAGAGATTACAAATTCCGCCGGGGCTTGTGCTTTGGATCGATCGTGAATGTGATGGCATAATCTGCGAGATTTTGACGCAATACTAAAGTACTAGACGCCAACAACAGCGGATTGTTTTCCCCGATGAACGACATGACCATCAAGGCCATCCGCACCACCATGCTGCAGGTGCCGTGGCCGCAAAGCCGTTGGCTCAAGGGCCACGCCTTCGGTCCAACCCGAAACTTTCTCGTGCTCGAGGTTGAGACCCAGGCCGGCATTGTCGGCATGGGCTACCTGTTCTTGTTTCGGCCCGCCATCAAGACCATCGTGGCCTGCCTTGACGAATGCATCATCCCGCGGGTCATCGGCAAGGATGCCACCGCGGTGGAAGCGATCTGGCAAGACCTGTGGAAGACCACCATCACCTATGGCCGTGCCGGCATCGCGGTGATGGCAATGTCTGCGCTCGACATCGCGCTGTGGGATGCGCTCGGCAAGCAAGCCAAGTTGCCGCTGCATCGGCTGTGGGGTCATTATCGCGCGCAAATCCCGGCTTACGGCAGCGGCTGTTTCCGCGGCTCGGGCGGGGACGGCATGATCGCCAAGGCGCTGCATTACAAAGAGCGCGGCTACAAGGCGATCAAGATGCAGGTCGCCCACACCGCAAGTCTCGCCACCGATCTCGACAACGTCAAACGCATGCGCGAAGCGCTCGGTCCCGACGTCGACATCATGATCGACGTCAACATGGGTTGGACTCCCGACGTCGCCATCCAGATGGGCCGCAAATTCCAGGATCATAATGTGTACTGGCTGGAGGAGCCGGTGGTGCCCGACGATTTCGCCGGCTACCTGCACATCGCCGAAGCGCTCGATCTGCGCATCGTCGGCGGCGAGACCCATTTCACCCGGTTCGACCTCAAGCCATTCTTCGAAAATCCGCGGTTGCCAATCCTGCAGCCGGATCCAATGCGCGGCGGCCTCACTGAGCTGCGCAAGATCGCGACGGTTGCCGATACCTGGAACATGGCGCTGGCGCCGCACCTGTTTCCCGAACTGAACGTGCAGCTTTTGGCCTCGATTCCGAACGGGCTGTGGATCGAAGACATGGGGCTGGCCGACGACCTCTGGGTCGATCCGGTGCCGATCGTCGACGGCATGATCACCGCGCCCGAGCGGCCCGGTCACGGGCTGGCCTTCAGGCCGGAAATCTTGCGAGACTGCGCAGTCTGACGCCGAATATTGCGCTAACCATATTGCGCTAACTTCGTTTGCTGCTGTGGCAGCGTTAAGATTTCCTGACGTGGCCTCCGACAAATGCCGCCAACGGCGCAAGCGGTGGCTAACATCCGTCAGCTATGGTGGCAGCATCCGTCGGAGCCGACCGAGCAAAACGCCATGTTGCAGCAAGTGCGCCAGCTTACCGTGCCGATCGCAATCTCGATCGCGTTCTTTGATGCCACTTTCCTGGCCATCGCCAACCTGCTCGATTTCAGTCAGCACGACGTGATGCTTGGCCTCAGCGCCGGCGCCGCCAGTGGCATGTGCGTACTGGCGGCGGTGATCTGGCAAGGCCTATGCAAGCCGGCTCAACTGCTGCCGAGCGAAGCCTGAAGCCAGCGCGCGGTCAGCCGATCCGCGCAGCGGCTTTCGCCCATCCCGGTGCCGATGCCTTAGGCGACCGCGGCGCGGCTATTCGGCAAATCAGCGATTAGCAGCAGGAGATTGTCGTTGCTGGAATGGGAGAGGTGGGGTAGGCCCTCTTCGCTACACCAGCTGCGGCTTCTAGTGCTTCGTCGGAAACTGTGGTGGTGAGCATATCGCAGTCAGCCTCATCGACGGCTGTGACTTGTTGGTTCTCCACGCCGGGATTCCTTTCTATAGATTCAGAAGGCTACTGCCTTGCGTCCGTTCGCGCTTAGCAGCTGTGTCCCAGATCGAACGGTGGCTGGTAGGTGTGTTTCGCCCGCTCCGCGCTAGC
>DATAVW010000152.1:0-3920 GCA_036267515.1 Rhizomicrobium sp.
CAGGTCACCATGTCGTCGCCCGCGCTTTCCGCCTACAGCAAGCTGCTGATCAAGACCTGTCACCGGCGCGGGGCGCACGCCATGGGGGGAATGGCAGCGCAAATTCCCATTCGCAACAATCCCGAAGCCAATGCCGCGGCGCTGGAGAAGGTGAAAGCCGACAAGGAACGGGAAGCCCGCAACGGACACGACGGCACGTGGGTGGCACACCCCGGGCTCATCCCCATCGCCAAGGCTGCGTTCGATGCCCTGATGCCGGAAGCCAATCAGGTGTCCCGCCTGCGGGACGATGTCACCGTTACCACGGCCGATCTTCTCGCAAAGCCGGAGGGCACCATCACCGAAACGGGCCTGCGCACCAACATCGGCGTCGGCATCCAGTACATCGCGGCGTGGCTGGCCGGCAACGGCTGCGTGCCGCTATACAATCTCATGGAAGATGCGGCCACGGCGGAGATTTCACGCACGCAGATCTGGCAATGGCGCCATCACGGCGTGCGGCTGGACACTGGAAAGACAGTCGATGGCGCATTGATACGCGCCACGATTGCGGAGGAAGTGGCTCAACTCGAAAAAGCCGGAAGCGAGTTGCCGACGCTTGCCGATGCCGCCGCGCTCTTCGAGCGGCTGTGCCTCGCGGAGGAACTTAAGCCGTTCCTCACCCTGCCCGCCTACAGCCGACTGCTCGAACTGGAAAACGACCTTTCAACAATCGGAGCTCCATCGTGACCAGCTTTATCGACCTGATTCCTTCCGCGCCGCGCGGCCGTTTCGAAAATATTGAACGCCCGTATACCCTCCGGGATGTCGAACGGCTGCGCGGCTCGGTCCGCATTCAGCACACGCTCGCCGAGCGCGGCGCCAACAGGTTGTGGCAGTTGCTGCATTCGCAAGAGTATGTGCCCGCGCTGGGCGCGCTTTCGGGCAATCAGGCGATGCAGATGGTGCGGGCTGGGCTGAAGGCGATCTACCTCTCCGGCTGGCAGGTGGCTGCGGATGCGAATTCGGCCGGGGCCATGTATCCCGACCAGAGCCTTTATCCCGCGAACTCCGGGCCCGAACTGGCACGTAAGATCAACAAAACCCTGCAGCGCGCCGATCAGATCGAGCACAGCGAAGGCAAGAAGACGGTGGACGACTGGTTCGTGCCGATCGTGGCCGATGCCGAAGCCGGTTTCGGCGGTCCGCTCAACACCTTCGAGATCATGAAGGCCTACATCGAAGCAGGCGCCGCGGGCGTCCACTTCGAGGACCAGCTCGCCTCCGAAAAGAAGTGCGGCCACATGGGCGGCAAGGTGCTGATCCCGACCGCCGCGCACATCCGCAATCTCTGCGCGGCGCGGCTTGCAGCGGACGTGATGGGCGTGCCCACACTTATCGTGGCGCGCACCGATGCCGAAGCCGCCAAGCTCATCACCTCCGACATCGATGAGCGCGATCACGACTTCATCCTGAAGCAGGAGCGAACGCCGGAAGGCTTCTTCCATGTGCGCAACGGCGTTGAGGCCTGCATCGCACGCGGCCTTTCCTATGCTCCGTATGCGGATTTGCTGTGGTGGGAAACCTCCAAGCCAGACCTCAAGGACGCGCGCAAATTCGCGGAAAGCGTGCACACGAAATATCCGGGCAAGCTGCTGGCCTACAACTGCTCGCCCTCGTTCAACTGGGAAGCCAATCTGTCGAAGGACACCATCGCCAGCTTCCAGCGCGAGCTGGCGGCGATGGGCTACAAATTCCAGTTCGTCACCCTCGCCGGCTTCCACGCGCTGAACCACAGCATGTTCGAGCTGGCGCGCGATTATCGCGACCGCGGCATGGCGGCCTACTCGGTGCTGCAGCAGGCGGAATTCGACAGCGAGAAACACGGCTACAGCGCCACGCGCCACCAGCGCGAAGTGGGCACCGGTTATTTCGACGCCGTGTCGCTCGCCATCGGCGGCGGGAAAAGTTCAACCACAGCGATGCAGGAATCGACGGAAGCAGCGCAGTTCAGCATCGCAGCAGCGTAAGGAGACGACCAATGTCCGACTTCATTTCAGCCACTCACAATGGCAATTGCATTCCAGTGACCACGAGTGACGAACTCTCCTTCGACAGCGTGAAGCTTCCGGAGGACGTGCGAGATGCTATTCAGAGCGTGGAAGACAGCATCGAAGAGCTGAACACGGCGTTGCGCCGGGCAATGGAAGCTGGCGCGACGGTCGAGCTGCGACGGCGTGGCCGGGTGCACTCCGGCGACGGCTGTTGGGCAGACCAGATGGCCACGCTGGTGCTGCCGAAATCAGAGCACTAGCTAGACGAATTCGCGCCTCAAGCGTTTGCGGTCGATCTTGTCGCGATCGTTGCGGGGGAGCGGCCGGGCTTCGAACCGGACCCAATGCGGTGCCTTGTAACGGGCCAGCCGCGCCTTGGCGAAGGCGATCAGTTCGGCCTCGAATTGGCCTGACGGCTGGAACTCTTCTTTCAAGACGATCACCGCCAGCGGCTTCTCGAGCCCGTGCTCGTCTTTTCTGCCGATCACGCAGCATTCGCGCACCGCCTCGTGCTGCATCAGGCAGTTCTCGACCTCGTGCGGACTCACATAGATGCCGCCGCTCTTCAGCAGATCGTCGCCGCGGCCTTCGTAATACCAGTAGCCATCGGCGTCCTCTCGGAACTTGTCGCCGCTGACGATCCAGCCGCCGCGCAGGTGCTCTTTCGACTTCTCGTAGGCCGCATGGTAGGTGAGCGCAGCGCTATCACCTTTCAGCCACAAGGTGCCGACATCCCCTTGCGCCACTTCGCTCGCCTCATCGTCCACCAACTTGGCTTCGTAACCGGGAACCAGCTTACCGAGGCTGCCGGGACGAATGTCGCCTAGCCGGTTGCTGATGTAAATGTGGAAGCTCTCGGCGCTGCCGATGCCATCAATGATCGGCACGCCAAATGCGGTATCCCAGCGGGCATGCAGATCGCGCGGCAGTGCCTCGCCGGCGCTCCACATGAAGCGGATGCTGGAGATATCGCGGCGGTTCTCCTCCGGCGTTTGGAGCATCTTGTTGATGAGTGTCGGCACGCTGGTGAAAACGGTGGCACGGTGCCGGGCGATTTTCTCGAATAGCGTCTCTGGCGTGGGCTGCTCGCGAAACAGCACGGTGGAAGCCCCCACCGCGAACGGGAACATCAGGTTGGTGCCCGTGGCATAGCCGAAAAATAGCCGCGCACCGGAGATCGTGATGTCCGACTCCTGAATGCCGATAAAGCTCTTCGCGTACACTTCCGTGTTGAAGGGAAAATGGAAGTGAGGATGTACCGCGCCTTTGCTTTTGCCGGTGGTGCCGCTGGTGAACAGCCAGACGGCGGGATCGTCTTTCTTGGTAGGCCACGGCTCGGAGTTGCATTCGCGCGCAACCCATTCGTCGAAGCGCTTGTGCGCTGAAGGCGTGTTGCCGGCGGCGATTACGTTTTCGCCAAGTGCGCAATGGCGAGAGTTTGTCAACGCCTTTGTGAATTCCGGCAGGCTCTGCTCGTCGACAAAAGCAAACTGCGGCTTGATGTAAGAGAGATAGTAGTCATAGTCCGCCGTCGGCA
Organism: Rhizomicrobium sp.; assembly: GCA_036267515.1. Lineage (GTDB taxonomy): Bacteria > Pseudomonadota > Alphaproteobacteria > Micropepsales > Micropepsaceae > Rhizomicrobium. Next base: position 3,571 of record DATAVW010000152.1, read on the forward strand.
GGAGTGGATTAATCTGGGTGACCACCGCTCCGGCTTTCAGCGCACCGAACCAGGCATAGACGAACTCCGACTGGTCCTGCATGCACACCAGTACGCGCTGTTCCGGCAACAATCCGTCTGCCACCAGATTACGCGCGACTCGCATCACCCTATCGGCCACTTCGCGGTAGCTGATCTCCTCGCCTTCGAAATAAATCGCCGTCTTCTCGCCGCGACCTGCTTCGATATTTGCGAACACGAAATAGTCCGCCATATTGAAGTCGTCAGGGAATTCGGGTGGCTGGAATGTCATGGCCGGCTTCAACTCACTTCGCCGCCGGCTATCGGAAGGGCGGTGCCGTTCACGGCTG
>DATAVW010000153.1:0-9869 GCA_036267515.1 Rhizomicrobium sp.
GGATTTCGGCAAGTTCAAATACGAACAGCAGAAAAAGCAGGCCGAGGCGCGCAAGAAGCAGAAGGTGATCGAGCTCAAGGAAATCAATATGCGCCCGACCATCGACGATCACGATTACGATGTGAAGATGAAGGCGATGCAGCGCTTCTTTGGCGAAGGGGACAAGGTGAAGGTGACCTTGCGCTTCCGCGGACGCGAGATGGCGCACCAGCATCTGGGCATGGAGCTGCTGCGCCGCATCCAGTCGGATACCGAGACTTATGCCAAGCTGGAGCAGTACCCGAAGATGGAAGGCCGCCAGATGATGATGGTGCTGGCGCCGCGCTGATTTTCCTTGGCTGGTACGCGTAATCTTCAGGTCTGATTGCGCAGACTCGCATTATTTTCTCGCAAATGCGGCAGACATCACAAGGGATTGCGCTGAAGGTCGCCAACACGGCGGCGTTTTCGCTGATGTATGCGGTGATCAAGCTCGCCGGCGCCTATCCGGTCAGCGAAGTGATCTTCTTCCGGTCGTTTTTCGCGTTGCTGCCGGTGCTGGCGTTTTCCGCCTGGAGCGGCGGCATCCGCGAAGGCATCAGCACCAGTCGGCCACTGTTCCACATTCTGCGTTCGCTCGCTGGCGTCTGCGGCATGTTCCTGAATTTCGCCGCGCTGCAGCGCCTGCCGCTGGCTGACATCACAGGCTTCAGTTTCGTGGCGCCGATCTTCGCCGTGATACTGGCCGCGGTCATCTTGCACGAGCGCGCCGGTCCCTATCGCTGGGCTGCGGTGATGGTGGGTTTCGGCGGGGTGCTGCTGATGATTGAGCCGCATGGCGGCGTGCTGCATCTGGTGCGTGCGGGCTTTTCCAGCGGTGCGACGCTGGCGCTGATGGGTGCGGCTCTTTCGTCCGTAGTGGTGATTTTCATTTGCCAGATGAGCACGACAGAGCGCAGCGAGGCGATTGTCTTCTACTTCATGCTCACCTGCTCGGTGGTGAGCGGCCTCACCTTGTTCTGGGATTGGGCGACACCCACATGGTCCGCCGCGGCCTGGCTGGTGTTCTCCGGGTTGCTCGGCGGTATCGGCCAGCTCTGCATGACGTTCAGCTATCGCTACGCTGCGCCGTCACTGCTCGCGCCATTCGATTACGTGGCGATGGTATGGGCGGTGGTGCTGGGCTACTTCGTCCTTGACGAAGTGCCGCAGCCGCTGGTGATGGTGGGTGCTGCCGTCGTGGTTGCCGCCGGACTGTTCATCGTCTGGCGCGAACGGCGCCTGCACCTCGCCGGTGCCGACGCCGCGGAAATGGCGATCCAGGTCAGCGAATAACTTGTGTGGGTATTCTTCGGCGTCCGCGCGGGACAATTTTCAATCTGCTGGAACCGGCATCGCTGCCACGCTTTCCCACCAATAGCTTGCACGGAGGCCGGCATGAAAGCGCTCGTTTGGCACGGTAAGGAAGACATCCGGTGTGACACCGTCACCGATCCCGAGATCCAGGACCCGCGTGACGCCATTATAAAAGTCACAAGCTGCGCGATTTGCGGCTCTGACCTGCATCTCTTTCACAATCTGATTCCCGCAATGCTGCCGGGCGATATCATGGGCCATGAAACCATGGGCGAGGTGGTGGAAGTCGGTACGGGGGTGAAAGGCAAGCTGAAAAAGGGCGATCGCATCGTTGTGCCCTTCACAATTTTTTGCGGAGAATGCGAACAATGCAAGCGCGGGAATTATTCGGCTTGCGAAACAACCAACCGGAAAAAACATCTCGCGGAAAAAGTCTTCGGCCACACCTTGGGCGGCCTGTTCGGTTACACGCATTTGACCGGCGGCTATCCCGGCGGGCAGGCGGAATATCTGCGCGTGCCATATGCGGACACCACGCACATCAAAGTTCCCGATACTCTGTCCGATGAACAGCTGCTTTTCCTCAGCGATATCCTGCCGACCGGCTGGCAGGCCGCTGTGCAATGCGACATCGAGCCCACCGATACGGTAGCGATCTGGGGCTGCGGGCCCGTAGGTCAGATGGCGATCCGCAGCGCCATTCTGCTGGGCGCGAAGCAGGTGATCGCCATCGACTGCTTGCCGGAGCGCCTCAGCATGGCGAAAGCAGGCGGCGCCATCACCATCAATTTCCTAGAAGAGAGCGTGATCGAGCGGCTGAACGAGCTGACAGACAACAAGGGCCCGCAAAAATGCATTGATGCCGTGGGCACGGAATCGCATGTGAGTATTGCGCAGCCGGACACGTTGCTGGATCGCACCAAGCAGATGATGTTGATGGAGAACGACCGCCCGCATGTTCTGCGCGAGATGGCTTACGTGTGCCGTCCGGCAGGCGTTCTCTCCATTCCGGGCGTCTATTTGGGGCTGGATGACAAGATCCCCATGGGTCACATCATGAACAAGGGCCTCACGATTCGCACTGGGCAAACCCATGTGAATCGTTGGACGGATGATCTGCTGCGCCGCATCGAAGATGGCCAGATCGATCCGTCTTTCGTCATCACCCACACCGTCGATCTCGAAGACGGACCGGAGATGTACAAGGTGTTCCGCGACAAGCAGGACAGCTGCATCAAGGTCGTCCTCAAACCCTGAATTACGGAGGAAGCCGTGTCGTACCTCACCGACATCACCAGCAAGATCGCGCGCTCAGAAGGCGATCCGAAAATTGTCAGGACAGGCCCGAGTTCGCTTGGGTCCGCCGACCGGTTGGGCAAAGCACTGGGCTGGTTTAGCTTCGGTCTCGGGCTCGCCGAATTGTTTGCGCCGCGGCAGATCACCCGCGCGCTCGGCATGGAAGGCAAGGAGTCGCTGGTGCGGGCCTACGGCGCGCGCGAGATCGGTGCCGGCGTGCTGTGCCTTTCTATCGACAAGCAGGTGGGATTGTGGAATCGCGTGGCCGGCGATGGCGTGGACATCGCCACGCTGCTCACAGGAATGCGCAGTGATAATCCCAGGCGCGACAATGTCATGCTCGCGCTGGCGGTGGTGCTCGGGGTTACGGCGCTTGATGTTGTCGCCGCCCAAGCGACGACGAGCCGGCATCGTCGCATTAGCGGCCAGCAGCGGAATTATGACGATCGCAGTGGCTATCCCAAAGGCATAGAAAGTTCGCGCGGCGCGGCAAAGGATCTGAAGGTGCCGGCAGATATGCGCGCGGCCCCGGTGCTCGCCTATTCGCGCCAGGCGCAAATCTCTTAGACGCTGCTTAGAGTTTCTGAAGGCGCGGCGGCATCCGGCGTTGTGCTGGCGCGGGAGACACGTAAGCGAGTTCCGGTGGGAGCAGCGATCCGCATAGTTCCACTGGGCCGCAAGACAGGAAAGAACAGGGATGACTGTGCGCCACCCCTGTTCTGTCGGTTAGCATGACAGCATTTAGTGCTTAGATTTGGCGCCTGCCGGCGTGATCCTTCCCACTAGTCCGTTACTCTCGTCGTTCGGGCCAGCGGCGAACTCAAGAAAGCCATTGATGCTGCTTTCCAGCGTCCACAATCCATCAATCACCAGATCCTGATTATTTGAGCCCTGCAGAGTTCCGAGAAAAGCTCCCGTGCTCGGATTGTAAGCGTTGATCCTGCCGTCCCCGAAATTTCCGACCAGCAGCGCGCCATCCAATCCGCCGAAGCCTGCCGGTGCAATCGTCATGCCCCATGGCGCGTTCAGTTGCCCATTCGCGATCAGCCGTTTCAGCAGCCGACCGGAGCGGTTGAAAACATCCACATACCCGAGCCCGGGGCCGTCAACTTCATCGTTGCCGCCCTTCTCGCGCTCGGCGAATGCGACGAACACATTGTGTTGGATGATCTTCACATTGAATGGCGCGTACCGTTTGGGAAGCTGGGGGTCGGTAAAGGCGCGTATCTGGATGAACTTGTCGTCGAACCTCCGCACCAGATTGTTATGAAAGTCGGCGACATAAAGTGTTTGGTCGGTAGGGGCGATGGCTGCGCCTTTGAAGGACGCATGCTGAGGCGCCAAGTCGACTGCCGTTACGGCATGAGTCAGATCAACATCACGATTCCAGCCCGAAATCAGGCCAGACTCGGTGACGAAAATAAATTCGCTCTCGCCGCTGACACCGTTCTCGCGGATAACGAAGTCATCATTGTCCGCCTGCTCCTGGGGGACAAAGACAAGGCCTGTCGGATCGCCTCCTGGAATCGCAACGTTGACTCCGATTTTCTGACCCGTATTCCGCCGATAGATAGTGGCCAATCCAGTGCCGTTGTCGGTCACCCAAAGCGGACCGTTGGGAGCGTGGGCCATTCCCCATGCATTGACGAGATTAGGATCGACATTCGGGGCCACCCCCGTCTGATTGGAAACCAAATTGGTGATAGTGAAAGTTTGCGCATTCGAAGGCGCCGCTGCCGCGAACAGCGCAAGTACGCTGCCGGCAACTACCGGCGCAAGGCCGTGCCGTATTGTCATCGGATTCACTCCACTGAAGGGTCCACTCGGGCGCGAGGCATCTGCTTCCGCGCACATGTGCCGCAACGAAACTGGTGCACAGAGGTTCCCGGGCAGGAAAATGCGAACGCGTGTGTACGGCGTGCGTACTCACGCTAGCTCATTGTAAACGGCTATGGATTCAAACGATTCAATCAAACAGCAATTTCAGAAAAACTCCGGAAAGAGTTGCGGAACAAAGAAGGTGCTTGTCCGTCTTTGCCCCAAGTGCGGATGCATCTCATTGTTGAGTCGTATAAAGCTCTTTTAGATGAATTCCTTGCGGATCGGCTGTCTGCAACCGCTGCCGGCCGCCATTTCGCGTCGCACGCAGAATGACATCGCCTCGGTATCGCTTTCGGGAAAACAGGCGTACAGTTTGGCCAAAGAGGTGGCGGGATCGCCCGCGGTCCTCAGGGGCGTGGCCGCACACGGCGATAACCCGATCCTCAAGTGGATTTGGGAGGATCGGCCATGGAAACCATCAAGAACCCCGTCGAGTATGCGGGCACCCAGGTTGCGCACGCCGCGCACCACGTTGCCTCCGCCTATCGTTCGCTGCAGCATGTGCAGGACACGATCCATTCGCCCGCGCCCGCAGTGCGGCGAATCTCCATTCCAGATTTGCGCGATGCGGTGCGACAGGGGGCGGATGATTTCGGCGCCTATCGCAGCGATGTCGTGTTCCTTTGCGCAGTTTACGCAGTGGTGGGAATCGTGCTGGCGCGACTCGCCTTCGGCTTCGACATGCTACCGCTGCTGTTTCCGCTAGCGTCCGGTTTTGCGTTGATCGGGCCGTTTGCTGCAGTAGGACTCTACGAGATGAGTCGCCGACGCGAACTGGGGCAGAATGTCAGCTGGGCGAATGCGTTCGATGTGGCTGAGCGGCCCGCCTTCGGCTCGATCATGGTGCTTGGACTGATGCTGATCGCGCTGTTCCTTTTCTGGCTGTACGCCGCCTGGTTGATTTTCGCGAACACCATCGGGCCGGTTGAGCCGCCTTCGGTCCCCGCCTTCTTCAATGACGTGTTCTTCACTGGTGCCGGCTGGGCAATGATTGTTATCGGCGTGAGCGTGGGATTTGTATTTGCCGTGGTGGCGATGGCCATCAGCATTGTGTCGTTCCCGTTGCTGCTGGATCGCGACGTGGGGCTCGACACCGCAGTGAAGACATCGGTGCGGGCGGTCATCGCCAATCCGCTACCGATGGCAGCGTGGGGCCTGATCGTGGCGGGAGGACTCGTGCTTGGGTCGCTGCCGCTGTTTGTCGGCCTGGTGATCGTGCTGCCGGTGCTGGGCCATGCCACCTGGCACCTCTACCGCAAACTTCTGGTGAATCCGCCTGTCTGACGACACGGGCGAATCCGTCTGCGCCCGCGCTCACTCCACTTTGACGATGGTGAGTTGGGCGGGCGGGGCGCGCATCTCCACCGTGTCATCTTGCTCGGCGCCGATCAGCGCCTGCGCCAGCGGCGAGCGAAAATTGATCAGCCCCGCTTTCGGATCTGCCTCGTCCTCGCCGACGATGCGGACAGTCTGCGCCTTTCCGCCGTTGCGTGCGAAGGTGACGGTCGCGCCAAACGCGACCGCGCCGCCTGTTGCCGGTCGCGGCACCACCTGCGCGCTTGCCTGGCTTTGCCGCCAGTAGCGCAGATCGCGTTCCAGCGTTTCGCGCAACAGCACATTGGCTTCCGCAGCGAGCGCCGCTTCAAGGCGCTTCACTTCAGCCGCGATCTTCGCCAGCCCCTCCTCGGTGACAAGATTGGGGCCAGACGACACCATCCTCTCCGGCGGCGCCGCCCCCTCTGCCGTTTCCTTCATAAAGGCGCGGGACATGAGGGTTAAACGCGCCGTCCTTGCAATTCGGGGAAAACGCAATTATATAACAAGCCGCGACGGCGTCCGTCACATTGAAGCGCACTGTTGTAATCCGACTCGCATGAGTGCGCGCCTGGACGTGACAGCCTAACTTCCGATCCGATGGTTTCCAAATCGCACCGCGCGGACAGATGTCTCGTGCGCAACCCCGATTTCATCAGGAGAAAACATGACGATCGGAACAGTAAAGTTTTTCAATGCCAGCAAAGGCTTTGGTTTCATTTCGCCGGAAGATGGCGGCAAGGACGTTTTCGTCCACGCCACCGCGGTCGAGATGGCCGGAATGCGCAGCCTGAACGAGGGCCAGCGCGTGTCGTTCGAAATCCAGCCGGATGCGAAGGGCAGCAAGGCCGTCAATCTGCAGTCGGCGTAACTGGTTAATGGGAGGAGGCGGCGGAGACGGAAGTTTCCGCCGCGGCCTTCCTGTGTGCGCGAGTCCCCAATGCTGGAAGAACCGATGAACGGCGAAACCCTCGAAGAGCTTTATCGCGAACGCCGCGGAGAGCTTTTGTCCGATGCGTCGCGCAGGTCCGAAGCGGAGCAATTGTACCTGCTCGATCTGGTGCGCGTGCTGCTGCCTCATCCGGGCGGGTTGCGGCGCTGGTCGGTGATGCGCGCGATGCGCACGCGGCGCAAAAATGCCGGCGAAGAAATTCCCCTGAAATTCGAGGACGAGATCGAGCGCGCGTTCCGCAGATTCTGCACCGATGAATCTCTGTCGAGCGGCCTCAAGGCCGGCTGCAATGCGGACGAGACATTGTTCTATCGCCCCAAAGACAAGGCCGGCGAAGTGTGGGCCGCGCATCCCGATCGCGCCTGTGCCTGGCTGAAAGCGGAAACCGGCGAAGCGCCCCGCAATGCGCGCTGACCGGCCGCTGAGCGAACACGAAGGCGCCCTGTTCGATGCCTTGTGCATTCTGGCGCGCACCGTGCTGGAGCTCGGCGCCGACCCGAAGATTCTGAACGACCGATTGGCCGAGGCCATGCACACCGCCGAAGCGCGCGGAAATTCGCATGGCGCGGCCACGCTCGGCTTCCTGATCCACGCGCTGTTTCCGTCGCCCGAGCCCGAGCCCGGCGCCAGGCCATCACTGCGGATCGTGTGAATCCCGCAGCTTGATGTCGCGGCGAGGCACCACGCCTCCGCAGTTTCCATTACCATACCCATTCTTCGAGCGGAGCCGTCCGGCCTCCACATGTTGTGCTCGCCTCCCGAGAGGCCACATCGACTCGTTTTCACGGATGCACGACCCCTCCCCCCGGCCCGCTGCCCTCGCCGGCCAGACCCGGCGAGGCGCGAGAGCAAGCCTCTGATTGCGTTGGGGAATCGGCCTGGAGTTGTTTTGCAAAAAAAAAAGGAGGAGGGTCCCCCTCGGCTCCTTCGCTGCGAAGCGGGGAGGTGGATCGGCCACCCTTCCCAGCGAAATTGTTCGTTTTGTTCGGCAGAAAATGCGTGCCGCCGACGGTATTCGTTTGCAAAAAAAGGGGAACTATCCGGTTGACGTACCACGGCTGACTCGCTATATAGGTCTCAAGAACGAGAGACCGCCATGACAAAAGCCGCGAAACCAAAGAAATTCAGCCTTTCCGATCCCATCTTTCACGATGAGGCCAAGGCCCGCGAACACCTTGAGCGCGTGCTTTGGGGCGATGCTGGCGCGACCTGTCCACGCTGCGGGCAATATGGCGACCGCATAACCAAGCTGGCGGGCAAGTCCACACGTCCGGGCGTGTACAAGTGCAAGGATTGCCGCAAGCCGTTCTCTGTGACTGTCGGCACGGTTATGGAACGCTCGCATATCCCTCTCACGAAATGGGTTCTGGCCGCTCAATTCATGGCTGACGCAAAAAAGGGAATGAGCGCCCTTCAACTGCAAAGGCATATCGCCACCAATTACGAGACGGCGTGGTTTCTGTTTCATCGGCTCCGCGAATGTACACCCGCGCCGCATGAAGGCGGGCCACTCGGCGGCGAAGGCAAGATCGTGGAAGCAGATATCACGTATGTTGGCGGCAAAGAGAAAAACAAGCATCGCAGCAAGCGTAAGGATGGGATGCAAGGCGGCGCTGGCAAGCAAGTAGTCCACACTCTCATTGAGCGTGGCGGCAAGGCCCGTTCACACCATATTGCCAACGTGAGCGGCAAGACGCTTCGCCCCGTCTTGTTTCGCAACGTGCTTCGTTCGTCCACGCTTATGACAGACGAAGGTGGAGAGTATTTTCATCCGGGCAAGGAATTCGCCCGCCATGAAAAGGTAAACCACACCGCTGGCGAATATGCGCGGGGAGACATTCACTCAAACAGTGCCGAGGGTTTCTTCGCCATTCTAAAGCGCGGCATTTACGGGCAATTCCACAGCCTGTCAGAAGCCCACCTTCATCGTTACTTGAAGGAATTCGACTGGAGATACAGCAACCGTCACATGACGGGAGAAGAGAGAGCGGCTGACCTGCTAGCAGGTGCAAAGGGCAAGCGGCTCCTCTATCGCCAGCCTGACGAAACCGCTCACTAACAAGCAAAAGGCTAGGGCTTTCCTACGCTGGCGCGCTTCACGCGAGTCCGGTTAGGCTTCGACTTCGGTCGCTCCCGTTTGGGGCGCGGCTGCGGGGGCGTTTTTAGCAATTGATGAAGCAGCGCATCGCGGCGCTGCTCGATATCCGAGGCCGAGTTCTTCATGGTTCCATCATAGCACATAAGGGGGCTGCAATGTCAGAGCCGGGTAACGAAAACGAGAACGCCAAGCTATTGCAAGTCAGGCAGGTATTCTCCGCATTCCTGGAGGCCAATACAGGGAGTTCTATCGAAACCGTCACGAGAGGTGCAAATGAGCGGATTGCGATAAAGAAGCCTTGGGGTGAGGATGGCCTTGTCATCTATGTTCCGGATGACCCCGCCGATTTAGCATCTGCTCTAAATAATCTGCTGCTGCCACCGGCCCTAACAGCAGTTTACCATCGCGACATGCGCTCGCTTGAGGTTATTTGGACGGCATATACCCCTAAGGACAGCTCACGAAATGTGTTCGGGCGCAAATTTGTATTTGCGATGGAGGGACGCCAATACGAATGCGAGTTTGGCCGCGCAAGTGAACGCCTTTTGTTGATGGCTGAGACGGCAATCCCTGTCGGCGTCTCCGAAACGCAGCATCGAAATTTACAGTCCTTCTATATGTACGCTCATTGGCAGCTCGATATTAAAAAGGCGGCCGCTAAACAAGCGGCGCCGCCTGATCCACCTCAGGGAATTGGGCAGCCAACATGCTTCTGGATTAAGGAGCTTGATTGGAACGATGACGCCATAACGAAACTCGTGCGGCATCTGAATTTCTATATGACGTATTTCGATTCTGCCTCACCCTATATTCTTATGTGGCCTCCGAAGGCTGACGCGTGGAATTCGAAAGTAAGATTTCTACACGGAGAGTTTCCTACGCATATCGACTCTCAGCCGATTGACGACATTCTTCTTCAGTTTTGGATTGCCTGTAAGTCAGGGGATTCGGGAAAAGCATTCGTGTATTATTATCGTATCATAGAGGCAGCAT
>DATAVW010000154.1:0-17007 GCA_036267515.1 Rhizomicrobium sp.
TGCGGAAGAAGATGCGGCAGAGTTTCTCAAGCGCAGCAAAATCAAGAAGCCTGTGGTGGGTTTCATCGCCGGCGTGACGGCACCGCCCGGACGACGGATGGGGCATGCCGGCGCCATCATTTCCGGCGGCAAGGGAGGCGCACAATCAAAGATCGAGGCGATGAAATCCGCCGGAATCCGCGTTTCCGAAAATCCGGCGGCGCTAGGCACTACCCTGCTGGACCTGTTGCGCGATACCGTATAGTCCGCCGCCTTTTGGTGGGCTCTTAGGCGGCTAGGAAATTTGCGGCGCGACCGTCACGGACTTCACGATGGCGAACACCGGCATGCCTTGCTGCAATTCCAACCTCGCCCAAGATGCGCGTGTAATGCGCGCGATCAGGGCCGTCGAGCCACAAAGCAAGCGAAGATCGACATGCTCCGGCGTGCTTTCGCGCAGACCGTCTATCGTGGTGGGAAGCACATTGTTGGCACTGATGGCGCGCGGTTCTTCCCGCGCGATCATCACATCTTCCGCACGGACATGCGTACGCAATCGTGTCTCAACGAGTCGGTCCATCAGCGGAACCACCAGCTCGCCCCCCGCGAAGGCAAGAATAGTCAAGCCACTGGCCTCAATATGACGTGTGACCGTGGTTTCGATCACTGCGCCATAGGGCGAAGCGCCGGTAAAGTCCGGAAGGCGCAGATCCGTCAACACATCAAAAATGGAACCGTTTGCGGCGACGCCGCCCTGTTTCAGGATAACGATCTGCTGCGCCAGGCGTGAAACCTCGTCGAGTGAATGGCTGACATAGATCATCGGCACTTGCGCGTCGTCGCGTAGCCGTTCGAGATACGGTAGAATTTCGTTCTTGCGCGCTGCATCGAGCGCGGCAAGTGGCTCGTCGAGCAGGAGAACGTCTGGGCTTGCCAACAGCGCGCGACTCAACGCGACCCGCGCCTTTTCTCCACCGGATAGGTTTGCAGGCTTGCGCTGCAATAACAGCTCAAGCCCAAGCATCTGCACGATCTTCGCAATCTCCTGCTCCGGCATTGGCTTGCGCGATCGCCGCCAGCCGAAGCGCAGATTCCGCTCAGCGGTCAGGTGCGGGAAAAGTCGCGCATCCTGAAACACATAGCCGATGCGCCGCTCCCGGGCAGGCAGCCACACGCCAGCCGTGCTATCGAACAGCACACGTCCGCCAATCGTAATACGACCGCTTTCCGGGCGCAGCAGTCCCGCAATAGCGTTGAGGATTGTCGTCTTGCCGGCGCCGGACGGTCCGAACAGCGCAGTAATGCCATTCCGCTCAACGCGACACGCGACATCAAGTGTGAAGCTCCCATACCGCTGCCGGACTGCGACTGCGATGCTCATGGACCGACGGCAGCGCGGGCCCGGCGGTTCGCCAACTCAGCGAACGCAAGACCGGCTATGGCGAGCAGAATTGATAAGGCGGAAAGGCGGAAAGCCTCCGCCTCACCGTCGGGTGTTTGCAAAGCTGCATAGATCGCGAGCGGCAACGTGCGGGTCTCGCCGGGAATATTCGAAACGAAAGTGATAATCGCGCCGAACTCGCCGAGGCTTACGGCAAATGCCGTGATCGCGCCCGCCACAATGCCGGGCAGCGCGAGCGGCAGCACCAGATTTATCGTCCGGTCAGCCCAGCCCGCCCCCAAGGTTTCCGCAGCATCACGCAGCCGCGGATCGATGCTTTCGATGGCGAAACGGATCGCCCGCACCTGAAACGGAAAAGTCAGCAGCGCCGCAGCGAGAGCCGCACCGGTCCAGCTGAAGACGAAACGGATTCCGAAATGGCCGAACAACCAGGCGCCCACCGGGGCGCGTGTGCCGAAAATCAGGAGCAGCAAATACCCGACCACAACAGGTGGCAACACCAGCGGCATGTGGAGCACGCCATCGACCAGCGCCTTGCCCGGAAAAGTCCGATGTGCAAGCGCCGCCGCTGCAAGAATTGCAAACGGAAGCGCACCCAACACCGCGACGGCAGACACTTTGAGGCTCAGCAGCAGAGCCTCAACTTCAGCGGGCGTGAGTGTCAGTGGTGACGTTTCTTGCCGTCCCCTGCCGATGGCGCGGACTTGTTGCTGGCGGCGCCTGCAGTACCTCCGGAGCGGGCATAGACGCTCCAGAGATGCGCCACGGATTGCGCAGCCGGAGTACCTTTGACGTCCGCGAAAGTTTTGATCGCTGCGTCCTTCTGCCCCACTGAGAGTTGCGCGATTCCAAGCGAGATCTGCGCCTCCTCAGGCTTGCTCAAGCCGCCCTTGGTGATCCCGCTCTGTATCGCATTGACGGCATCGTTGTACTGCCCTCGGCCCCAAAGGTTTTCGCCGTAAGACACCAGATCATCGCCACTTTTGCCGGCGTTCGCCTTTTTCTGAAGGTTCGGCAGGTTGGCGGTGTCCTTCTGGGCCTGAGTTTGCGCAAGGTTCAGCAGGCGCGTATCGCGCTCACCCTGAAGAAGCTTCAACGCGAATCCCTTTTGCGCGACGGCAAGCGCCTCGGCCGGAAAGTGAAACTCAAGTGCCAGCTGGGTCAGCAACTCATAATCTTCAGCGTTCCGCATGTTTCCGGTCAGGTACCGGACGCGATTGATGTCCAGGTTCAGGTGGTCGGTGAGCTTCGGCATGCGATCTGCCGCGGCCAGCATGTAGGTCCAATATTTCGACTGGCCTTGCAGGATCAGCCGCTCGGCGACCAGACCTTCCGTTTGCGTATCGCCGGATTTGGCAGCAGCACTCATCAGGAGCGATAGCACCTGGTCGCTATTGCCGAGGCCGCGCAGCAGTTTGATGGCCGTGGCGTAGTCGCCCATCAGGTAATAGGCTTGGGCCACGATCACCTGACTTTGGAAATCCAGGCCGCCGCTTTTGCGCAAGCAGGCTGCGTCAGCGCCCACCACATCTTTGTAGCGGCCCGCATTGTAATCGGTCGCAAATTTTGCTTTGCAGCCAAGCGCGCTGCCGCCCGCACCTGTTTTCGCCGCAATGAACGATCTTGTCTGTGCGATAGCAGACTGCTCGGAGGCCGTGAGTTTTCCGGCCGACTCCGCCTCGTGAACCTTCTCCATGGCGGCCGCGCCCTTGCCGGCATTGGCCAGCGAGACCGCCTGTTGCAACGGCTTGCCCACCGCCGGACGGACAGTTGCGGCGTGCGCCGTCGAGACAATGGGCATTAAGGACGGAACCAACGCTGCGCCGCCCAAAAGAAGAGCCAGCCCTACAGCTTGCAGGATTTTCGAATTCATCAATGTCCTCGTTCGGAGCGGAAGCTGGAGGCGGTGTTCGTCTTGGCCAGCCTCTTGTCCCGATCAGATGTAATTGTTGGTGTTCACGATGCCGATTTTCACGGCGCCGCGGCGCTGGGCATTGGCCATCACTTTGGCAACCGTGTCATATTTTGCGAGGCGGTTGGCGGTGATGTGGATTTCATCCTGCTCTTCAACTGGCTTCTGGCCCTGCTGATAAAAGTAGGCATCCAGTGTTTTCCAATCCACCGCCTGCTGATTCCAGTAAATGGTCCCGTCGAAATCGACCATGATGTTGTCAACTGTCGGTTGGATCAGCGGCGGCGGCGGGTGCCCGACCGGCATGTCCAGCTTCACCGCGTGTGTTTGGATCGGCAAGGTGATGATCAACATGGTGAGCAGCACCAGCATCACATCGATGAGCGGCGTCATATTAATATCAAGGAAAACGCTGTCGTCGCCGTCACCTTTTCCAATGTTCATTGCCATGATCGGATATCCCCGGTCTGAAGATTATGGACCTTGATTGCGCGGCTCAGTGAGAAACCCGAGCTTCGGAACACTGGCGCGCTGCGCGTCGTATACGAGCTTGCCGACCGCTTCGAACCGTACGTTCTGGTCGGCCCGGATGTGCACCTCCGGCAAGGGCGCCCCAGCGTTGTGAGCGCGAATCATCGCGTCCTCGAGGCGCTGGATCAGTTCCTGATTGCTCGCCACGGGCTGGTTGTTCCAGTAAATGTTCTCATCCCGATCCACAGCCAGCACGATGTTCTCAGGCTTTGTCGTGGTCGGGATATTCCTGGCGTTCGGCAGAGTGACCGGAACCACCTTCACGATCACCGGAATGGTGATCAGAAAGATGATCAGCATCACCAGCATCACGTCGACCAACGGAGTCACGTTGATGGTGGTGGTCAGTTCCGCTTCATCCGATTCCGGAGATGCGACCTGCATGGCCATGGGGCGTTACCTCGCTTTGCCTAACGTCCCTTGGTGATCAGATAGGTTTGGAGATCGCTCGCGAAGCTGCGGAGTTTCTCGTTGATCACCTTATTGCGGCGGACGAGGTAGTTATAGAGCAGCACCGCGGGCACCGCGACGGCAAGGCCTATGGCCGTCATGATCAGCGCCTCGCCAACCGGACCGGCGACCTTGTCGATCGACGCCTGGCCGGCCACACCGATGGCGATAAGGGCGTTCAGAATGCCCCAGACCGTACCAAACAGTCCCACGAACGGCGCCACCGATCCAACTGACGCGAGAAACGCCACGCCACCTTGGAGCCGTGCGTTGATCTCCTCCAATTGCCGGTTCAGCGACATGGCAACCCAGTCGTTGAGGTTCATCATGCCGGACGCGCCGGAAGAAGCGCGCACGCCACTTTCTGCAACGGTCCGAAACACGCTGTTCTTGGCCAGTTGATCAATGCCTTCGTTCAGATTGTTGGAGCTCCAGAACCGCTTCTCAACCTGACGTGACTGTCCGAGCACGCGCTGTTGCTCCCAGAACTTCATAAAGAAAATGTACCAGGTGCCGATCGACATCAGAGCCAGCAGGATCATCACACCGCGCGCCACCCAGTCGGCATGCCCGTTCTGGCCTTCCCATAGCTGGCGGAGACCATAGGGGTTCTCCTTCTGCGTCGTTGCGCCCGTGCCGCCGGCGGCCGGAGGCGGCGCGGCCAAAGCTGGGGCGGCCGTTGCCGGAGCAGCATTCGGTGCGGCGCCAGGCGTTGCGCCGGCTGCGTTCTGATCCGGTGTTGCCGCAGAATTTGCAGCACCCGGGGCGGCAGCGTTGCCTGTGTCAGGCGTTGCAGGTTGCGCCGCGGTCTGCCCCGCTGGCTGACCGCCTGCTTGTGCAAGCGCCTGCCCGGCGGTGGCGCCCGACAGGAAAAGGATCGCCGCTGCGATCACCAGGTTCTTCGAGATCATGTCTCCGATGCTCCGTTTATTGTTCAACATTGTTTGTCCGAAATTACTGCCCAGTCAGCTTCCAGACGACTTTTGTCGTCCAGGGAACAGCCACCGGCTGTCCGTTCTGTAGCGCTGGCTTGTAGGTCCAGCTGGAAGCACACGGAATCGCTGCCTGATCCAATTCGTCGTGTCCGCTCGAATCAATGACATGCACGTTGGTTACGCTGCCGTTAGGTTCGATCGTAAAGCCGATCGTCGTCACGCCTTCATGGTTGAGCCGCATCGCGAGCGGCGGATATTTGCTCTGACAATTGTGCGGCCGGCCGATTGAGGCCGGCGCCGTAATGGCCGGTGGCTGTGCGGCTTTGGGTGGCGCGGGTGGCGGCGGCGGTGTGATGGCCGTCGTCACCTGCGTGATGGTTGGCGCCGTCGTTTCTGTCTGCAGATTGATATCCGGCGGCGGCACAAAAGGCGGCGGCGGCTTCTGCAATTCGGGTGGGGGCGGTGGAGGCGTTTTCGGCATGTCCGGCGGCTTTTCCTGCACCACCTCGGCCTTGATCTCCTCCAGCCCCTTCTGGACCAATTGGGAGGCAAGGCCTGTTGCCAATGCATAAATCGCCACCACATGGATGAGGGCGACGACACCTATGCTAATCGCGCGCCGCTCTGTCGATTGCACGGCGTTCGATTGGAAGGGTCTTAAATCGTGGGTGGGCTGTTCCATGCTCTACCGAAATACAGGTGTGTGCCCGGCGACCTTGCACCGGGCCTGGTTGCTGACGACCAAGTTCACGCGACACCCCCATGAAAACGCCACCCGTTCGGCGCGCGTATTGCTCTCTTTTGAGGCATCGTAATCATGGTTTTCCGGTGCGGTCCAGCGTCTCGGTACGGGGCGGGCTCCGTCGAGACGGGTACAAGCCGCGGCTCAGCCCCCGCAACGCACTCGTTTGCTCAACGGTCGCGGGCCAACACAGCAAGTTTGCTGCCAATACTTTCCCGCGTATCCTGCAGACCAGCATAAAGTTATCTAACCTCCTGATTTCGTTTAATTCTCAGCACCTTTTCGATGATTTCACCAATGCGGCGAATTGCATCATGTATCTTTGCGCTGACCGGCCTTCCCACTCTCAAAAGACCAATTGACCGAATTTGGCCGAGTCAGTTAGCGTTCAATTCAGCGCGAGGTTCCCGAAAGGGATGAAAGGGAACGCGGGACAAAAACCGCGGCTGCCCCCGCAACTGTAGCCGGCGAGTGATCGTCCATTCATGTCACTGAGGTACGCCTCGGGAAGACGGACGAAAGCAAAGACCCGGTAGCCAGGAGACCTGCCTCACGCGTCGTCCTGTGTTCGGCCGGGGTGTGCCGGATGCTGCGGGTGACCGCTTGCGGCGACAAGTTGGAGTCGTCGCGGCGGAGATACTGATCGATGCGTGCCTTATTCGGATGTTTCGCCGTGCGCCGGCTCCTGGAACTTGAACCAGGAGGCAGTCATGCGGAAGCTTTCGCTTCTTTTTTTCATTCCATTTCTTACGAACGTCCCGACCGCGCGTGCGGATGAGTCTGGCGAATCTGTTGTCGTCACCGCCACGCGCACACCGCAACCGGTGCAGAAAACCGGGGAATCCATTTCCGTCATTACGTCGGACCAGCTTGAACAACAGCAAATCGTTTCGCTAACCGATATATTGTCGGAGGTGCCTGGCCTGATCGCGGTGCGCAACGGCGGCCTCGGGCAGAATGCGACGGTCAGTCTTCGCGGCGCAGAAGCGGGACAGACGCTCGTGTTGATTGACGGCGTTCGCATCAACGATCCGAGCACGGTCGACAACGAAGCGCTGCTGGGCGATCTGCTGGTGAACAATATCGACCGCGTGGAAATCTTGCGGGGACCTCAGAGCACGCTTTACGGCAGCGACGCCATTGGCGGAGTGGTCGATATCATCAGCCGGCGCGGTGGTGATGCGCCACTCGCCCTTCGCGCCAGCGCTGAAAGCGGAGCGTTCGCCACCTATCATCTCAATGCTGGCACGAACGGAACCATCTCGGACGTGGAATATGGTGCGGCTGCCAATGTCCTCCACACCAACGGAATCTCCGCGGCGGATTCGAGCAACGGCAATCCGGAAACCGACGGCTACACCAATATTGGCGCGACGGAAAACGTCCGCCTTCGCGTAAGCGACGGCATCAGCGTCGATCTGCGCAGTTACTACACGAATGCCCGTGACAGTTTCGACGACAATTTCGTTTTCGTGCCGCCGGCGACGTTTCGCGTGGCCGATTCGCTTGCCTACGGCCGCAACACGTTGCTCGCCGGCTATGCCGGACTAAACGCCGATCTCTGGAATGGCTTGTTCACCAACCGCCTTGCCTTCATCGGCTCCGACAGCCATCGGTCATTCTACGATTCGGCCTTTGATACGGTGCACAAGAACTCCAGCGACAACGGAACCGCGTGGCGATTCGAATATCAGGGCATTCTCGATATCATCCCGGAAGACCAGCTGACCTTCGGGGCTGAATACCAGCACATCGCCTTCACCGGAAAAACCTACAGCTCGTTTGCCCCTCCGGAGACCGATACCGGCAACTCGCACGTCGCGAGCCTCTATGCGCAGAACATGCTCACGCTGTTCAACCGGCTCACCCTGACGGCGGGGCTTCGGCACGACGATGATCGCGAATTCGGTGGACATAACTCGGTGAAACTCGCGGCGGCGCTGCCTTTGAATGACTGGGGCACGGTGCTCCACGCCAACTACGGTGACGGCTTCAAGGCGCCCACTCTGTACGAGCAGTTCTCGCAATACTCCAATCCGCTGCGTGCGCTCGCTCCGGAAGTGGCGCATGGCTGGGAAGCTGGGATCGAACAGCGCCTGTTCGATGGCGCGCTGGTGGCGCAGGCGACCTACTTCCATCGCCGCACCAGCGAACAAATCGATTTCTTCGTGCCGGATTGTTTCTCCAATCCGCCGCCGGATGTATGCAAGGAACGGCCCTTTGGTTACTACGATAACATCGCCCGCACGCAGGCCGAGGGCATTGAGGTCGAAGCCACCGCGCATCTCGGCGACACTCTCAGCGTCAATGCTGCATTCACCGACATGACGGCCAGCGATCTCACCACCGGACTCGATCTGGCCCGGCGCCCACATGCAACCGCGAGCGGAACCGTAACGTGGACACCTGCGGAAGACTGGTCGGCTGGCGCCACTGTCATCTATGTCGGACGGCGATTCGACGAGGCAGGGGAGGTCAATCCCTTGCCGGGCAATACGACACTGAACGTGTTCGCTTCGCATCGGCTGACGGATTCTCTGGAGCTGTACGCGCGACTCGAGAATGCTTTGGATGTACAGTACGAACCGGTGTTCGGCTATGGCGCGCCCGGCCGCGCGGCGTATGGAGGCGTGCGACTCTCCTATTAGGCAGCCCCCAGGCTAGCCCGCCGCCAGTTCGACCTCATTATCGCGAGCGATCAGCGTGAGGCCGGCGTTCAGCACGCGCGCGAGCTTATGCGCGAGATAGGGCTGGATGCTGCGGCCATCCAGTGGTCCTTTGGGCTCGCCGCGGGCTGCTTTCTCGACTTCCTCGAGGATGCGCGCGCCCTGCCCTGTGGCGCGCACCGTGAACCCCGGCGTCGCGGCATCGGCCGTGGTCGTCACCAACACGCGCCCGCCCCGGGGCAGACTGTCGGCAGCGAGCAACGCCGCGTTCATGAGGAGCTTCGCCCAGTCTTTCGGCCAATTCAGCGGAGCCGCCCGCCAGTCCAACTCGACCTTGCTGCCATTGAACAGCCCATGGACCATGCGGCCGACTTCCGTCAGATCGAGTTGTGCACCTGATGAACCGGCAGCGCCGAAAGCGATCCGTGCGAATTGCAGGCGTGCCGCTGCCCGCTCTGCGCTGGACGTGACAAGTTTCATCGCGTCCGCCCGCATACCGGGATCCCGCTCGTCTTCCAGCACTTCGAGTCCGTTCACGACGGCGCCGATCGGACTCACCAGATCGTGGCAGACCCGGGAAACAAGCAAAGCGGCAAATTCTATGTCGTTCATCGGGCAGGCAAACCGCTATGGTTTTTCTTCCTTAACTGTGCGATGCGCGGCTTAAGGAATGTTTAAGCCATTCCGCCTTGCAAGCACCATCGAGATCACGGGAAACAATCCTCATGACGCAATCGTCTTCGCCGTCCCCTGCCGCCATTGCGTTCGCCGAGATCGCCTGGCACGCCGGCGAAATTATCCTTCGTCACTATGCGCAAGGCGTCGAGGCGCGCCGGAAGGAAGACCAGTCGCCTGTCACGGCGGCGGACGAGGACGCCGAACGCTATATCCTCGAGCGTTTGAGGGCGAAGTGGCCGGATGTGCCAATCATCGCCGAAGAGGAAGCGGCCGCCGGGCGGGTGAGCGAAATTGGCGCCCGCTTCTTCCTTGTCGATCCGCTGGACGGCACCAAGGAGTTTATCAGCCGTAACGGCGAGTTCACCGTGAACATCGCCGAAATCCACAACGGCAATCCGGTGCGCGGCGTGGTTTATCTGCCGGCAAAGGATCGTCTTTTCATCGGCGAGGCCACGGGCGGGGCGTTCGAAATAGCGACTGAAGCCGGCAAGGCACCGGATTTTTCAGCCGCAAAGCGGATTGCCGCCCGCCCGGCACCGGCGGACGGATTGGTTGCCGTCGCCAGCCGCAGTCATCGCGATTACCAGACGGAAGAGTACCTTCAGAAATTTCCCGTGAAGGAGTTCGCAGCCGCGGGATCATCACTGAAATTCTGCCTGCTCGCGGCCGGCGAGGCCGACATTTATCCGCGGCTTGGACGCACCATGGAGTGGGATGTCGCTGCGGGCCATGCAGTCCTTGCGGCCGCAGGCGGCAGCGTCACTACGATCGACGGCCGGCCGTTCACCTATGGCAAGGTGGAGGAGAAGTTCGCCAATCCGTTTTTCGTGGCCCGCGGAAAGTAGCGGGGCTCTGTTCACCTTATATGTCAGCACGCAGATGACTCCCATCGCGCTTGCATGACCAACCGAACCGATCAGGAGTCTTCCCCATGAAGCCGGAAGCCATCGGCCTTTCCAGCGAGCGGCTCGATCGGCTGCACCGCAGGATGGCGGAGAAGTACGTCGATAGTGGTTTGCTGCCAGGCTTCCTCGTGCAGGTGTTCCGACGTGGCGAACTTGCGCATGCGAGTGCCGCCGGCTCGATAGACATCGAGCGCAACAAACCGATGCGCGAGGATGCGATCTTCCGCATCTATTCGATGACGAAACCGATCACGGCGGTCGCCCTGATGATGCTGGTGGAGGAGGGCCGCATCGCGCTGGACGACGCTGTGCATACGTTCATTCCGGAATGGAAGGATCTGCGCGTCTATGTCAGCGGCGTCCCGAGCCTCACTGTCAACGCCGGCAGCCAGTTTCTCACTGTGCCGCCCCGGCGTCAGATGAAGATCATCGATCTCGCCACACATACATCGGGCCTCACCTATGGGTTTCTGATGCGCACGGCCATCGACGCTGAATACCGCCGCCTCAAAATCGGAGATTTCCAGACGCAGGGCGGCCTTGACACGTTCATCGAGCAGCTTGCGAACGTGCCTCTCGATTTTTCGCCCGGTGATCATTGGAACTATTCGGTCTCCATCGATGTGTTGGGTTACCTCGTGCAGAAACTTTCCGGCCAAACGTTCGGCGAGTTCCTCCGTACCAGGATTTTTGAACCGCTCGGCATCGGTGATACCGGATTTTGGGTGCCTGCGAACAAATTGGATCGTTTGGCTTCCTGCTACATGCCCGACAAAGGAGGCGGACTCCAAATACAGGACGACGCTTTAAACTCGCCTTACGCTGCGCCACCGAAGCTGGAATCAGGTGGTGGCGGCCTGGTCTCCACGGCGGCGGACTACATACGCTTCTGCCGCATGATGCTGAATGGCGGCGAACTGGATGGTGTGCGCATTCTCTCGCCGAAGACGGTGGAACTGTTCCGCCTCAATCTGCTGCCTGAGGGCAAGCTGATGGCCGACATGGTGCCTAGCGAAGGTATGTTCAGCGAGGCAGGTTATGCCGGCGTGGGTTTCTCCATTGGCTGCGCCGTCACCATGGATCCCGCAAGGACACACATACCCGGCAGCGCCGGCGAATATTTCTGGGGCGGTGCCGCTTCAACTGCGTTCTGGATCGATCAAAAAGAAGATCTTGCGGTCGTTTTCATGACCCAGGTGATCGGAACCCCGACGCGCCTCGCCTTGCGGCGCGATTTGCGTACGCTCGTCTATTCTGCCCTTGTGGACTGAAAGGACTTGTCCCGCTCAAGCGCCTGAACGAAGCTTGTGCTCGGTTCGCCTGGCCGGGGCTCTTCGATGACTGTACCCACCATTCGCGGCATCATTCGCCGCAATTTGCTGATCATCTTTCTGATCGCGCTGTTCGCTGGCGGAGGCGGCTTCTATTTTTTGCTTGAGCACGCTGCGATGCAAAGCGCCGGCCAGCAGGCGGAGTTGATGCTGTCGTCAGCTATGGCCGTGCGCGGCTACACCACCGCGCATATTCTGCCCAATTTCACCAAGCTGAACGACGCGGTGTTTCACGAGGAAACGGTGCCGGCGTTCGCAGCCCAGACCGTGTTCCGCAGCGTGAGCGCGGGCGATGCCGCCTATACCTATCGGGAGGCCGCGCTCAATCCTACGTCGAATGCGGACCGCGCAGGGCCATTCGAAGTCGATCTCATCCGCCAGTTCCGCAACGGCGCAGGCCTTAAGGAAATTCGCGGAACGCTGGATGAAAGCGGACAGCGGCTTTTCTATCTCGCGCGGCCGATTCAGATCAAAGACGAAAAGTGCATCGTTTGCCATGACACGCCGCAGCGTGCGCCCAAACTGATGGTGGCAAAATACGGCCCGAACAATGGCTTCGGCTGGCACATGAATGAAATTGTCGGCGTGCAATTGCTGACGGTGCCGGTAACGCAGCAATTTCGCAGCACGCTGGAGTTGGAGAGCCTGCTGATCGGTGGCCTCACGCTGATTTTCGCGCTCGCTTACTTCGCGCTGACCGCTTCACTGGAGGCGACCGTCGCGACTCCGCTCAACAGTCTTGCGCAGGCCGCTGACCAGGCGAGCCGTTCCACAGCGAGTGCGCCCGAGTTGCCTCTTGGCGGCGCCCGGGAAATTCGGGTGGTGGCCGAGGCGATACAGCGCCTGCGGGTAAGCCTTGCCAAATCGCTGGCGCAAATCGGAGGCAAGCATGATTAGGCTCGCGCGCTCTCCGCTTATTCCGGCCGCCTTCTTCGCAGCACTGCTGTGGGCCATTGCCGTCTTTACCCAAAGCGATGCGGTACTTGGGGTGGGGATCGCGCATGCCGCGTTGAAAGGCGCAGCCGTCGCCGTAACAGCCGTTCTGGCGGTCATGCTCGTGGGCAAGCTGATCCTCAGCTTTGCTGCAAGCATTATGGGCACGCCGGTCACCGGCTTTCAGCGCGTCATCATCTATGGCCTCCTCACCTTTGCGGCGAGCTTTGCCACCTTGCGCTATTTCGGGTTCGATTTGACGGCGGTGCTGACCACCTCCGCCATTGTGACGGCAGCAGTAGGTTTTGCCATGCAGCCAACGCTGTCCAGCATGATCGCAGGGCTCGCATTGCATGCCGACCGTGCTGTGCATGTGGGCGATTGCGTGTTGCTTGACAACGAGGCGGTCCGTATCGAATCCCTCAATTGGCGCGCAGCGATCGGCCGGCGGCCTGACGGGCGGCTGATGGTGATTCCGAACGGGAAACTCACCGAAGCATCGACGGAAGTGCTGCGCACCGCCGATGCACACCGCGCCGAATTCAGCTTTCTGGGTCCTATCGACTTTCCGCCGCAGCAAATTTGCGAGTTGACGCGTGACCTGGTCTCCGATCTGGCACTGGTGGACAAAAGCCGCCCGATCGCGGTTGCACCTGTCAGCTTCGAGCCGGACAAGGAGTCGGTGCGGTTCCGCATTTTTTATTGGACGCGCAACTATCCGGAGCGGACGCTGATCGAAGGCGAGATCGTGCGCCGCATCTGGTATTCCTTTCAGCGCAACCGGATTGCCTTTCCCCACCCGACCGCCTGCGCCATTTCGGCGTCCACACAGGAAAATCTGGACCGGCTGCTGCAGGACCCCGAAAAATTAGCTCCGCAAATTGCCCGCGTCCTGCCCGCCGGATTTTCCGAAGGCGCGGCGGAAGGAATTGCAAAGGAGGCCAAGCTACTCCTGTACGCGCCGGACGAGCGTATCGTCATGCCCGAATGGAGCGAAAGCTCGCGGTATCTGCTGTTGCGCGGCGAGGCCTTCGAGGTGCCGGAATTCGATCTCACGCCCGAAATTGCGAGTGCGGGGTCGCAGCTTGCGGTGGAGCGGCTGGGACCCGCGGCTGCGATCACGCGACTCGCCGACGAGCTGTCGCTGATCATCGGTCCCTATGCGAAACTTGCCGTCACGCGAGCCGGTGACCGCACCGAGACTTACGACCAGCTTTGCCGTGAAGTGGCAACAGAAATCGATGATCCGAAAGCCCGTGCGGGATTCCTTGATAAGATGATGCGAGGACATCGTCGAACATGGCGGCCGGGCGCGCTGGTGCCGGCGCGCCGCAATGCCAGCGGGCAGCTTGCCTCCGAACCCTCGCTGCGCGCCGTTGGCGAAGTTGCATTGCTGGCGATTCCGGAGAGTCTGCTCGGAGACCTCAGCCTTCGCGCCGCCGCCGAATAGGTTGCCGAAGAGACCATCCTCCGGCCGATTGTCCCTTTCCCGCTGTCGCATGCTATGAGCGGGCCGATGCCGTCGGTCAGAAGCGTTGGAATGAAAGCCAGAATTTTCGCGTGCAGCCTTTCGCTGCTGCTTGTTGGGCCGTGCGCCTTTGCGCGTGGGCCGATCGCCGCGCATCATATGATTTCTGCCGCCAATCCCTACGCAGCGCGGGCGGGACTCGAGATGCTGCGCAAGGGCGGCTCGGCTGTGGACGCGGCGATTGCCGCGCAGATGGTGCTCACCCTGGTTGAACCGGAATCGTCCGGAATCGGTGGCGGCGCCTTTCTGCTGCTCTACGATGCGAAGCACAACAGGGTGACGAGCTTCGATGGGCGTGAAACAGCACCGGCCTCGGCGACCCCCGGCATGTTTCTGGATGCGAACGGACAGCCCCGCCCGCACATGGATGCGATTCCCGGCGGATTGTCGGTCGGCGTGCCAGGCGACGTCGCCGTATTGGCCCTCGCACACAAGCGCTATGGCAAACTCAAATGGGCGACTCTGTTCGATCCAGCCATTCGTTTGGCCGAACGGGGATTTCCAGTTAGCCGAAAAATGGCGGCGGAAATTGCCGAGTCTCCCGAGATGGCGAAGATGCCAGACATCCGTCGGTACCTGTATCACAAGGACGGAACGCCGCTCCACGAAGGCGAAATTCTGAAAAATCCGGAACTCGCTCAAACTCTGACATTGATCGCGCGAGGCGGTGCAAAGGCGTTCTACTCGGGTCCGATTGCGGCGGCGATTGTGAACACGGTGCAGCATGCGCCGGTCAATCGTGGCGGCATGACGCTCATCGATTTGGCACACTATCGCGCGGTGGAGCGCCCGCCGGTATGCGGCACCTATCGCACTTATCGACTATGCTCGATGGGGCCGCCCAGCTCTGGCGGCGTCGCGGTGCTGCAGATTCTCGGTATGTTAGAACGGTTTCTGTCTTCGCAACTTCAGCCGAATACGCTGAGTGGCGTGCATCTGGTCACGCAAGCTGAGCGCCTCGCCTTTGCCGACCGCGCGCAATACCTGGGTGACCCGGACACCATTCACGTGCCGGTCGCAGGCCTGCTCGATCGGGGATATCTGCACGCACGTTCGTTGCTGATTAATCCGAAGCGGGACATGGGAACCGCTGCGCCTGGCACGCCGCCGATGACGCATTCCCCTTACGCACCCCAGCGCACACCACAACTTCCCGGCACCAGCCATCTTTCGGTGGTGGACGATTCGGGCGAAGTGGTGTCGATGACGACCACCATCGAATACATCTTCGGTTCCGAGACGATGGCAAAGGGCTTCTTCCTCAACAATCAGCTCACGGATTTTTCCTTCGAGCCCACCCGTGATGGCAAGCCGGTGGCGAATGCGCCCGCACCAGGCAAGCGGCCGATGAGCGCCATGTCGCCCACCATCGTGTTCGGTCCCGATGGCAAATTCAAAATTGCCGCGGGGTCGCCCGGCGGGCCGATGATTATTACTTATGTGGCGGAGGCACTCGTCGGCATGCTGGACGGCAATCTTTCGCCGCAGCAGGCGGCGGGCGAGCCGCACTTCGCCAATCCGAATGGCCCGACGATCCTGGAAACCGGCACGTCGATCGATGCGCTCGGCCCGCAACTGACCGCAATGGGGCACAACGTGGTCGAGCGCGATTTGGGGAGCGGCTTGCACATCGTTGAACGGGTGCCGGGCGGCTACACAGGCGGCGCTGATCCGCGGCGTGACGGCGTCTCACTAGGAGATTAGCCGCACTTCCTCCGCTTCAGCGACTGGGGGTGTTCCCGGCCAACCATTCCGTCAAAGCCCGCGGCTAATGTTCGGCAGACGTTCGTGTCATGGAACTTGGGGCGAATGCTAACGTTTGTTTACGATGGGCTTTTGGTGGGGAGACGTCACATGCGTAAGGTTCTCATAGTTGTTGGAATGGGGGCGATCACGCTGATGACAGCGGGATGCCTGGGATACGTCGATGATCGCTATTCTCCACCCCCTCCGCCGCCACCGGAAAGCAGCGTGGAACAGCCTACCATCGACCAACACGCGTATAATATCGCGCCGCGGCCAAATCCGCATAAGGAAACTGCCGAACGGGCCGAAGCGAATGCACATGGCCCCAACACCAAACCTGCAGAAACCAGCAACGGAACCAAGCCCGCTCCGAAGATCGCCGAGGTCACTGCATCGACCGAGACCAAGAAGAACGAGAAAACGGTCGAACTGCAGAAGCCGCTGACGCCGGCTGAAATCAGGGCTGCGGTCCCTGTCCAGAAGGTCAGCAATCCGAAACAGACGCTTTCAAGCGCCAAGATCAAGAGCCTGTGGGGCGACGTACTTGGACATGTGCATTCGGTAGACGTAAGCGATGGGACCGTGAAAGCTGTCGATGCCGATGTGGGGAAAGGCGTCGTGCGCATCGACGCGAGCCGGTTGAAATATGTGAAGAGCCGGAACGTCCTCGTCACGACGATGTCCAAGCCGGATGTCGCAAAGCTTCCGCGGGTCGACGCTCCGTAGCGAACGCTGCACTCGGTCAGCCTGTCGTCCATTTTGCTATATCGGTGTTTCCAGCCGGAACGGCTGCCCAGGACATACGTTCGGTGAGAGGACGTGCGCAAAGGTCTTGTGGGAGTTATCGTATGCTTCGTTCGGCCATCACGTTTCTGGTTATCGCCGGCATCGCCGGCATCTTTGGATTTGGTGGGATTGCTGCGGCTTCCGCCGGCATCGCGCAGGTCGTATTCGTTGTCTTCCTGATCCTGTTTGCTTTGAGTCTGATCGCTGGGTTGCTGGCGGAGCCAAACCGGCGCTCCGGGATCAGAGGGCTGCAATAAGCGATGCGTTGTAGATTTCGCTCATTTTGGCGCCCAGCGGTGCAATTTGCACTGGCTTCTCCAGCCCGATGAGGAGCGGGCCCAGCACGGTCACGTCTCCGGCTTCCCGCAGAAGCTTGGTTGAAATTGAAGCGGAGTGGATCGCCGGCATGATCAGTACGTTCGCCGTGTTGCTCAACCTCGAGAACGGATAGACAGCGAGCTTTTCCCGGTCGAGCGCGACATC
>DATAVW010000155.1:0-2729 GCA_036267515.1 Rhizomicrobium sp.
AGAAGCAGTTGCGCGGCGGGCTTGCCGAACAGCAACGAACGGCCGATCACCAGCGCGTTCATGCCGGCGATGTCGCCGACATACTCCTTGAGCAGCATCATCATGCCGGCGGGCGTGCAAGACACAAGCCTGGCGCGGCCGCTGACAAGCAGGCCCGCATTCACCGCGGTCAACGCATCCACATCCTTGCGCGGATCGAGCAGATCGAGAACCGCGGCTTCGCGAACCTGCTTGGGCATGGGCAACTGAACGAGAATGCCGTGCACCGCGGGGTCTTCGTTCAGCGCCCGCACGCGCGCCAGTACGTCCGCCTCGCTGGAATCGGCGGGCAGCGAATAATGGAACGACTTGAATCCGATGGCTTCGGCCGTCTTGCCCTTGTTGCGGACATAGACTTCGCTCGCCGGATCGTTGCCGACGAGAACCGTCGCCAGTCCCGGCACCAGATTGTGCTCGGCCTTCAGCCGCGCCGCCTCTGCCGCGACCTTCTCGCGCAATTTCGCGGCGAAGGCTTTTCCATCGATGATCTTCGCGCTCATGGCCGCGCGCTCACAGATAGATGGCGTAATAGGAAATCAGGTAGCTCAGGAATTGCAGCGCAATGAGCACGATCAGGGGCGAAAGATCGAGGCCGCCGATGGGCGGTATCACGCGGCGGACCTGGCGGAACACCGGCTCGGTGATCGCATCCAGCGCCTGCACGATGCTGCGCGCGATGTGATTGTAGACATTCACGATGCCGAACGCGACGAGCCAGCTCACCACGACCGCGATGATGATGACCCATGTGTAAAGCGAGATGAGTTCGAGCGCGAGCCAGACAAAAGGATTGACCATTTAGATATTCCTGAGCGGCGCGGCGGGCGGTGAAAGCGAAAACATAGTCCTCTTTTTCGCCAAGGCTTCGGACGTCCAAATTTTCCGGAGCATCCGGAAAATTTGGTGGAGCTGAGCGGAATCGAACCGCTGGCCTCCTCATTGCGAACGAGGCGCTCTCCCAACTGAGCTACAGCCCCAAGCCATTGCCTGGGCCGGATTCCTCCGGCGAAGGCGGGCTATCTAGGAAGGGTGGCAACCCCTGTCAAGGCAAACGGCTCTAGCCCGCATATCTGAGGCATTCCGTGGCTTCGCCGGTGGATTTGGCGACTTTCAGTTCCATCACGTGATGGCCGTCATATTCGGGGCCGGACCAGACCTTCCAGTTGTTGCCGTCGAGCTTGGCATGCCACGTGTAGGCCCAGCCTTCCTTCGCACCCTGGCTGCATTCGTGCTGTGCGATTTCGATCGCGGCTTTCTCGTCGCGAACCTTGTCGCCGGGTTCGAGTTCGTTGCCGCCGATGCCGGCGAACCCGCCGCCGCTGCAACCGCTGACGGCGATGCCCACCAGCATCATCAACGCGAGTCGATTCATGTGTGCCCCCAGCGAACCGGCGCAGAAGGAATCACAGCCGGTTCGCAAACACCAGACCGGAAAATCACTTGCCCGTATAGCGCACGCGCCAGACGGCTTTGCCTTCATCGTCGGCGACAAGAAGGCTGCCGTCCCTGGCGACCGCGAGACCAGCGGGCCGACCCCAGACTTTCGCCGGGCTCGAAGAGCCGTTCCAGAATCCGGTGAGAAAATTGTCGTAGCCGCCGGCGGGTTTTCCATTCGCGAAATGCACGCGCACGACCTTGTAGCCGGTCGGCTTCGATGCATTCCACGAACCATGCAGGGAAACGAACGCGTCGCATTTGTATTCGGCAGGAAACTGGCTGCCTTCGTAGAAAACCAAACCCGTCGGCGCGGAGTGCGACTGGAAGAGAACATCGGGCACCGTCGCTTTCGCCACCATGTCAGGGCGCTTGGGTCCATAAACCGGATCCGGATTATGTCCTGTGTACGCCCACGGCCATCCGTAGAAGCCGCCTTGATTCAGATGCGTCAGATAATCGGGAACCAGACCGTCGCCCAATCCGTCGCGCTCGTTGACGCTCACCCAAACCTGATTTGTGCCGGGATAGAATGCGATGCCGACAGGATTGCGGATGCCGGTTGCAAACTGCGCGAGTGTGCCGTCCGGTTTGACGACGTTCACCGCGGCGCGGAACGGCGGATCGTTTTCGGCGACGTTCTCGTTCGATCCGATGGCGAGATAGAGCGTACCGTCCGGCGCGAACGCGATGTCGCGCGTGAAGTGCCCGCCGATACCCAGATCGTGCTGCTGGGTGACGCGCTCGCGCGGACCGGCTTTGGTGTCGCCGTCCTTGTAAGGAATGCGCCACACCGCGTTGACGTCGCCGACATAGAGATAGCCGTTGTGGAGTGCGAGGCCGTGCGGCTTGTCGAAACCCGTGGCGTAGATCATGCGGACATCGGCATGGCCCGTGCCCTTGGTATCGCGCAGCAATGTGATCCTGTTGGCGTCTGGTTCGGCGAGGAACACGTCGCCATTCGGCGCGACAGCCATCCACCGCGGATTGGAGAGATTGTCCGCGAACAATGAGACCGCGAAGCCCTTCGGCGCTTGCGGCAACGCGCCCGAAGGCCGCGCAATTCCTTGCGAGGAGTTGTCCGCCGCCGCCGTGGCATAGGGCTTGGGAAGGCTCGAGGGCTGAATATCGAAATGCTGGCCCGGCGCATCCGCCGCCTCCGCCACTGCCGAAAAGGCCACAAACCCTAGAAGAACCAACGCACTAGCAGCCAGCCGCACCCACATCCGAAACTCCCGTCAAGAGTGAATTTACCG
>DATAVW010000156.1:0-6890 GCA_036267515.1 Rhizomicrobium sp.
GGGCGTTTGCCTGGGCGGGTGGACAGGCGCTCGCGCGATACTTGTTGGACAATCCGCATGAAGTTGCTGGACGCTCCGTGCTCGATTTTGGCTCCGGTTCGGGACTGGTGGCGATTGCAGCCGCAAAGGCGGGCGCAGCTAGAGTATTGGCGTGCGACGCCGATCCGTTCTCGCTGGCGGCCATCGTCCTGAATGCCAAAGCGAATGGCGTTACCATCGCCCTCACATCAGAGGATGTGCTCGGTTCGACGGGCGGATGGGATATCATACTGCTAGGCGATATGTGCTACGAGCAGCCCTTAGTGGCGCGGTTGCTCGCTTGGCTGGCTGATTGCGCCGGCCATGGCACACGGGTACTTCTCGGGGATCCTGGCCGCTCCTATTTCCCCAAATCCGGCGTTCACAAACTCGCGACATACACCGTCCGAACAACGCGCGAGCTGGAAGATCGTGAGATCCGCGAAACCAGCGTCTATCGACTGATCTGAGCTTGAGCAGATCGGAAAGAAGTGGCTACATGACGGGCGCGTCGCGGATATGGGAAGGGTAGGCCGTGATTATGAACAGTTGGACGTGCAGATCGCTATTCGCGTGCGCCAGCGCCGCGGTTCAGCTGATTGCGCTGCCTTGGAATTGCGCGTCAGCCTCCACCCTCAAAACTATTTACTCTTTCTGTTCCGAGCAATCCTGCACCGATGGCTATGAGCCAAGGAGCGGCGTCACGCTCGGCGCGGAGGGAAATCTTTACGGCGTAACGGGAGGCTATTCCGGCGCTATCTACAGGCTCCATCCTGACTCGCAGGGCAAAAGTTGGACGTTCGCGGTGCTATATCGCTTTTGCACTGAAGCTCGTTGCACCGATGGATTTGATCCAAATGGGAAGCTGATTTTGGACAATGCCGGCAATCTGTATGGCATGACCTCTGCCGGGGGAAGTGAGGGCGGCGGCGTCGCATTTAAGCTGTCGCCGGCCCGGCATGCATATGACGCGTGGACCCTGGAGGTTTTGACCAATTTCTGCTTCCACAAGCATAAGCAATGCAATCAACCCAGTCAGCCCAGCTCGGGACTGACCTACGCCGATGCTTCCAGTGGTGTGCCGTACGACGGGGCCTCTCCGCTTTACGGCACCACGCAGGCCGGCGGCGGCCCCAACGATGCCGGCAGCGCGTATCGACTCACCCTTGCAAGAGGCAAGTGGAGTCAGAAGTTGCTGTACAGTTTCGATGGTGCGTCTGGTGCTTTGCCGGGAGCTCTGCTGATCGACGGAGCAGATAATCTTTATGGCACCACATACAATGGGGGAGCCGGCTTCCAGGGAACAGCGTTCGAGTTGGCGTTCCATTCCCACGTATGGTCGCGGACGATTCTCTACAACTTCTGTTCGGCTGCCGGCTGCATCGACGGGCGAAATCCCCGCGGGCCACTGGTTTCCAACGATTTCGAAAATCTGTTCGGCGTAGCCGATGGCGGCAACGGGAAGCACTGTGGTGCGGGACCATATTGCGGCGCACTGTTTCAGATTTCCGTCGATGGCGTGAATTCGCGGGAAACGGTGCTATACAATTTTTGCTCGCTCAAAAGCTGCCGGGATGGAGCGCTTCCGTCCGGTATTGCATTGGACGCTTCTGGCCAGATCTTCGGAGTGACGGAATTCGGTGGCCAGAACAAAGGACAGCACGCCGGCAGACTGGGTGCAGGAACACTCTTTGCGTTCGATGGAAAATTCCACAAACTCTATGATTTTTGCTCCGAAACGAATTGCACTGACGGAGAAGCGCCTGAGGGGGATCTGGCCGCGGACGCCGCCGGAGATGTCTTCGGCACTACCTTCTATGGCGGGAGCGGAGCATATCGCGATGACATCGCTAGCGGCACGGTTTTTGAGCTAGCCAAATAACCACCTCGATCGGCTAACCGCGGACCGGCTGGCACCATGACCGCGGGACCTCTCATCCTTGGGTCCCCTTCGCGGAGAATCAGGAAAGGCGCCAGCCAACTTTGCTGGAAATCGCCGTGTTGGCGTTTGCCAGTGACCGTGCAAAGGTGCCGGTTCACGAATCCGACATGAAGACAAAGGTTAAGGGGCGAGGATGGCTGGACCTCACATGGACGAAACGGGGGTACTCGAAGGCCCGGATCAGGACAACGACCTCCGCCGGGCGCTCGGGCCCGTGCATCTGATCGCACTCGGCATCGGCGCCATTATCGGAGCCGGCATTTTCGTGATCACCGGCCACGCTGCAGCAAGCTATGCAGGACCGGGTGTCGTGATCTCCTTCGCGATTGCCGGCACGGGTTGCCTGTTCGCTGGTCTTTGCTACGCCGAATACGCCGCGATGATCCCCGTCGCGGGTAGCGCCTACACCTACACGTACGCCACCCTCGGCCGTTTCATGGCTTGGTTCATCGGCTGGAATCTGGTGCTGGAGTACCTCGCCGCTTCATCCACAGTGGCGGTGGGCTGGTCCGGTTACTTCGTGGATTTCATGACCAAGCAGTTGCACACGCCTGTGCCTGCAGCGTTCGCCGGAGCGCCGTTCGCTGTGCACGGGTTCCACAATTTCGTTGCCACGGGCGCGCTGTTCAATCTGCCGGCGGTAGCGCTGATCGCGCTTGTCACCACCGTGCTGATCGTCGGCGTGCACCTGTCGGCAAACTTCAATAACGCGATGGTGGCGATCAAGCTGTGTATCGTGGTGCTGGTGATTGCCGCAGGGCTGCCGCACGTGGTCCCTGCGAACCAGACTCCCTTTATTCCGCCCAATGCGGGCCCGTGGGGAACATTCGGCTGGAGCGGCGTGCTGCGCGCCACCGGGGTGATTTTCTTCGCTTATATCGGCTTCGATGCTGTGAGTGTGGCAGCCCAGGAAGCGCGCAATCCCCAGCGCGATATCCCAATAGGCATTCTGGGTTCGCTGCTCATCTGCACTGTGCTCTATATGCTGATGTCATACGTGCTGACGGGGCTCGCCTCCTACACCACGCTGAACGTGGCGCATCCGGTGTCGATGGCGACCGAATCCCTCCCCGCCACGCGCTGGCTGTCACCGTACGTGAATGTCGGCGCGATTGTCGGTTTGGCTTCGGTGGTGCTGGTGCTGATCCTTGGGCAATCGCGCATCTTCTACGCCATGTCGAAGGACGGCATGATTCCGCCACTGTTCTCGGATGTGCATCCGCGCTTCCGCACGCCGTGGAAAGGCACGTTGATCACTGGCATTTTCGCCGCATTGCTCGCAGGTTTCCTGCCCCTCGATATTCTTGGCGAGCTTGTTTCCATCGGAACGCTGTTGGCCTTTGTGATCGTCTGCGCCGGAGTGATGATCCTGCGTCGAAGGCGGCCCTTGGTGAGTCGGCCTTTCCGGACACCACTGGTGTGGATCGTGGCGCCGCTTGGCATCATCATGTGCAGCGCGATGATGGCGTGGCTGCCATTCGACACGTGGCTGCGCCTTCTGGTGTGGACCATCATCGGCGTCGTGATCTATTTCGCCTACAGCGCCCACAATGTGCGGCCGCCGCGTTTTGTTTTGCGCGACGCTGTGCCCGCTGCCGCGGAATAGGGGAACAGCGATGGCGCAGGCCGACCTTGCGGAATTCACGCAGCCAGAGCCGGTGGTTGCGGAAGCGCATCAACTTCGGCGTGCACTCGGCCCGGTGAACCTGATCCTTATTGGTATTGGCGCGATCATCGGCGCGGGCATTTTCGTCTACACCGGCACGGCAGCCGCGCAGCATGCGGGACCTGCCGTCATTCTTTCCTTTGTGATCGCGGGATTCGGCTGCCTGTTTGCCGGCCTCTGCTACGCGGAATTCGCCTCCATGATCCCGGAATCCGGTAGCGCGTACACTTACGCCTACGCCACGATGGGACGTTTTATGGCATGGTTTATCGGCTGGAATATGGTGCTGGAATATCTGGTGTCTGCCGCGGGTGTGAGCTCCGGCTGGTCCGGTTATTTCGGTAGCCTGCTGGGCGATTTCGGCATTCACCTGCCGGCGGCCTTCATGAGGCCGCCGCTTGCCGGCAACGGCATTAGTAACATTCATCTGACCGGCGCGATCATCAATGTCCCGGCGGTTGCCCTGATCGTTCTGCTAACGACTTTCCTTGTAGTCGGGGTGAAAGAAACGGCGCGGTTCAACGGACTGATGGTGCTGTTGAAAGTCGCGATCGTGGTGGCGGTAATTGTGTTCGGCCTTTCCTACGTGCGCATGGAACATCTCACGCCGTTCATCCCGCCAAACGAGGGCCATTTCGGCAAGTTCGGTATCACGGGAATTCTCGCGGCCTCCGGCGTGGCGTTTTTTGCGTATCTCGGGTTCGAGGCGGTGAGCGTGGCAGCACAGGAAGCGCGCAACCCCCGCCGGGATATTCCCATCGGCATCCTGGGCTCGCTCGGAATCTGCACAGTGCTCTACATGCTGATGGCGGTGGTGATGACGGGCATCACCGATTGGCGCACGCTGGATGTTCCGAGCCCCGTCTCCTTTGCCGTTTCGAAAATCGATGGCCTGAAGTGGCTCGTGACTCCAATCAATATTGGGGCGGTCGTGGGGTTGGCCTCGGTGGTGTTTGTATCGCTTTACGGCCAGTCGCGTGTGTTCTTCTCCATGGCGCGCGACGGCTTCCTGTGGCCGCAGTTTGCCTCAGTCCATAGCAAATTCCAGACGCCGGCTTACGGCACCATTGTTGTCGGCGCTTTCGCGGCGCTGCTGGCGGCGCTGTTTCCGTTCGATGTCCTCGCGGACCTCGTCTCTATCGGCACTCTGGCGGCGTTCATCGCGGTATGTGCCGGGATCCTCATCCTGCGCGTGACCACGCCCAAGGCGCGGCGGCAATTCCGCACGCCGTATGTCTGGTTTACGGCGCCTGCCGGCATTTTCGTCTGCGGCGTGATGATGGTGAGCCTCGGTTGGGCGACATGGATCCGCCTGGTGATCTGGACCGCTATTGGTCTCGGCATTTACTTCGCCTACGGCATCAAGCACGCCGCGCCGTCTAAGTGGACGGTGGCAAACGAAGCGTGATGCTGCGTGTTTATTCGCGATAGCCGTGCATGGCCGGGCAGTAGTTAACTGGTTTTGGATCGCTGACGGGATCGAGGTCCGAAGTCCAGCAATCGCCAAGAACCGAGCAATAGCAGGCTTCGAATTTCAGATGCAGCCGCGCATCGGCGAGGCGCTTCCAGATGGCGTCGTTCGCCGGTGTACGGTCGATGACAATCAGGTCGGTGTGCTCTCCCGCCCGGTACAGGCCAATCGCTTCGCTCTCCCACACGAGATTGAGCTTGTTTAGCTGCGGCCACCCAGCGCTGGCCGGCAGGCCACAACAGATGCGCAGCAACTCGACCAAGCCATGCGCTTCACGCCCATGGTATCGCACAATGAGCGATTTCAGCCGCGCAGGACCCACGCCTTCATTGGCGATGCGCAGGGTCAGCCGTTCGTCCACACGCATTGTATGGTAGATCAGAAATGGCCACGATGTGGCCGCTACCATGCGCTGCTGGCTCTGAGCATTGTAGAACCCGACTGCGAGAGAAATGAGGGAGATAA
Source organism: Rhizomicrobium sp. (assembly GCA_036267515.1). GTDB lineage: Bacteria > Pseudomonadota > Alphaproteobacteria > Micropepsales > Micropepsaceae > Rhizomicrobium. The sequence continues at coordinate 5,563 of DATAVW010000156.1, forward strand.
CAATGGCGACGCCCGCAATAGAAAGATCGAGCCAGCGTTGGCCGATCCGCGCTGGCCGCGCTTGCACACCATCCGGTTGTGCTTCAACAGGCGGTTCGCTCATTCTGCTCCTCCGAATCGTCGGCCGCGCCGCTCGTGAGAATGTTCTACCAGACCCGGGTATGATGGCGACAAGGACCCCAGGTTAGAAGCCACTATGAGCTATCGCTCGCTTCGAGATTTCATTGCGAAACTGGAAAGCATCGGGGAATTGGTGCGCGTGCGCGAGCCAGTTTCGACAGTGCTTGAGATGACGGAAATCCAAACAAGGCTGATCGCCGAAGGTGGCCCGGCAGTGATCTTTGAGCGGCCGATCCGGGCAGATGGAAGTGCCAGCGATATTCCGGTTCTGGTGAACCTGTTCGGCACGGTGAAACGGGTGGCAATGGGTGTGACCCTCAGCGGTGTCGAGCGCAGCGATCCGCGCGCTTTGCGCGAAGTCGGGGAATTGCTGGCGACACTGCGCCAGCCTGAGCCACCGCGTTCGCTCGGCGAAGCGATGGATTTGCTGCCGGTCGTGAGATCCGCGATGAGCATGCGGCCGAAGACGGTGAGCAAGCCCGCTTGTCAGGAAATCCTCCTGCGCGGGGACGACATCGATCTTGGCAAACTGCCGATCCAAACCTGCTGGCCCGGAGAGCCGGCGCCGCTCATCACTTGGCCTTTGGTCGTGACAAAGGGACCGGGCGAAGACCGCGAAAACAATTACAATCTTGGCATCTATCGCATGCAGGTACTGAATGGGAACCAGACCATCATGCGCTGGCTGAAACACCGCGGCGGAGCGCAGCATCATGCGCGCTGGGCGAAGCAGAATACGGCGCCATTGCCCGCGGCTGCGGTGATCGGCGCCGATCCCGGCACCATTCTGGCTGCCGTCACGCCGGTGCCGGACACGCTGTCGGAGTACCAGTTCGCAGGCTTGCTGCGCGGTTCGCGCGTAGAGCTCGCTGACTGTATATCGCAGCCGCTGAAAGTGCCGGCGGAAGCGGAGATCGTGCTGGAGGGAGAAGTATCGCTGACGGATTATCGTGACGAAGGTCCTTATGGCGATCACACCGGCTATTACAATTCGGTGGAGCAATTCCCCGTGTTCACCATCACCGCCATCACCATGCGCCGCGATCCGATCTATCTCTCGACTTACACCGGCCGTCCGCCGGATGAGCCAAGTGTGCTGGGCGAAGCGCTCAATGAAATCTTCATTCCGCTCCTGAAGCAGCAGTTCCCCGAGATTCTGGATTTCTGGCTACCGCCGGAAGGCTGCAGCTACCGCATCGCCGTGGTGT
>DATAVW010000157.1:0-7279 GCA_036267515.1 Rhizomicrobium sp.
GCCTTTCGACGGAAGAGACCGCGCGCGTTTTGGGCTCAAGCAAGGCGACGGTGCGGTCGCAGGTCTCGAAAGCGCGCATGAAGGTCCACGATTTCGTCGAGCGCTATTTTGCGCCGCGCAAAGGAGGTCACTCATGACGCCAGAGGAGACCACCCGCTTTCTGCGAGATGCTCATCATCAGCCGATCGATGAAGCCCACTTCGCGGCAGTGCGGGCGCTTGTGTTTGCGGCCATTGAAGCCCGGCGCCGGCGCTCGGCTTGGCAGCGTTGGATCTGGTTGTGGGCGTTGCCTCCGTTGGCTGCAGCGGTCATGCTGTTTTTGGCGCAGGTCCGCTCGCCTACGCGCGTCGCAGCGCCGCAGGTTTCGCAGGCGCCGTTTGATGCTTTGCGAGCAGTCGCGAATGAGGCGCGGCGGATGCCGGACTGGCTTACGCCCATTTCCAACAAGAATGCGGCCGCTCCCGCGCAGGCAGCGCGAAGCCGCTCATCAGGCCGAGTTAGGGCGGCATCGGTAGGACGCATCACTGCACTGCACCCGGCATCGCTACATTCCGCGAGTGCTTACAGCGTCGTGGGACCGCCGAAGCTGCAGCCGCTAGTCGTCAAACTCGTCACCGATGACCCGTCAGTTGTCATTTATTGGATTTCTCAAGGATCAGGAGAGTAATTGTGAAACGAATTGCGATGTTATTGGCGCTTGCGCCGTTAAGTTTATCCGCACAGCAAGCGCAGAAGACGGAAACTGCGGCGCCGCCTGCTGCCGCTCCGGCGCCGCACGTGCTGCAGCGCCTGTTCATTCTGAAATACGCCGATCCCGGCCAACTCAGCCAGCTTCTGGGAGTGTTCGGCGCCAACGTGCGGCAGAGTCCAGAGTTGCATGCCCTCACAGTGGAGGCTTCCCCGGATTCGATGCGCGCCATCGAAGAGGCGGTGCAGAAGTTGGACGTGCCCTCCGCTACACCGAAGAATGTCGAGCTGACAATGTTTCTGTTGGTGGCGGGCGACAGCCAATCCATGACTGGCGGCCCGGCGCCGAAGGACCTGGACTCAGTAGTGGCTCAGCTCAAGAACACATTTCCATTCAAGAACTACGGGCTGCTGGATGTGGTGACCTTTCATTCGCGCACCGGGCAGTCGATTCACGCCACCAGCTCCGGCGAATCGTTTACCATCGGTGACCGGGAAGCCCCGGAACAGACGAATTTGAGGATCAATTCGGTGACCGTGGAAGGCGACGGCAGCACGCTGCGCATTGACCGGCTGACCGCGACTTTTGAAATCCCAATACGCAACGGACCAACGGGCGGGAATGGCTACAACATGACTCATCTCGAGATGGCCACGGACCTCGACATCAAAGAGGGCCAAAAAGCCGTAGTGGGACGCCTTGGGCTGAGCCACGATCAGGCGCTGTTTCTGGTGATGATGGGTAAGATATTGTAAGGAAAAACTCTTGTAGAAATGTGCGCGCTCCACGGCCCCGCCGGGATTAAGCCGGGGCCATGTTGTACTTTGTTACCCTATCCCTGTGACCATTGAAGAAATCCGTGAGCTGATCGCGCTGGCTAACGAGAGCGGAGTGGGCGAACTCGAGGTGCAACGCGGCGAAAATCGCGTGCGCATCCGCCGTTCAGCCTTCAGTTCGCCGCAGGAGATTGTCATGGCGCCCGCGGCGGTCCCCATGGTGGCTTCGCAGGTTGCAGCGACCCAAGCCGCGATTTCAGCCCCGCAAGCCGCCACCGCCGAAGCTCCGAAGCCTGCCAAACCCGCTGGTCCAGACCCCGGCATCACTCTCGTCAAATCGCCCATCGTGGGAACGTTTTACGAGTCCGCTTCACCTGGCTCCGCGCCGTTTGTGCGTGTAGGCGAGCGGGTGCAGCCAGGTAAAGTGCTCTGCATCATTGAGTCGATGAAGCTGATGAACGAAATCGAGGCCGAAATCTCGGGCATCGTCGAAAGCAAATTGGTGATGAATGGGCAGCCTGTAGAGTACGGGGAGGCTCTTTTTGCCATCCGCGCCCTTTAAGAAGATACTCATCGCCAATCGCGGCGAAATTGCTGTCCGTGTCATCTGCGCTTGTAAGGAACTGGGGATCCAAACCGTGGCCGTGTATTCGGAGGCCGACCGTTACAGCTCCCATGTGCGCTTTGCCGATCAGGCAATCTGCATCGGTCCCGCGAAGAGCGCGCGCAGCTACCTGGATATTCCGTCCATCATCAGCGCGGCAGAGATCACCAACGTGGATGCCATCCACCCCGGCTACGGATTTCTCAGCGAGAACGCCAATTTCGGCGAAGTGTGCGAGGCGTCCGGCATCAAGTTCATCGGACCCAAGCCGCACGTCATCAAGTTGATGGGCGTGAAGGAGCGCGCCCGCGCCTACATGCGTGAAATGGGCGTACCCGTATTGCCTGGATCGCAGGGCGTGATTACGTCGCCCGAAGAAGCGCTGGAAACGGCGCGCGAGATCGGTTATCCCGTGATTTTGAAGGCGTCGGCCGGTGGCGGCGGGCGCGGCATGCGCGTAGTGCAGAATGACGAAGAGTTGCCGGGCCTCTATGGGCAGGCGCAATCGGAAGCGGGCGCGGCCTTCAGTTCGGCCGACGTTTATTTGGAAAAGTTCATCGGCGCTCCCCGGCATATCGAATTTCAAGTGCTGGCGGATGAGCACGGCAATGTCGAAATTCTGGGTGAGCGTGAGTGCAGCATACAACGCCGCCACCAGAAGTTGCTCGAAGAATCGCCTTCACCGGTGGTAACGCAGGCGCAACGCGAGGAGATCGCCGTGGCGTTAAAGAAGGCGCTGGGAAGCGCCGGATACGCGAACGCCGGCACGGTCGAATTTCTGATGGACGAAACCGGCAAGCTCTACTTCATCGAAGTAAATGCGCGCGTGCAGGTGGAGCATCCGGTGACGGAGTTCGTCACCGGAATCGATATCGTCAAGAGCCAGATTCGTATCGCTCAAGGCGAGCCGCTGAGTGAAGTGCTGAGCGGGCCGATCCAGTTGCGCGGCCACGCCATCGAGTGCCGCATCAACGCGGAAAATCCGGATACCTTCGTGCCCTCGCCGGGCCGCATCACCGGCTTTCATGTGCCGGGCGGAATCGGCGTGCGCGTCGACACGTGGGCCTATACCGACTGCGTGATTCCGCCCTACTACGATTCACTGGTGGCGAAGCTGATCGCTTATGGCAGCGACCGCGCAGAGGCCATCCGGCGCATGCAACGCGCCCTCAGCATGTTCATCGTGGAAGGCATCTACACATCGATACCGCTGCATCAGCGGATCATGGCCGACGAAGACTTTCAGGCGGGAAAGTTCGACACGAACTTTATCAAACGCTTCCTGGGCGCAAAAGGATAGCGTACCCGGCGGCCAGGCGATAACGTTTATTCGGGTTTACTGTTGCTGCTGCGCGACCGGCAGCATGACGTTATCCGCGCTGAGTAGTCCGCCCATTGCCAATCGAATCGTCGGGTTCGGTCCGCAGCTCCCCGGCAGGAAGAAATTGATCTGGTACAAGCCTGCAAAGCCAGGAGTCAATCCCGCGTACGGCATGGTTTTAGAATCGATCGCCACGCCATTCAGCAGAAGTTGTATCGCGCCGCTGGCAAAGCCATTGATGAGCCCCGCGGTCTGCGGAATCTGCCCGATTCCGGGTAACGGCTGAGTACCGCCGAGGCCGGTGGCATAGAGGACCATCAAATCGCCCGGTTGCGCCGGCGCATCACCGGTGGCCACCGCAAAACTGGCGTTCGCATCCTGCGCCAGCGCGTAGTGATCGCTGGAGACGAATAGCGCCGGAGCCGCGGTGGCAAGCGTGATCGTAATTTTCGGCCCCTGCAAACCCTGACGGACCACCTGCAGCGAGATGTTGCCCGCAATTTCATTAGATGGCACCATCGCATTGATCTGGGTAGGCGAAACGTAAAGCAGCGGAGCCGCGACGTTGTCGATGACTACCGTGACATTCGCCAGCGTGAACGGCAGTTTGCCGCTGGTGTTGTCGCCATTCAAACCCGCGGCGCCGAAGGCAAGATTTGTGCCGAAAATAGCGATCAAGCTACCGGGCGCGAAGGGTCCCGGCGAATAATCCGAGGCATTGACAACATTGGAGGCGGTATACGACGGCGCCTGAGCCATGACGCTGCCGGACGATATAAGGCTGAGCGCGAATACTACTCGAAACATGGATAGCTTCATTGTAAGTTTCGATACAGTAAGGCACAATACCTCTCATTTCGAGGAGGTTTAATAACTAAGCGGTAATCGCGTAGCGTTTCAGCTTGTTGATCAGCCCCTGGCGGCTCAGCCCGAGCAGGCGCGCGGTCTGTTGCTGATTGTTGCGCGTGGAGGTCAGGGTCTCCTGAATCATCTGGCGCTCTAGCTCGGCCACGGCTTTTTTGAGCGACTGCTGTTTCACGCCCGGAGGCGCCGGCGGAGGCGGCGGTCCGACCGTCAAATCGTCATCGAAGAGATCGTCTTCGCTGATTGTGGACCCTTGTGCGCAGGCAGCCAGGCGCATCACTTCGTTGCGCAGTTGCCGGACATTGCCGGGCCAAGGCGAATTGCTCAGTTTACGCAGAATTGGGGGCGAAAACTCCATCGCGCCCCGGCTCATTTCCTGGCAGTACGCTTTCAGGAAGTGGCGCGCCAGCAGCGGCACGTCCTCGCGCACGTCGCGCAGCGGCGGCATCTGAATGTGTACCACTTTGATGCGGTAGTAGAGGTCCTCGCGGAAGTTGCCCTTGGAGATTTCGGTCTCCAGGTCTTTATTGGTCGCCGCCAGCAGGCGCACATCCACCGGAACCGGGCCGCGGCCACCCACGCGCTCCACCATGCGCTCCTGCAGCACGCGCAAAATCTTTGCCTGCGCCGTCATGCTCAGGTCGCCTATCTCATCCAGGAACAACGTGCCGCCGTTGGCCTTCTCAAATTGACCGATGCGCTGGTTGACGCCGGTGGCGACACCTTTTTCGATGCCGAAAAGCTCGCTTTCGACCAGCGTTTCCGGCAATGCGGCGCAATTCAGCGCCACAAACGGCTTGCGTGCGCGCGGACTGGTGAAGTGCACAGCGCGGGCGGCCATTTCCTTACCCGTGCCGCTCTCGCCGGTGATCAAAACGTTAACCAGGCTGTCGCGAATGCGCTCGATCAAGCGCACGACGTGCTGAATGCGAGCGCTCGAACCAATAATTCCGTGGCTCGAGACGCGACCCTCCACTTCGCGCCATAAGTGCGTATTCTGCGCCACCAGTTCGTCCTGGCTGCGGCGCAATTCGCCGATCAGTTGCGCGGTTTCGATGGCAATCGCCGCATGCGACGCGAGAATCTGCAGCGCCTCTTCGTCATGGCGGTTGAAAACGCCCTGATTTTTGTTCAGAACTTCGAACGCGCCGACAATCTTTCCGCTCTGGTTGCGCATCGGCGTCACCAGGATGGTGCGCGTGCGGTAACCGGTGCGCGCATCGATTCCGGTGTAAAAGCGCGGATCGCTGTACGCGTCCAAAACATTGATGACGCCACCGCTCGTCACGGCTGCGCCGGCAATTCCACTCGAGGCATCGAACCGCAGGATCTCATCGCTGCCCAACGCCACTTTTGACCAGAGCTCATTGCGTCCGCGGTCCAGCAGAAAGATGCTTGCCCGGTCGCAATCCACCAGCTTGACGGCTTCGTGCGCGATCAGGTCCAGCAAGGATCCCAAATCACGTTCTGAATTGATCCGTTGGCAAATTGCCAGGATATCGGCGAAATTGCCACTTGGTTCCATAGTGACGACTGCAGATCCCATCGAGTTAACAGAATACCTGAAAAACGCAGTGGTGTCCATGAAGTATACATTCGTCCAAGGGCTATACATGGAATCCGTTTGTTTTCAGAGGCTTAGCTTTGGCGCAGATCGTGCACTCTATAGGGGCACACGGGCGATGAAACGCTCTCGGGACGGAGCTGGTGAGTTGGCGGGAGGAACCCTCACCGGCTCCGATTCAGATGAAACGGGGACGTCGCCCCCCAAGACTTATATATTCATTGGTGAGTCATTCACCGATGGAACACGCCTACCAAGTGACCACGCGCTGGACCGGAAATCTCGGTCCGGGCACCTCTTCCTACTCCGCTTACAGCCGTAGCCATGAGATCTCCGCAGCCGGAAAGGGCATGTCGATTCCAGGCTCTTCCGACCCAGCCTTTCGTGGCGATAGCGCCCGCTACAACCCCGAGGAATTGCTGGTCGGCGCGCTGGCCGCGTGCCATATGCTCTGGGTGTTACACCTGTGCGCGAACGCCGGGATCATCGTTACCGAATATCGCGACGAGTCCGTCGGCCAGATGACCGAACATGCGGACGGTTCGGGCGAATTCACGCGCGTGCTGCTGAAGCCGCGCATGACAATCATGGACGCCACGCGCGCAGCCGAGGCCGCCGAAATTCATCACCGGGCGCATGCTGTCTGCGCGTTGGCGCGGTCGATGAATTTCGAAGTCGCGTGCGAGCCCGAAGTGCAGGTGGCCGGTGCGGGATAGTGGCGGGAGCTCTATCGGGAGACCGCGACCCCAATGCTAATTTGAGGCATGCCGCAAATCGCCGTTCTGGGCGCGCTGCTTGCGCTGGTGTTCGCGTTCTTTGCGCCGGCCGTGCAGCGAGGTGTGCAAGCGGCGTTTGCGCGTAATCCGCGCTACGTTTTCGTGGCGCCGGTCCTGCTCACGCTCTGTTTTGCGGCGGCCGCGACAATGGCCGACGCGTGCACGCCGAAACTGGTCGCACTGGTTTTCGCGTACACGCTTGCGCCGACGTTCTTGATTTATTTCCAGCCAGGACGCGCCGATTTTATCGCCATCCTGCTGCTGTGGATCCCGATTGAGTTCGGCGCCGGCGCCTCTTCCGTGCCGCTTCGCCAGCAGGGTTTCCTCCACAGTGTGGCCTATGGCGTCGCGATCTTGCTGGGCCTCACATTGTTTCTCGGCTTTCGGCGACTGGATGGCATGAAGTTCAACCTTCCTCGCGATCGGCGCGATCTGTGGCTGCCGCTGATAGGCTATGCCGTGCTTGCGCCGGTATTGATCGCGGTCGGAGTAGCGATCGGCTTTATCCCGTTGCCACACGCGGCATCGCAGTCCGCAGGCAAGATGATCGCCGCCATCGGCATCATTTTCGCCGGAACCGCGCTGCCGGAAGAGATTCTCTTCCGCGCCCTGATCCAAAACGTGATGATGCAGCGCTGGGGAGAAAACTTCCGCACGCTGTTCTGGGCCAGCCTGATCTTCGGGTG
>DATAVW010000158.1:0-6785 GCA_036267515.1 Rhizomicrobium sp.
AGCCCAGCTGTCCGCGTATTGAAGCAGACCCAGAACCTTGGGTCGCGACCGCGCTAAACCGGGAGCCGACCTGCAAATGAAGGCCCTGGCCAGACGCCCCAACCCGGGCACCATCGCAAACGGACCGTAGCGGCGGCGCCACCGCGGCACCTCCGCGAAGCTCGGATAGCCGGCCAGAAGCTCGTCGCCGCCAAGTCCTGAGAGCGCGACCTTGAGACCGGCCTGCTTCGCCGCCTTGGCAACGAACCAGGTATTGACTCCGTCAATCGAGGGCTGATCCATCGCTTCAAGGATAGCCGGAAGATCCTGGCGAAATTCCTTCTCGCTGACGTATTGGACGATGTGATCCGCGCCATAGTGCTTCGCCACGCGCGCCGCGATTGGCGCTTCATCCTCGTGAGTTCCGTGGAACTCTTCGAAGGCGAGCGTTATGGCGTGGACCTCGCGCTGGCCCGCATCACATAGCAAGCCCAGCAACGCACCCGAATCAACTCCGCCAGACAGAAAGACACCAACCTCAACGTCGGCCAGCAAATGTGCACGCACGCTGCCAAGCACGCCCGCCCGCACCCGTTCCGGCAATTCGGCGGCCGAGACGGGATTGTCGGCACCCGCGGCAAGGACGGCCGCGAGGCTTGCAAACTGTATCGGCTCGCGCGGCCCGCAGGCGTCGACCCACTGCGTGTGGCCGGCCGGCAATGCGCGAATCTCCCGATAAAGCGTGAACGGCTCAGGCACGCTGCCGAACAGGTGAAAGCCTACGATGCCGGCAGGTTCCGGATCGCCCGAGACTCCGCCGCCGGCAATCAGCGCCTTGACCTGCGAAGCAAAGCGAAACGTCCAGCCATCATTTGCGGTATAAAGTGGCTTGATTCCGTAGGGATCACGGGCAAGGAAGACACCCCGCTTTGTTTCATCCCAGATCGCAAAAGCGAACATCCCGCGCAGCCGATGCACCATGGCGGCGCCGTGGCGCGCGTAAAGGTGCAAAAGGGCCTCCGTATCTGACGTGGTGCGAAAGCGCGCGCCTTCGGCCTCTAGTTCCGCGCGCAGCGCAGGATAATTGTAGATCTCGCCGTTGAAGGTAACGACGAAGTTGCCGTCGGCGCTTTCCATTGGTTGGGCCGCCCGGTTGGAAAGATCGATGATGGAAAGCCGCCGATGGCCGAACGCTATTCGATCGCTTGAGGACACCCATTCACCGGCGCCGTCCGGTCCGCGCTGCGCCATGTGATCGCGAATGCGCAACAACTCGCCGCGATCTGGCGCCGGCGCCGATGGGTGGTAGCTGTAAATTCCGACGATGCCGCACATACAAGTAGCTAGCGACCTTCGATGGTGAGAATATGAAGCGATCGAATCATGCTCCTCCCATGCCGCGACTTATCTTTGTCAATCGCTTCTTCTTTCCCGATCATTCCGCCACCAGTCAGATCCTCAGCGATCTGGCCTTTCATCTTGTCGAAGCTGGCCGCACCGTTCACGTCATCACCAGCCAGCAGCGCTACGACGATGGTCGCGCGGTGCTGCCGGAACGGGAGACCATTCGCGGCGTTGAGGTACATCGCATCGCTACAACGCGATTCGGGCGCAAGAACCTGTTTGGACGCGCTGTCGACTATTTGTCGTTCTATGCGTCCGCTCGAACGGCGCTGCTTCAGACCGCCACGTCAGGTGACATCATTATTGCCAAAACCGACCCGCCACTTCTTTCCATCGTGGCGATGCATGCCGCCCGCCGTAGACGGGCGCACCTCGTAAATTGGCTGCAAGACCTCTACCCCGAGGTCGCGGAGAACCTGGGCGTGCCTTATGTCGGCGGCCCGGTCGCCTACATGTTGAGAATGCTGCGGGACCGATCAGTGCGGTTCGCAGCAATGAACGTGACCGTAGGCGGCAGGATGGCCGCGAAAGTATCAGCATCAGCCGGTTCAGACATCGCCGTTTGTGTCATCCAAAACTGGACAGACGAGGAACAAGTCCTTCCTGTGCAGGCTTCCGAAAATCCCTTGCGCGCATCATGGGAGCTAGAGAACAAGTTCGTTGTCGGTTATTCTGGCAATCTCGGCCGCGCCCATGAATTTGAAACTATCCTCGGTGCGGCGGATCTTCTGCGCGACAACAGCCGAATTACGTTTTTATTCATCGGAGGCGGACATTCGTTCGATCAGTTGGCTCGGCGCGTCAACGAGCTCAAACTTGAACGGATGTTCTGTTTTATGCCCTACCAGGATCGGGCACAGCTCAGATATTCCCTCGGAGTTCCTGACGTACACCTGCTTACGCTGCGGCCGGAAGTCGAAGGGCTGATTGTGCCAAGCAAATTCTATGGCATCGCCGCTGCCGGTCGGCCGGTCCTGGCGGTTATAGCCCGCGACGGCGAGTTTGCTCCATTGATCGAGAATTGGCATTCCGGTCTAGTAATCGAACCAGGCCAGCCGGGGCAGCTTGCTGACGCAATCTCGAGGCTGGCGCAAGACAAGATGCTCCGCCTTGAAATGGGCCGGCAGGCCCGTCGCATGCTCGAGGCAGAGTTCACACGCCGAAGAGCATTTCAGCGATGGCGCGACGTGTTCGCTTGCATAGCCAATTGAGAGCACCGAGCAGACCCGGCACCTACTCGAACACTCCTTGGGAGGTCATGTATTTTTCGGCAAGCGCCGCCGAGATTTGTGTGTCATTGCGCGGATTCCCATTGATCAGAACCCATATGGTCCGCAGACCAATCTTCAGGTCGAGGAACAGCGACGCGTGGCGGATGTACCACTCGTCCAACGCATCTTTCTCATCGGCCGACAACGAGGTGCCGCCGTTGATCTGTGCCAAGCCGGTTAGCCCCGGCCTGACGTGCAGCCGAAGGCTGATATTCTTCGGCTGATCGACGGGCAACAGCGGCCGCGGTCCGATGAGCGACATATTGCCCTTCAAAACATTGACCAGCTGCGGGATTTCATCGAGCCTACTGCCGCGCAACAGCCGGCCCGGCACCGATAGCCGCTCCGCCTCGGACATCCGCCGGCCTCGACGATCGAAGGAGCCCCGCATGGTGCGGAATTTATAAACCCGCAAGGGTCGACCAAGATAACCGATCCGCTGCTGCCAAAACACAATCGGGAAGCCCACGTCGGCCATGACCAAGACCGCAACCAAACCAATCAGCGGCAGAAGGGTGATCAGGAGCATGAGCGCCGCAATCACATCGATCACGCGCTTAACTAACCAATAGATACCGACGGCGACCGTGTCTTTGATTGCCGAGGGGGCGGCGGTCCGAACCGCAGGCGCTGCGGTCTGATTGCTCGAAACTGAAAAGGTCTCGTGCAGCCATTCGATCGGGACGCCTTTGACGCGGCACGTCGACCATACATCCGCGCGGGCCTTGTGGGTCAACTCCTTTGGAGCCACGGCAACGATCACTTTGGTGATGTTGATGCCATGGATGGCGTATTCATCGATGATTGTCGGCAGATTTTCCGGCAATCCAATGATCGTATACCCATTCACCGTGCGATTAACGAGCTGAGGCCGTTCATCGATGATGCCGATGATGCGTAACTCACGGGATGACAATTCCTCTACCATCTTGGAGAAGAACCATGCTAGGCGTGTGGCCCCTACAATAATAACAAAATCGAGCTCCTCGCAGCGCGGTTGATCGATTTTCGGACGATACAGAGCGTCGCTGCGCCTGCTCCAAGCGCGAACCCCGATCAGACCGCAGCCCAGCACCAGGAAGTGAATGATAGGGATGGAGCGAGGCGCATCGCTAAGACGGGTAAAGACGAACAACATGCCTGCGGTCAACGACACCGCGATCAGGCACGCGCGCGCCAGCGTGACCGCGTCGTGCATCGAGAAGAAGGAAGCAATTGGCGAGCTTATTCTGAACCACTGAAAAACAATCACCGAGATAAGAAGAGCCGCAACGCTGTACATCAGCACGGCGTCTGGCCGGTTGATTGCGCCGTCTCGGATGACAAAAGCCAATACCGGGCTGACACCTGCCCATGCAAAGTCGAACAGCGTCATCCGAGAGAATACGCGTGCGCGCGAGGATGGCAGTTGAGTCCGCAGGTCGCTGCCTATCAACGGAAGCATCACAGCGCCGATTCCGCGATCAAGATTCGACTACACCATCAAGCATCGCATAAGTCTGCGCACTGGAGCGCAACGAATGCGACAGCACCGCAATCGACACCAGCTCTACAAGACAACGCCAATGCCTTGCCGGCTTTCGTCTTCGCATTTGAAAATCGGCATGCTACCGCACTTTGGGTGAATCGACTGACCATCGATCCACTCCATGCCGGCGGCACCGAAGGGCGCGCTCTAAACTCTCAAGCGGCGCGAACCGGCGCCAAGTCACCACGGTTGATAGATACCGTGACCACACTGTTGAGCAGTTGCAACAACACCTGAACTCGGCGTGCACCATCGAGCCGCACCAGTTCACCGACGAGATTCGCGAACGGCCCTGTCAGAACTCGGACGCGCTCGCCAACCTGCAACGTATCGCCAAGATTTATGAAGCCGTTGGGGTCGGAAACACCGATCAGGGACTCGACGAGTCCCGGCGATACGGAAGTCGGAGCCATTCCATCTGAGATCAGAGCGACGACCCCAAAAGTGCCGTTGACGCTATGCCACTGGTCTCGACCAAGGTTCAATGCGACAAACAAGTAACGGCTAAAGAATGGAGCGTCCACCGTCATGAGTTTCCGCGCATGACGTATCGTTTTGCGATAGCGGGGCAAAAACGTCTGGAATCCCTGCATCCTCAGCTGCGTCTGCGCACGAAATTCGCGGTGTGTCTGCGTGTACACGACATACCAGCGCTTATCAGTGGCTGGATCGGCCGGTACATACGCAGCGAGCATACGACCGCGACCGCCAACCGCTGCCGCACACTCTGGCCCGGAATGCTGGACATCATGCAATGAACGCCCCGCACCCGAACTCGCCTCGACAGGAGTTGCCTCCCTATTGACTGAATACCCCATTAGCAATTTTAATCGTAACTCTTCGAACCACTCACCTCGCTGAGGCACTTGAATGGTAAGACAAGTTTCGTCGATTATCTCCTAAATTGCGTTTACACCGTTAACGTGTAGTCTCGGCGCGATGACGTGTAAAGTGTCTCCGACGTGTGACATCATTTCAAAAGTTTGGTGGCAACACCGGCATCGGAATTTGCGGTGTCGGCGGAGCGATGCCAGGCACCGGCACGTCATCGAGTTCCATCCGATACACTGTGTTGGCGAACGCGCGACGCTGCCCATAGTCAAGCTCGGCAAGTCTGGAAAATAGGATGCTGCGGATCGGTCGGCCTGGCCCGGCGGCGATAGCAGCAGCCTCGGAATCAAGCCGCCATTTTACAAACCCGGCAAACTCCGAGACCACCCTATCGGCAAGATCTGAGGGCAAAGCCGGAAACGCTGTAAGCGCCTGTGGATTTCGGGTCGCCGATATCCAGCTCTCGTAAGGGCCGAGCTCGTAAGACATCCGCAGATAAGCGAAGTTACCGGCGCGCAGCCCGTCGCGCCTCCCGTCGCACCAAAACTTGACCAGCCACGTGAATGGATCGTCCGGTGCGTTGTTCAGAGTCTGGTCTAGGATACGGGACAGCGATTTGAGCCCTTGATCAATAATCATGGGATCATTGCTGTGCGTTGCTTCCTCGGCGCGGCTAAGTCGGATCATGACAACCTGATGCAAGAGCGCCGAACGAAATCCTGAACTGGTATCCGGATTAATATGGGCGTCTAACGAAGCCAGGACCTCTGACTTGAACACCTCACCTCTAAGCAGGGCATTGCCGACCTCACTTATGGTGCTCTCCGAGGCGGCCACCGAAAAGACTACAAAAGCCCAGGCCATCGCTGCCAACCCAGCGGTTGCCAGGACCAGGCGCGCAGCGTTGGCACTCGTTAACATGCCGGCGTGCTGGGTCTGTTTGCTCATTTTGTGTAGCCGTAGCGCGCGTAATAGTTCTTCTTATAGTAGTAGCGCCCGTAATAGTCTTCGTACCGCTCAAGCACCCGGATGTTTGCCTTGTTGAGGACAACTCCAAGCAGGCGATCGAAAAGCTCGGGCGCCGAGCCGAGCTGGCGCTGGACCATATTCAACCTCGTTCGACCCCATTCAATCACGAACACGTAGGAGTCGACGAGATTCGTGGTTGCGCGAACGTCGACCACAGGTGCCAGGGGCGGAAAATCGATGACGATGTAATCGTAACTCTTGCGCAAACCCTCGATCAATTGTCTGAACGCCTCGGATCCTAGAATTTCGCTTGAATGCGCAAGGCGTGATTCGATAACCGCGGGGAGAAACGCCAAGCCCGACTGCTCATCGGAATAGAGGACTTCCCGCAATCCAACCTTACCGCTGAGGACTTCCAACAAGCCGAGGTCCGGCTTCGACACCAGTCTACGCGAGAGCGTCGGGTTGCGCAGATCGCCATCGACGAGAATCACCTTTCTGCCGCCATGAGCGAGTAACTCGGCGAAATTCGATGCGACAGTCGATTTGCCTTCATGAGGCAGTGACGAGGTAACACCGATAACCTTGTTTTGTTTGATGGAACCCGCAATGTCGGCCGCCACTTTGACGGCACGGAACCCTTCGGCAAATGCCGACAGCGGCTCGTCGACGACATAGCGGAGCAACCCGGACACGTTCGAACCAAACTGCCGAACAGGACCAAATGCTTCCGCAACTACTTTTTGCGAGCTATCGGATGTCGCACCCGACACGACGCTTGCCTTCACCACGGGAAGGATAGC
>DATAVW010000159.1:0-20611 GCA_036267515.1 Rhizomicrobium sp.
GTCCGGACAATTCGTGGCTTCCTATCGAAGCAACAAACGGATGCTCTGTCTCGAGCATGAGCGCGCTGGCCTTGTTCACGACTTGCGCACCGCAAAAGAAGACTCCGATCGCGCGCAGGTGCGTGCCTTTTCCGCAGCGCAGGCAAAAACACAATTCCTCTCCCATATGAGTCATGAGTTGCGTACGCCCATGAACGCCATTCTTGGTTTTTCCGAAATAATCCAAAAAAAGGCGTCTGATTATCCCGTCGATGAGTACGCTGAATATGGACCCATTATCGACAAATACGCGGAATATGGCGGCATCATTCACGAGTCCGGGCAAACCCTGCTGTCGATGATCAACGGCGTGCTGGATTTGGCGAAGATTGAAGGCGGACGCCTTGTCTTGCGGCAAGGGGACGTCGATCTCGAGCGGCTGCTTCACGAAGCGATCGAACGGCAAGAAACGAAAGCGAAGCGGGCGAGCCTCGCTCTTGAGACAAGAATTCCTTACCAATTTCCCTGGGTGCGCGGCGACCAGCGCGCCTTGCAGGAAGTCATGACCAACCTTCTGTCCAACGCGATCAAATTCAGCCGGCCGGGTGGGCGCATCACTGTCTTCGCCCGGCAGGAGCAGGACGGCCGGATTGCCTTTGGCGTCGAGGACACGGGGAAGGGAATGAGCCCGGAAGATCAGGTGGACGCCTTCGAGCGCTTCGGCCGTGGCCGCCATGATGTCACGACAGCGGCTCGCGGAATCGGGCTCGGTCTTGCCATTGTGAAGGGCTTTGCAGAAGCGCATGACGGTGCGGTGGCGCTGCAAAGTGCGATCGGGAACGGTACGACCGTTACGGTCTATCTCCCTTCTGATCGCGTCCTGCGATCGCTGAAAGCCAGCGCCTAACGCATCAAACCCGTGTGGCCGAGCGAATACCGCCCCGGCAACGGCCAGATCGCCAGACCGTGCGGTTCGTGCCCAACGGGAATCGTCCTCATCGAGCCGGTACGCGTGTCGATTCGGTAGATGACGTTGTCGAAGCGTCCGGAGAGCCAGAGGTACTGGCCGCTCGCACTCACATTGCCCATATCGGGGCTGCCGCCACCAGGAATCGGCCAAGTATGCTCGATCTTGTTCGTCGCGAAATCGAGCACCGAAATGCTACCCGGCCCGTGCGGACGATCTTCCACCACGTGCGAGCCCCGGTTGGCGATATACAATCTCCTGCCTTCCCGGGAGACGACCAGCCCATGCGTGCCGACGCCGGTGTGGATGAAACCCACCAGCCGGAAGCTCTCGCCATCCACCAGGAACACGCCGTCATGCATCATATCGGCGACATAGAAGAGCCGGCCGTCCGGTGCGATTCGCACATCCTGCGGCATGCTGGGCGCGGGAAGTTTCAGCGTACCCGTCACGCGCCACTCGCGTACATCGAATTTGATCAGGTTGCCGCCGAACTCGCAGCTGAAGATGGCATATCGGCCGTTGATGGAAAAATCGGCATGATTGATGCCGCGGCACTCCGGCGTACGCACCGTCTGCTGAAAACGCATGGTGTGAGGATCGCGGAAGTCCAGGCGCCGATCCTCCTCCGCGACAATCACCGCTGAGCGGCCATCCGGCGTAAAGTAAAGATTGTAGGCGTCCGGGACGAGGATGATCTGCCCTGGCTTGCTGGTTTTCGGATTGATCGGCATGACGAAACCGGGGCCGCGGCCGGGTGCAGCACTTCCTGCTACCCACAATGTCCGCAAATCGTATGAGGGGACGACATGCTGCGGATGCCGCCCGGCCGGAAAGCGGGCAATTACACGCAACGTTGCAGGATCGATCACGTACACATCGCCAGATTTTACGTCCGGCACGTAAACGCGTGACGGAACGCCGGCTGTGGCTGGACTAAATCGGCCGGGGGCAGCCTCGCTGTACAGGTTCTCGCGGTGAACGGTCGGCGGCATGCCCGCCAGAGGCTTCATATGCTCCAGCCGCAGGCGATTCATGACCGCAAATCCAACGGCCACAATCGCAACGAAAACCAGGAGGGCGAGAAAATATCTGCGCATGGCGTAGCAGGATTACGGATGACGCGACGGCAAATCAAACGCGCAAGTAAGCTTCTCTATCCGGCAATCGTAACGAACGCCGCCATCCGACGCCTGAAAGCAACACTAGACGGGGCGGAGGAATTCCTCCGCTCCATCCAGGGAACAACGCTACGGCATATAGCGGACCACTGTTGTTCGATAATCCAGTGCAACCTTATGGCCGAAGCGCCTTCGGAACTGCACCTTCGCTGTGTGGGCGCCAGCTGCGACGCTGGAGCAAATGTAGTTCATGGCATGATCGGCCAGATCGCTGGACGGGCTATCCGACGCGAAGATGTTGCCCGCCGGGGTGCATGGGCTGCCGTCGATCAGCACCTGGGTGAGCAGGAGCTCGCCCGGAACTGTTGCGGCTTCGGCACTGAAGGACACTTCAGCGCAGCCCGAGGTGCCTTGTGTGAAGGAAACGGTGGTACCCGTTACGTCCTTGTAATTTTTCGAACTGGTGGTCTGCAGGTCGGTCGATACGCTGTAGGCGCTCGCGCCGGACGTACAGGTCCCGGAAATCGGGGCCGCCGGTTTTTGTGCCAGATCGTGGTGGTCGGGAAGTGCAAAAGCAGGAGCGGCTGCGAGAAGGAAGGCCGTACTGGCAAACACACCTGCAGTGGTTACGGATGGCATAGGAAATCTCCGCTACGCGAGCCGCGGAACTGCCGCTTCTGGACGGTCCATGGTTCGCGACGCTATTTGGTCGTGAACCCCTCCGGCTGTAAGGCTAATCGCAGATTTGTAGAAGACGCAATACGCGCGAAACCTGATCTATGATGGCATCGGCGCTCGACTACAGACGCTGGAGACTGAATGAATTTTTACCCGTTTCGTTTTCTATTCGGCGACGCATCCACGCCGGGCGTGCCCGAACCGGACTTTCTTTGCGTCGGCATGGTGAAGGCGGCGACGGATTGGCTGTTCGATCAGCTCCTGCATCATCCGGACTTCTGGATCCCGCCGGTGAAGGAGTTGCGATACCTCAATGTTCCAGTGCCGCGAATGGACAACACCTTGCGCAAGCTCTCACATCATAAATCGGACCGCCGTTCGCCCGCGCGCGATCGAAATCTGGCATTTCTGCAGGAAGCGAGCGCGCTGGCCGAGCAGCCGCGGAATTTCGAAAAATACGCGGCGCTCTTTCGCTTCAAGGGTGCGCGCCTGTCCGGCGATATCAGCCCCGGTTATTACGATCTCGACAGCGAAACGATCGCGTCTCTCGCGCAGCACTTTCCAAAGCTGAAGGTCATATTGATGGTACGCGAGCCGCTGGAACGTGTGTGGTCTCATATTTCCATGCGCTGCCGCGAAGGCCATTTCGATGCTGCGCTGCTGAATGATGTTACCGCATTCTCCCGATGGTTCGGAGAGAGCGAGGTGCGCCGCGCCTGCTTCGCCACCCAGGTGGCGCAGAATTGGGCAAAGTTCGCTCCGAACGTGCCGTTTCGCTATTTTTTCTTCGATGATGTGGAAGCAAGACCCGAAAATGTTCGCGCGGAAATCATCGCCTTCCTCGGAGGAAATCCGCGCAAGAAGAGCGGCAAGCTGGGACCCGGTTACAATCGCAAAGCGCACTTGCCGAAATTACCCATGCCGGAACCGATCAAAGCATTTTTGCTCTCGGAGCTAACTGATGAAATTCGCGGATGCGCAATTGCATTCGGCGGGCCTGCGCAGAAATGGCCGACGCGCTATGAACTTCAGGGTTGAGAGCTATTCCTGCTTCCAGGCGGCGATGTCGTAGCCGTCCGGATCCTGGAATTCGAAACGACGACCGCCCGGAAATGAAAAGGTCGGTTTTGTAATGGGCGCGCCCGCGCTCTTTGCCTGCTCCAGTGTGGCTTCAAGATCGCTCACATGGAATACCAGAAGCGGCCCGCCGGGGCGCGGCGGCCGGTCGGTGGTGAACCCCCCGCCAAGGCCGTTATCGAGAAAGCTGGTATAACCGGGTCCGTAATCGGTGAACTTCCATCCAAAAACGGAAGCGTAGAAATCTTTGGTTCGGTTGATATCGCTGACGCTGAATTCCACATAATCCATAGCCGACGAGTCAGTCATCGGAGCACCCTTTCGATCAAGGCGTGACTTCGTATACGACGCCCATGTCGTTTGCTCCACCTAGCACGGCTGTGCCGAAAAGATGACCGGCAGAATCAAATAACACTCCGCCGCCCGCGCCACCCTGATTCGCAGTGCCAATGAAGCCGCCTTTTCCATCTGGCAGCAACGTGTATCCGGGAACAGCGCCATCCTTCTCGCCCGTGAAGTCGTGAATCACCGTGAAGCTTTGCCAGCTCGCCGCCGGCGGGCAATCGCTGCGGAGGCAACTGAAAAAATCAGAAGGCAGCGCGGAGGCGAATGCGAGACATGATGTGCCCTTCTTGTTTTCAGCACCGGAATGGGCAAGTCCCTCGGCGCGCGCACCGCGCAATCTGCCATGAAGTACGGGCTTCGCAGTTCCTATTGCCACCGAAATCGGCTACCCTTTCTGGCCAAATCCCGGCGGGCTCGGGTGCGATGAAGCAGCTTCCTCTGTATGCGTTAGTCTTTTCGAGCTTTCTGCTGAACATCGCAGAACCGGAAGCCGCAACCGAAAAGGTCCTCTACTCCTTCAGGAATATCCAGGGACAGGATGGCCAGAACCCCCACTCCGGCCTGATCGATGTAAACGGCAAGCTCTACGGCACAACGTGGTTCGGCGGCATTGGAGCGGGTGGAGCGGGCGCACTGTACTCATTTGATCCGAAGACCGGCGCCGAGAGCGTGTTGTACACCTTCCTCGCCGGAAGCGATGGCAATATGCCTCAAGGCGAGTTGATCGATGTCAGCGGAACGCTTTACGGCACCACAATTTACGGCGGGGGCGGACCATGCGCTGACGGATGCGGCACCGTGTTCGCCTATAATCTCGCCATCGGCGCCGAGAAGATCGTCCATGCGTTCACAGACGGAGCGGACGGCCATGGACCCTTTGCCGGTTTGACCCGCGTAAAGGGTGTGCTCTATGGCACAACCTATGATGGCGGCGGTGGAAGCTGCCAAACCAAAATCGGCAATGGCTGCGGGACTGTTTTTTCTGTGGACCCTAAAACCGGCGCAGAGGCGGTTGTACACGCCTTTCAGTCCGGGACTGCGGACGGCGCAAACACCGAGGCGGGGCTAGTTTATGTGAAGGGTGTTCTGTACGGCGCGACCTATTACGGCGGTGCCGGCACAGGCTGCAGCGGCGGGTGCGGCACGGTGTTTGCGATCGATCCCGCAACCGGCGCGGAAACGGTGCTCAATTCCTTCAGTGGCGGGACAAACGACGGTGCGCATCCTGTAGGCGGCCTCATCAACGTGAAGGGAACGCTCTACGGTACCACAGAACAGGGCGGCACTGGAGACTGTAGCGTGGAGTTCTATCACGGCTGCGGGACGGTTTTCGCATTGAACCCTTCTACCGGTGCCGAGAAGGTGTTGTACGCCTTTACGAGCGATGGGAACGGCAGCCCGGGAGCGAACCTCATCGATGTAAATGGTATCCTGTATGGCACGACAACTTCGGGCGACAGTTGCTGCGGCGCGGTCTTCTCGATCGACCCCAAATCCGGTGCCGAAACCCTGCTCTATTCCCGCAAAGGCCAGCCGGATTGCGAGTATCCCACCTCACCGCTCACAAACATCAGGGGCAAATTCTATAGTACCAGTCTCCAGGGCGGAGGCCCAGATGCGGGTGCAATCTTCTCGATCAAACCCTGAGAGGGCGACGCGGAAGATTGTTCTACTCCTGCTTCCAGGCGGCGATGTCGTAGCCATCCGGATCCTGGAATTCGGAGCGGCGGCCACGATCGAGAAGATCGGCTTGGTGATCGGCGCGACCGCGTTGCCCGCTGCTGTCAGCGGTCAACTCCCATCGCGTGTGGAAAACCGCGCGGGTGTGAGCCCGCGCGGTTCTCGCATTTCTCTCCGACAGGTTGAGGAGACTTACTCCTCGCCCTCTTCATCTTCGGTTTCAGTGGCCTTGGTGCGCTTCTTGAGCGCGGCACCAAGGATGTCGCCCAGCGAAGCCCCGGAGTCCGATGAACCGTATTGCGCAACGGCTTCTTTCTCCTCCGCCATTTCGCGCGCCTTAATGGAAAGCCCGATCTTACGCGAGCCCTTGTCGAAGTTCGTCACCATGGCATCGACCTTGTCGCCCTTCCCGAAGCGCTCCGGACGCTGCGCACCGCGATCGCGCGAAAGATCTGCGCGGCGAATGAAGCTCTTTAGCCCATCGGCCAGCTCCACTTCGATGCCGCCATCGTTAACTTCCGAAACCGTGACGGTGACGATCGAGCCCTTCCGCAGAGGGCCAACCTTGTCCATCGGGTCGGATCCCAGCTGCTTGATGCCGAGGCTGACGCGCTCTTTCTCCACGTCGATATCGAGCACCTTGGCATTCACCACCTGACCCTTTTCGTACTCCTTCACCGCCTCGTCGCCGGACTTGTCCCACGACAGATCGGAGAGGTGCACCATGCCGTCGAGATCTTCGCCCAGACCGACGAAGAGGCCAAATTCGGTGATGGACTTGATCTCGCCTTCGATGGTGCTGCCCGTCGGATGTTCCCGCGCGAATTGCTCCCACGGATTTTCCTGCGTCTGCTTCAGCCCCAGCGAAATGCGGCGCTTGTTGGAATCCACTTCCAGCACCTGCACGTCCACTTCCGTGCCCGGCGTAACGATCTTGGACGGCGCCACGTTCTTCTTCACCCAGCTCATTTCGCTGACGTGCACCAGGCCTTCCACACCTGGCTCCAGCTCCACAAAGGCGCCGTAATCGGTGACGTTGGTCACCTTGCCGCTGAATTTCGCGCCAATTGGATATTTGACGCCCACGCCTTCCCACGGATCGGTCATCAGCTGCTTCATGCCCAAGCTGATACGCTGTGTGTCCGGATTGATCTTGATGATCTGCACGGTGACGGTCTGGCCCACGTTCAGTACTTCGGTGGGATGACTGACGCGCCGCCAGGCGATGTCGGTCACGTGCAACAGACCGTCAACACCGCCGAGATCGACGAAGGCACCGTAATCAGTGATGTTCTTTACTATGCCTTCGATGACCTGCCCTTCTTTCAGGGAAGCGACGAGAGAAGTACGCTCTTCGGCGCGACGTTCTTCCAGCACCGCGCGGCGCGACACCACAATATTGCCGCGGCGGCGATCCATTTTCAGGATCATGAACCGCTCTTGCTGGTTCATCAGTGGGCCAACGTCGCGCATGGGGCGGACGTCAACCTGTGAGCCCGGCAGGAAGGCGACTGCGCCGTCGAGATCGACGGTGAAGCCGCCCTTCACGCGGCCGAAGATCACGCCCATCACCTGGGTCTGCTCGTTGAAAGCGCGCTCGAGGCGGACCCAGCTTTCCTCACGGCGTGCCTTGTCGCGGCTGAGCACCGCTTCGCCCATCGCGTTCTCGATACGCTCGAGGTAAACCTCGACGGTATCGTCAATCTTCACGTTGGGCGGTTGGCCAGGCATGCCAAATTCTTTTAGCGGCACGCGGCCTTCGGTTTTCAGGCCGACATCGACAACGGCGTAGTCGTTCTCGATGGCGACGATCTTGCCCTTAATGACATTCCCTTCCTGCGGCGATTGCCTGTCGAAGCTCGCTTCGAGCATGGCGGCGAAATCGTCGCGCGAGGGGCTGGCGATGGATTGGCTGGCGATGGCCATTCGGTGTCCTTCTTCAATTACGGTTCAAAACTCGATTGCAAACACGTCGTCATCGCCGGATTCGTCCGACAATCAAATTCAGTTCCCGCTTGGGGATGACGGCGTGGAATTGGTTCGCGAGCCCACTCGGGTGTAGCGCGCCGGGCCTCCTTAGAACCCCTGTGGCAGCGCCTTGAGCGCCTCCTCGACCTTTGGCTGAACCAAAGCGAGGGCGGCTGCGAAGGCCGCGTCTATATCCAAATTGCTGGTGTCGAGCAAGAGCGCATCGGATGCGGGCCTCAGGGGCGAAACGGCCCGCTCGCGATCCCGCCGATCGCGTTCAATTAACTCCTTCAAAATCACTGCTTGTTCCGCCGGTTCGCCCCGCTCCTTCAACTCCAGAAACCGGCGATGCGCCCGCACTTCCGGCTTCGCATCGACGAAGGCCTTGGCCGTTGCGTTGGGACAGATAACCGTGCCGATGTCGCGCCCATCGATCACTGCACCTTTGGCCCGATCTGGCGGATGCGCGGCAAAATCTCGCTGAAATTGCAGCAGCGACTCTCGTACTTCGGGAAATGCGGAAACGATCGAGGCGGCATCTCCAATCCCCGCCGAGCGAATGCGCGCACCGTCGTTGCATGCGGCTTCGATTGTCGCCGCGGTCAGACGGCGCGCCGCCCGGACCGCATCTTCTTCCCTATCGGGATCGCCACCGGCCTCGATCACCTTCAGCCCCACCAGCCGGTACAGCGACCCCGAATCCAGATGGGCGAAATGAAAATGCTGGGCCAGCTTCTGCGCCAGCGTCCCCTTCCCCGACGCCGCGGTGCCATCAACCGCGATGACGATGCTCATCTGATGTCGCCGCCAAGGTCGCGAATTAGCGACTCGAACCTTGGGAAACTTGTCGAGATCATGGAGCTGTCGTCTACACGAATCATCTGCGCCGAGGCGAGGCCGGCGATGAGGAAGGACATGGCGATGCGGTGATCCATGTGGGTGGCGATGGTGGCGCCGCCCGGGATTTCGCCGGAGCAGCCGTGAATGACCATACCGTCTTCGATCTCTTCCGCCTCAACGCCGCAAGCCTGTAGGCCGTGCACAATTGCAGAGAGACGATCGCTTTCCTTGACACGCAGTTCTTCCAGGCCGTGCATGACCGTGCGCCCGGAGGCGTTCGCGGCAGCAATGGCGAGAATGGGATATTCGTCGATCATCGAGGGCGCACGCTCCGGCAGCACGTCCACCCCGCGCAGTTCGGAATAGCGCGCGATCAAATCGCCGATTTCTTCGCCGCCGCTTTCCCGGCGGTTTGCAATGGAGATATCCGCGCCCATCTCCAGCAAAGCTCCGAGCAAACCGGTGCGGCGCGGGTTGAGCAGTACCCCCGGAATGGAAATTTCCGAGCCAGGCACGATCAGCGCTGCAACCAGTGGAAACGCGGCAGAGGAGGGATCTCGCGGCACCAAAAGGGCAGCCGGACGCAGCTCCACTTCACCCATCACACTGATGCGCTCGCCACCCCTTTCGAGCGGCTCGACTGAAACCTTGGCGCCGAAGGCGCTCAGCATGCGTTCGGTGTGATCGCGCGTGAGTGTTTTTTGGGTGATGCGGGTCAGACCCGGCGCGCCCAGTGCGGCCAGCAGCAGCGCCGATTTCACTTGCGCCGAAGCTACGGTCACCTCGTAATCGATACAGATGGGCCGATCCGTTCCGCGTAAGGTAAGCGGCATCAGCCCACCCTCTTGCGCCTCATGGGTTGCGCCGAATTTCGTTAGCGGCTCCAGTAGACGCTCCATCGGGCGTTTCTGCAGGCTCTCGTCGCCGGTAAATACCGCCGAGATCGGCGCCGTCGCCATCGCGCCCATCACCAGCCGCGCACCGGTACCGGAATTGCCGAAATCGAGTTGCGCATCGGGCTGCGCCCAGCCGGCAATGCCCTTGCCCCACACAAGCCATTCGCCCGGCGAAATCCGGGTCACCTCCGCTCCGAATTGCCGCATCGCCTGCGCGGTGTTCAGAATGTCGGCGGCCTCGAGCAGCTCGGAAATCTGCGTCTCACCAACCGTCAATGCGCCCAAGATCAAGGCCCGGTGGGAAATGGATTTATCTCCCGGCGCCGCCGCTTCGCCTCGCAAAGGGCCGGAGCGCCGCGCCGTCAGCGGAACGGGCGAAGTCACGGGCATGGCTTGTAGAATCGGGCCTTACTCACCAGATGAGGTCACCGCCCGCAGGAACCGGGCGGTACCCCCAAACTTCTTTGACAGAGGGCCCCGGACGTGGCAAACGGCCCGGCCCTCGGAAACGGAACTGGCATGACTGCTGCGGCCAAAGCGGACCTCGGAATCAAGCGCGTTTGCCCCACCTGCGCGGCGCGTTTCTATGACCTCCAGAAGCGGCCCATCGAGTGCCCGAAATGCAATACCACCTTCGAGCCGGAGGCGCTGTTCAGAACACGCCGCCCTCGTCAACCAGAAGCTGCACCTCCGGTTCCGGCGGGCGCTGCGGCGGAGGATGCGGAGGAGCGGGAGGACGAAACCGAGGAGGCCGAGGGAGAAGAACTCGAGGCCGTCGAGGAGGAGCCCATCGCAGGCGTCGCTGACGAGGATGAAGAGGAAGCCGAAGTCACCGAGGAAGAGGAAGCCGCGGGCGCTGGAATGACCGTGGTTGAAGGTGTCGAGGGCGCAGATCTCGAAGATATCGAAGAAGATGTCGGCGAGGACGAAGGCGACGAAGGTCTGCTGGAGCAAGTCGAGGAAGAAGGCGACGATGTTGCCGGCATCATCGATCCGGGCATTGGCAAGGACGAACGATAATTTCAGGCGGACGTGTCGGGACCCGAGCCGACACAGGTCGCGTTGTGAACTGGAGATGGGGCTGTAGCTCAGTTGGGAGAGCGCGTGAATGGCATTCACGAGGTCAGCGGTTCGATCCCGCTCAGCTCCACCAGGCTTCGCTCGCGAAGCACAAAGCTGAAGCACTAATCTGAATTGGGGTTCTGTCCCATCGCCTTCACGGTCGGGCTGTTGTCCATTGCGTTCGACTCGATGGGATTTGCGCGCAGCCTGAGATGCGCGAAGACATTGCGCGTGCCGTCGATCTGAATGGCTGCTGTGGGCCGCAGAAATCGGCCCGGGGCGCGTTCGGTGGGCCAGACGGCCAAGGTGACCGCGCCCAGGATATTTCCACCGATCACCAGAATGCGATCTGCCGCCATTTTCACGACGATATCGCAATGGGCCGGCGCGTAGCTGCCCATGTCGCGCCGGCGGTCATCGACCGTGTGGTACTGATAACGCGCGGTCGTCAGCACGTCGCACAGAAGGTCGCCGGGCTCTATGGGCCGCTCACCGGGATCGTAGGCGGTGTAAGCGCCGTAAATCTCCTGGCCATCGCGAACACGAATTGCCTGATCGATGTATTCGCGATGCGCGATGGTCCGCCGGAACTGGCGCATGTCGCCCAATCCCGCTTCGCACATCACCCATGACACGAACGCCGCCGACCACGGCAGGACCCAGCGCCTGGGCTGCCCGCCGGCCGCGTACCAGGCGGCGTTCTGTTTCGCCAGAACCGCTGGCCCGTCCGGCATCGCCGACCAATATCCGGCGATCGTGGTATCCATCGCCGGATCGACCGGCGCCACAGATTCCGCGCCCTCCTGCGCCACTGCCATCCCCTGCGGGAGCGTAGTGAATGCTGTATGGCTGACATCGACGGTGTGCGAACCGAAGAACGACCATTCCTGCACGGCAATGTCCACGATGCGGCGGCGGGCATCAGCCGTCGGGCCGATACGGCAGCGTGATTCTTTCACCTGCATATAGCCGCGAGGCCCCTGAACGCGATCGGATGGCGCGATCACATCCAACACGCTCTGCGGCAGGCGCGGCGTGGCAACCGCTGGACAGATTTGCGCCAGTAACAGGAGCGAAAGAAAGAGGGTTACCGATCGTGTGCTCATCGCGGTTGTGTTCTATCTCCGGATTGCGCTACGGCAAATGAGGCGTAGCGCCCAATTGATGAGAACCAGTTGCCATTTACAGACGCGCGGCAAATTCCTGACGCCACGGAGCTCACGCCGGATCTGGCGATTGTCGGCGGAGGACCGGCCGGCATCACGCTTGCGCTTTCGCTGGCCAACACGCCGATCAAGATGCTGCTGCTGGAAAGTGGCGGCATGGAGTTCGATGCCGCCACGCAAGCACTCTATGCAGGCGAAGAAACCGGCGTGCACTACATTGCGCTGGACGCGACACGGCTGCGTTATCTTGGCGGAGGCACCAATCATTGGGGCGGCTGGTCGCGCCCGTTGGACAAGATCGATTTCGAACGGCGTGAGTGGCTGCCGTTTTCTGGTTGGCCCTTTCCTCGTGAGGAGATTGAACCTTATTTCTCGCGCGCGCAGCAACTGATCGAAGCCGGGCCTTTTCTCTACGACAAATTGGCCGATGGCGAGTTACCGGGACCGTTGCTGCCGATGGGGAAAGGCGGCCTGTACAATAGCTTTTTCCAATTCAGCCAATGGCGCGGCAGCCCCGAGCACCTGCCAACCGCATTCGGCCATCGCTATGCAGACCAATTGAAACGCATTCCCAATCTGCAGCTGGTGTTGCACGCGAACGTCACTGGATTGCGGCTGGCGCAAGATGTGCGCTGGCTCGATCATCTGGATGTGGCGACGCTCAGCGGGCGCAAGTTCACGGTGAAGCCGCGGCACACGGTCCTTGCCTGCGGTGGAATTGAGAATGCGCGAATTCTGCTCGCCTCCAACGAAACGATGATAGCTGGCGTCGGCAACCAAAATGATCAGGTAGGGCGATTCTTTGCCGATCACGCCATCCCACGCGACACTGCGACGCTGGTCGTCTTCGGCGGCGAAATCGCAGGTTATTATAAAGCGGCAAAAGACGCGCAGGGCGCCCATTTCCGGGCTACGATTTCACCCACGGAAACGTTCCGGCGCGATCGGCAATTGCTCGGCGCGCTGATCACGGTGGAACAGCACGTGGAGCTTGACACCCTCGGCCGCGCAACTGTTGAAACAGCTTCTGCCGCTCTGGGCGTTGATGCGAGCAACGCGCATGCCTATTCGCTGGGCGTGGGGCTGGAGCTGGCGCCAGATCCGGACCGGCGGTTGACGCTCGGCAATTCGCGCGATGCGCTCGGCATGCCGCGGCTCAAGCTGAACATGACTGTCGCCGACGATGATCTCACACGTTATCGCGAAGTCTTAAACGAATTTGGCCGGCAGCTGTTGGCCGCCAAGACGGGCATGTTGCGCATTGATCGGCATAGCCGCGCCGAATGGCTCTCGGTAATGGATTGGGGCAATCATCACATGGGCACCACGCGAATGCACGAGTATCCCAGACAGGGCGTGGTAGACGCGAATTCGCAAGTACACGGCATGGCCAATCTGTTCGTGGCCGGCAGCTCTGTGTTCCCCACCTATAGCGCCTCCAATCCGACACTGAACCTTGTCGCGCTGACGGTGCGGCTTGCGGATCACCTCCGTGGCGTTTTCCGATGAGACGTACCAGAAGAAATTTTCTCACGGTTGGAACGGCGGTCGGTGCCGTGATCGCGGGGGCCGTCGGCTACGAGGGTTGGAGCTATTTCGCGAAACGATATCCGCCAACACCTTACGATGATCTGCTTTCATATTTGTCTGATCGGGAAGCGGCGAAGGAAGTCGGCCGCGCCTTTCTTGCGACCAACAGGGGCTTTACGCCTGCGCACGCTGCCGCCGCATTGCGCAAACGTATGGGCACGCGCGCGATCTCCAATGTGCTTCAGCACGAAATCGCGGCGGGCGATATCGTCGAAGCAACGCACTGGCTGTTGCCGCAAACGCTGGTCGGTCTCTGCGCATTGGCTGCGAAGACCTAGCGGCGAGAATTACGGATTGGGCGGAGGCGGCGCGTAGTCCGGATCGCCAGGACCGACGCAATGCCCCTTGGCATTTGCAGTTGTCACCGCCGGTGTTGCCACCGCGCCACCACTGGTTTGGACGAATTCCTTGCCCTGCTGCTCACATTGGGCCGCAGCCATGTCTTGCGCGTGCTCCTCCGCCGCTCGGGGGCTGTAGCAGCCAGCCACGACGACTGTGGCTGCGCCTGCAAGCAGTAATGAAAATGCGTTCACGGCATTCCTCTCGTTCGGTGTCCGTGCCCACAACGCACAAAGAAAGTGATTTGTTCGTTTACGGTCGGGCATTGTGGCCTGCAGGCAACATTTCGCCCGGTGCATTCTTGATAAGACGGTTCCCATCCCCACATTTGATGGCGGAAGCGGTGCCTGATCGGGCCGCGCAGACATTATCTTCCGGCGGCCCAGGGTGCCGGAAAAGCCGCTCAGGGAGGGCTTTGAGGATGACAAGAAACGTGTTCTCCAACAGTCCGTTCATGTTGGGTTTCGATCATCTGGAACGGCTACTGGAACGAACTGCCAAATCGGCAAACGACGGATATCCCCCTTACAACATTGAGGAAACAGGTCCAGACCGGCTGCGCATCACCTTGGCGGTCGCCGGTTTCTCGCACGACGAATTGGATGTCACAGTTGAGGACAATCAACTCGTCATCCGCGGCAAGCAAACCGAACCGGCCGACAAAACGTTTCTGCATAGAGGAATCGCGGCGAGGCAGTTTCAGCGCGCGTTTGTCCTTGCGGATGGAATTGATGTGACGGGAGCAGAACTGGCAAACGGACTTTTGTCGATAGAACTCGCTCGGCCCCAGCCGGAAAGTGTTACGCGCAGGATCGACATCAGGAGCGGCAACAACGGAACGGGGCAAGGAGATCGGCGATGACCGACACGGAAGAGTTCTACGATGGCGAAGACGAAGGATTGAATCCTGAACGGATCGCCTACATCAAGCCAACTGGCACGGAGGAAGCCCGCAAATTGGGTATCGTTCCGCCGGGAATCCAGCTACCGCCAGGCGCCATACTCTACGTGCTGCATTCCATCGATGGCAGTGTGCTCGGATATACGGATAGCTGGGACGGCGCGTACGGCGCAGCCGTGCAAAACGAATTGACGCCGGTTTCGGTTCACTAGGAGTTCGGCAAGACAGCAGGCTGCAGAATTTACGCGGCCTGTTGCCGTCGATTGGTCCGCTCCGTCAGCAAGGCGTAAAGAACCTCGGGTTTGTTCGCGGCGCGAAGCTTTTCACAGGCAGTCTGACTGCGCAGCAAGCGCGAAACAGTCGCAAGCGCCTTCAAATGATCTGCGCCCGCTTCCTCCGGTGTAAGCAGCAGAAACACCAGATCCACCGTTTGCCCGTCGATTGCCTCATAGGGAATCGGTGATTCAAGACGAACGAAAACACCCAATATGCGGGTGAGGCCAGCGATGCGCGCATGCGGAATGGCAATCCCCTGCCCCATTCCGGTCGAGCCAAGCCGCTCTCGTTCGAGCAGACTTTCGAATATGCGCCGCTCGAGAACGCCACTGAGCTGCGCCGCACGCGCTGCCAGTTCCTGAAGCAGCTGCTTTTTCGTGTGTACGCGCAACGAGGACAGAACGGCCTCGGGAGCGATGAGATCGGTGATGTCCATGAAATAACCTGCCGGTTAGGTTTAGGGGCTCTCGGGCGGCTTCGCCCGCTCATGGTGATTCTTCAGTTTTCTCTTGTAACGCCGGACCTGCTTCTCAAGTCTATCCACCGCCACATCAAAAGCCCGATACGCATTGGCGGCCGTCCCCTCCGCCTTCAGCACAACGCCGGAATCCAGGTGAGTCATGCAATCCGCGCGGAAGCCCGTGCCTTCATGCGAAAACACCACATTGGTTTCCGCACCGCCATCGAAATGCTTTCCCACAACCGATTGCAGCCGCAATCGCACTTTCTCCGGAAGCACCTCTCCGATTTCGAATTGCTTGCCTGTGACACGGAGCTTCATGTTTTGCTCCATATGCAAAAGACCGTAGGGAGCACCGTGCGGAAGCCTACTCCCGAAAAGGGCGGGGGACCATATGGCTGCACCTTTCAGGCTGTCAACGGCGGTTTAGGGGGCTGCGATCACTTCGCCGATTTTGGTTTTGCGCCGTTCTACCGACGAAGCAATCCGCATGGCTTCCCGGTATTTGGCCACGGTCCGCCGCGCAATACTGACGCCATCGGCCGTGAGCAATGTAACGATGCGGTCGTCCGATAAAATGTTGCGCGGTTCTTCCTTTTCGATCATCTCGCGAATGCGATCTCGCACGGCCTCCGCGGAATGGGCTTCCCCGCTTATCGCTGAAATTGCTGCCGTGAAGAAGTATTTCAACTCGAACATGCCACGCGGAGTTGCAATGTATTTGTTCGATGTGACGCGGCTCACGGTGGATTCGTGCATGCCGATGGCGTCGGCGATGGCGCGCAAATTCAACGGGCGCAAATGACGGATGCCATAGGTCAAAAACCCATCCTGCTGACGCACGATCTCGCTTGCGACTTTCAGGATCGTGCGCGCGCGTTGGTCAAGGCTCTTCACCAGCCAGTTCGCGTTGTTCAGACAGTCTGTGAGATAATTCTTCGCATCCTTGTCTTTCGCGGCGCGGGACACACGCGCGTGGTAGCGCGCGTTCACCAGCAGACGCGGCAACGTCTCGGAATTGAGCTCGACATGCCAGCCGCCATCGGCACCTTCGCGGACAAACACGTCCGGCACCACCGCCTGCACCGGTTCGCTGCTGAACGCCAAACCCGGCTTGGGCGTGAGCGCGCGGATTTCTGAAATCATGTCCGCAATATCTTCGGCATCGACACCGCAGATACGGCAAAGTCCCGCGATATCGCGCCGGCCGACCAGTTCGAGATGCGCGAGGAATGTCTGCATCGCTGGATCGAGTCGTCCAAGCTCGCGCAGCTGCAGTGCAAGGCATTCGCCAATATCGCGTGCGCCAACACCGGTCGGGTCGAAACCCTGCACAATTTTCAGTACGGCCGTGACCGCTTCGTCGCTGGCGCCAAGCTGTAGGCCAATCTCGGAAACTCCCGCCCTCAGATAGCCCGCTTCGTCGATCGCATCGATAAGCGCGACGGCAATGAGACGTTCGTTCGGCGGTACACCGGCGATGGAAAGCTGTTCCAGCAGATGGTCCTTGAGAGTCGCGGCTTTCGCGAGCGTGCGGCCAAACTCATCGTCAGCATCATCGAGCGGACCTGCCGACCGGACCGTCGTCCAGTCGGAAAGCTGGCTATCGCGCGGAGCGGCCGACAAGGCTTCGTCTACATAGATATCGCTTCGCTCGGCATCGAGGTCTTCCGCCTTGCTAAAATCCTCTCGGGCCAAAGCTGCTTCCAGCGGCTCATCCGATGACGCAGGACTTTCCTTCGGTTCTTCCGCTTCGCCACCGGCGGGCTCACGTTCGTCGCGCTCGAGCAAAGGATTTTTTTCGAGTTCCACCTCGACATATTCTGCCAGTTCGAGATTCGACAGCTGCAGCAGCTTGATGGCCTGCTGCAATTGCGGCGTCATCACCAGGGATTGCCCCTGACGAAGCTCGAGACGCTGCACCAACGCCATAAACTTGCCCCTCGCTCCCGACCCTAAAGCGTAAACCGTTCGCCCAGATAGACGCGGCGCACGTCGCGATCGCCGACGATTTCCGCCGGCGTGCCCTCCTTCAGCACCTGGCCCTCGTGAATAATGTAAGCGCGGTCGATGATGTCGAGCGCATCGCGAACATTATGGTCCGTGATCAGCACACCTATGCCGCGATCCTTGAGATGCATCACCAGTTCGCGAATGTCGTTGACCGCGATCGGATCGATGCCGGCCAGTGGCTCGTCGAGCAAAATGTAGGAGGGATGGGTGGCAAGCGCCCGGGCGATTTCCACGCGCCGCCGTTCGCCACCGGACAGCGCAATGGCCGGCGTGTCGCGCACATGCGTGACTCCGAACTCGACCATCAACTCCTCAACCATGGCTTCGAGGCGCGCCGGGTCCGGCTCGACCAGCTCCGCCGTGGCGCGGATGTTTTCTTCGGCCGTCATGCCCCGAAAGATGGAGGCTTCCTGGGGAAGGTAGCCGATGCCCAGCCGCGCCCGCCGGTACATCGGCATATGCGTGACATCATGCCCGTCCAGCTCAATGGTGCCGTAATCCACCGGAATAAGGCCGGTGATCATGTAGAAACAGGTGGTTTTGCCAGCGCCATTCGGGCCCAGAAGACCCACCACCTCCCCACGCCGCAACGAAAGGGATACGGCCCGAACCACCGGCCGCTTGCGGAAGCTTTTTCCGATCTTATGGACCGCAAGCCCTGCTTCGGCAGCCAGTGTGGGTGGCGCCTGATGCGGGATTTGGCGGGTGGCAGTGGCGGGCATCGTGTCCATGGCAAGAACTGTGCCTACTTGCTCTTTAAGGAAGCGTGAAGTTATTGGGCAGGCGACGGAGTGCTGCCGTCTGGGTTGATCGTCTGCTGCAGGCGCGCCGGTTTCTCCTCCGACGAACCCGCTTTCTTGCCCTTGTCCTTTCCGGCCGCGGTCCCGGAATTCTGCGGCGGCGGCGGAATAAACAGACCCTGCACGCGGTTGCCCGGCATGCCCTGCGCATAGATGTGGGCGAGGTTCGTGTTCATGTCCATCACCAGCTTGGTGCCGCGCATCACGTCTTTCTCTTTCGTCAGAACGACATGGCCCGTCATGGTGATGGTACGGGGGCCCAGTTCATAGACGCCTATGTCGCCCGTGGCAGTGCCGTTCGGGGCCGTGACCACCACTTTGCCATTCGCCTCGATGCGTGTTGGCTTCCCCTGATTGACGTTCACCTTCATCGTGTCGGCGCGCATGCGCATGTCGCCCTGGATGACGAGCACGTTGCCGATATAGGTGCCGATCTTGGTGGCGAGATCGCCGACGAAACTGTCAGAGCTGACATTGATCGGCGCATTGCTGTTGTGGCTGCCGAACATGTTTACGGTCGAGCCATTATTTCCGGTTTTCGCAGCCTTCGACGGCTTGGCCAGTTTCGCTGAAGCAGAATTGATACCGACGCCAGGGGCCGGTGTCTGCGCCACCGCCGGAACGGCGCAGGCGAGCAGTAAGGAAAGTCCGATTGCGATTTTCATATCTTTTTCGCCGGACGGGCAGCGGACTTCGCCCGCCTCGTTCCATTATGAGGAGGATAAATCACCATTCGCACATGGCCGTCCAGAAAAACGTGCCGTGTCGCCTTCTCGATATGGAAACGGTCCGCGCGCAATGTCCCAAGCGGGCCCTGTCCCGTTACCTCCTGGTTACCGCGAATCGTGGTCTTGGCGCAGCGCGGCGGCGGCTTCCCGCGCTTGACTGCCTTGTTGGACTGGGGCTTCCCGGTTTTTGGATCGCAGCTCGGCGCCAAATCCACAAATGCGGCATCGGTGTGCAACTCGTATCCGGAGTCTGAGAACAGCGCGAGTTTACCGGTGAGCCAAAGCTTTTGCGCGTCAGAATCGAGGTAACCCACAGGCGCGTTCATGTTGTACCAGGCTCCGTCCTTACCTGTGAGGTCCGCTTCCACGCGCTGGAGGCGCGCATGGTGAACGTTGTGCGGGTTCTGCACAGCCTTTTCCGCTGTAACAACGAAAGGGCTACCATCGCTGTCGGTGCCCATGAGGCGAGGCTTCAACATCGTCAGGTCGTTGGCGACATGGCCCATGTGCTCGAACGTCATGGCGTACTGTTTTGTATCCCGCGGCTGAAGCGAATAGGCGATCACGGCCAGCAGCAGCCCCGCAGCCAGCACCAGCAGCACCCGCTTCATGATGGCAACGAAGCGGGTATAGCGCTGCGCATCGTGGACGGTAGTGCGGGTCGGGGCCGACCACCCGAGCGGCGCGCGGGCGCGCGGGACGGCATCGGAACGACGTGACCCTCTGTGCGTCGGCGACGGGGCGGACCCTGCCACTAGGCGATTCCAGACCGTAGGCAGTCATGAATATGCAAGATGCCCACGGGCCGCCCGATCTTGTCGTCCGGATCGAGCACGAACAGCCGCGTGATCTTGTTGTCGTTCATGAAGGCAAGCGCTTCGGCCGCCAGCTGATTTGGCGCCGCAATCTTCGGTTTCCGGGTCATCACCTGGCCTGCGGTCTTGTCGAGCATGTCGCGGCTCATGTGACGGGACAGGTCGCCATCGGTGATAATGCCGGTCAGGCTGCCTTGTTCGTTCGTAATTCCAACGCAGCCGAACCGCCGCGCCGCCATTACGATGAGCACCTGCTGCATGAGATCGGTTTCGGCGGCGAGCGGAAGGTCCTCGCCGGTATGCATCAGATCCAAGACCCGGATAAGCGCACGGCCGAGAGAACCGCCCGGATGAAGTTCGCGGTACTGATCCGCGGAGAAGCCGCGTCGCTCCATCAACGCCACCGCCAGCGCATCGCCCAGCACCAGCATCAAGGTGGTCGATGTTGTCGGAGCGAGACCCATCGGGCAGGCTTCGCGTGATTTCGGCAGCAGAAGCTTCACATCGGCCGCTTGCATCAGCAAGGAGTCCGGATTGGCAGCCACACCGACCAGCGGAATGTGAAAGCGCTTGGCGTAGGTAATGAGATCGGACAGTTCGGCCGTTTCGCCGCCATACGACAGCACAAGCAGAGCGTCGCCAGGCACCAGCGCGCCGAGATCGCCGTGGCTCGCTTCGGCCGGATGCACGAAATGCGCCGGCGTTCCGGTGGAGGCGAGCGTCGCAGCAATCTTGCGTCCGATCAGGCCGCTCTTGCCCATACCGCTGACAATCACGCGTCCTTTGGTGGCAAGCATGACATTCACGGCGCGCGTAAACGCGCCGTCGATGCTTTCGTTCAGCGTACGGATGGCTTCACCCGCGTAGTCCAGAACACGATGCGCGGCCGCAAGGTCAGCAGCGCCGTCCG
>DATAVW010000160.1:0-4636 GCA_036267515.1 Rhizomicrobium sp.
GGCGGAACGGCTGGGTGCCATGCCCGAGTTCGCAAAAGAGATCGGGCAGCTTCGTCACGCGCCGGAACAGCTTGAGGCGGTGCGCCGCGCGCAGGCCGGCAAGACCCTGGAAATGGTCGCGGGGTTTTAGGGCGCGGACGACGCCCACCACCAGGGCGATCTTCAACGCCAACGGGCTCGATCCGCCCAGCCGTCCGTACCGCCGCTCACGATTGTCGGCGAGAACGTAGCGACCCTGTTCGAGCTGGCATTTTCGAAGCAGCTTATTAATGGCGGCCGTCCTTCCGCGAAGGAATGGGCTTCATCGCTGGCGCAGCTGGAATCCCATTTGCGCCAATGTTCTGCAAATGCATCCCACTGGTATCTGCGGGCTGCACCCGTATGCCCATGGTGCCAGATGGAGGGCGCTACGGGCGTAGCGCTGTTTGGGTTTGCGTTAAAGGCTCCAGCAGGTGCATTCTTCAATCTCGACGCGCTTTGGCGCGAAGTTGAAGGTCTTAGCAGTCCTGGACCCGCGCCAGCTTTGAACGCAGTGACGCTCCAACCGTCCGCGGATGCGCGGGCGGTTGGATTTGCTGAAACTCGACGCAACGTAATCGCCGGTGTTGCTGCATTATTTTTGGCCGGCATTGCCATCTCGGGCTACGCCAAGGGCTTCGGCATCATCCTGTTCGGACTAGCTATCGCAGCGTTCTTCTGGGTGCGTGCCCTGTTCGACAATTCCGAAGCCATGCGACGGTACAAAGCCGCCTTCCACAATGCCGAAGCCAAATAGAAAGCCGCACAGCGGGAATGGGAGACCAAAGCCGGTCCGACGGAATTTGACGCCAGGAAATCGTCGATGACCGAGCTTCGGCGCCAGTTGCAAGGTATCCCAGCAGAGAGGCTGCGGAGGTTGGATCAATTAAATCAAGACCGGCGACAGCATCAACTCGAAAGATTCCTCGATCAGTTTGAAATCAATGACCTACCATTGAGAATATCGGAGCGGGGCGAAAGCGAACGCTTGAGTCCTATGGCATTGAGACCGCGGCCGATATTGTCACCTCGAAAATCCAAGGTGTTCCAGGGTTCGGTCCTAAACTTCGGTCGAATTTGCTCTCTTGGCGGGATGGCATCGAGCGCCGTTTCAGGTTTGACCCTAACAGGGCGGTCGACCCAGCAGAAATCACGAAAGTTGAGAGTGAAATCTTGGCAAAGCAAAAGGGTCTGCAAACGCAGTTGACTGCGGGTCTGGCAGAATTGAGGGCGCTGGCGAACCGTATTGATGCCGTACGGCGCGGAATGCGCTCTCAGATTGATGCTATACAGCGCGAACATGCTCAGGCCACGGCGGATTATACCGCGGTTGGGCGCAGAAGCTAAATGCCCCAATCTGCGATCCTAGGCGACAACGTAGGTGCGCGGATCGGCTTAAGATTTGCACGGTGCAGTCCCGGATGTTTGAATTTTTGAAGCGCCGTCGTCAGCGTCAACGCAGGCCCTGACCGAGGCGGATGCATTGACGGCACAGTTCGGCTTCCATCAAGAGGCAAGGGCCGCAAGGGCGGTGCGGCGGCGATCGAGCCGCTCGCCGAGCCGGGCAATCGATCGCCGGCTCGGCATACGGTTCGTTGATGCAGCCTCATGGTTTGGCGACACCGTGCGCGATTGATCCCATGCCGCGCGTATCGTCAAGGCAAGCAACGCCTTTGAGCACCTGCTAATGCCCGGCAGGCAGAAGGAAACGATCAAGGTGCTTCTCAGCCAGCGCGCGGCAGCCGTTTGCTAAGATCCCGCAAACGCCCGAAACCTTTGGCGGCTCAGGCCTGACTGGAAGATATACGATTTGAGAGGATCTGGCCCACGTGCGTTGCAGTTCCATTTCTCAAGAAACACGTCTTTACCCACTGCGGGAATAGCCACTTTGATGCAATCTTGGCGCGATAGGACAAGGCGCGCTTTATGTTGGCGGCGAGAAGCTGTCTGCGGGTAAGTCCTAAAAGGCGGCGAGTGGGGGTGCCTAAAGATCACTGGTCCCCCACATGGCGCTGTAAAGCAGCGCGGCCCGTTGCGTAAACTTGCGTAAGAAGGCGCAAGGCCATTGCGCCATGGATGGCCGCTTATGAGGACGCCGTGCGCAAGTCCATAATCATTGTTGTGATTCTCGTGGTCGTCGGTGTGGTCTGGGTGCGGTGGACTTTCCCAAGTATCTCTTACCGCTACCGCCTCAGCGTTGCAGTCGAAGTGGACGGCAAGGTTCACTCTGGATCAACCGTGATTGGGGTGTGGTTTCGGTTTTATCCCCGACCGCTATCGTTTGTCTTCAACACCTTTGAGGAAAGAGTTTCGGGACAGGCCGCTCTCATCGATCTCGGTGCGCGCGGAGTGTTAGTGGTCGCACTTGGCGGGCCAGACCGTTGCGATGTGAGCGCCGGCGATTTGTTCGGCCGTGCCTATGAAACTGCGGCGGCGCGACATGCGTGCGTGCCAGGATACCCGCGAAGCATAGCGAATGAATTACATCTATCTCATACGACGGGAAGCGTCGAGCTGACGGCAGACAATATGCCCCTTTTCATCTGGTTTCCGGATAAAAGCGATCCAAAGACGGCACAGTTCGTCAAGCCCGTCGATTTCACCACCACCATTGGCGATTTAACGCGCCTTTCTGCCGCACGCGTTGAGATTACGCAGGACCCGGTTGTTGTCGACATCGACAAGAAGCTGCCGCTCTACAACCGTCTCCCGCCGCCGACCGGCAGCGACATACTCAGGCTACCAGACGGGCGCTATCTCAACTGGTCAATGTTTATCGCACCTGGGAGTGTTTAGTCATGGCTTCGCCGGTGACGGATCCGAGCACTACACTGCTTCTCTCGATTCTTACAATGGATGCGTACAATGAGACAAGTACTGTGGCGAACGCATCAAAGCCATATCTTGCTCTTCCCAACGGATCAGGGATCGGCACACAGATCGGTGGGGCAACGGTTACTGATGTAAACGAGATAGCCACAGACAGCTTTCTCGGTGTCGTGTACTCCTGGAATGGGAGTGCCGTGATCTCCTTTCGCGGTACGGACGCCGGCTCGGACGTTGTGAATGGCTGGACTATTTTTTTAGGTGACTACACTGCGCCTGAAGCCTTGGACGCGGCGCAGCTCTATCAGAATGTCAACGGCTCCAGTTCCAATATCATTCTTACCGGACACTCGTTGGGTGGTGCTCTCGCGGGCTTTGTCGCCGATGTGTACGATGGCACGGCGGTCATCTTCGACAATACACCCTACGAACAAACGGCAACCAACCTTTACAACGCATCGACGTTGCCCGGCCTGGATCAAGATGGACAAGTGGTTCGACCCATAGACGATCCAATAGCTCTGGAAAATTTTTACAGGGGCACCGCAACCTCACTATCAGAAACCGGAATAACAGCCTACGCGACACAAGGCGAAATCGCCCAAAATCTTAGGGTGGAACAGACCAAACAGATTACGCCGCTAAACGACGGGTCGATTTGGAGTCCTACTTGGCCCCAACCGATACCGAATTTCAGCTGGACAACTGGTTTGGTAAATTTGGGCATAGCTCTTTACAATGGATACGAGCTTCATAGCTCCTCGCTCTTGCCCATTCTCACCTATGCACAGGTAGTGCACCAGGATGCAAAGTGGACGCCCGTCTCGGGCTTCGTGGTTGGCGAGCTGTTTGATGAATCGATAGCTCTTGCAATAGGCGAGCAGCTCGCAGGCACCGACGGGTCCGCCGATCCAGTCACCAAGATGCAGATGATGATCGCCTATTCGGCGCTCCCCAGCGGCCCGTACCTCTACGGCGATACGGCGATCGTGTCTCTGTTTCAGGACGCCGATGCGTTCGGCACGATGGAGAACACTTCGGCTTTAGCCGGCTATCTGAAGAGTAATCCGGTCGAGTCCGCCATTGCTGGCATCATCGACGAATATGCCGGCCTTCTGGCGATAAACCAGGACACGAATGCTCAAGATGAGAGCGTCTTTTCGTTCGTTCCTGCCACGAATCGGATGGTGATTGATTTCGCGCCGTCACGTTGGCAGTCGCCGTCGCCGCCTGGCAGCTCAGATGGACCTAAGCAAATCAATATTGTCGATCAGCAGACACTGATCACCGCCCCATCAGCCCTCAGCGACGTGCTCGTAGGCCACGCCGCGGCAGTCCATTTCGTATTCCAGGCCGACTACAGGTGGCCGGCAGTAATGCCAGGTCAAGCCGGCATGCGCCGTGCCGCGCTTGACGATTTCATCGGCAAGAAATGGATAGAGGTCGTGCACGGTGTAGACCTGCGCGGCGGTGGTATCGCGCCAGGTGAAGCCGAGCGCCGCCATGCGCCGCTCCATCTCGCCGAGCACGTAACGCGCCTTCTCGCGCAGCCCATCCGGGCTGGTGTCGCCGAGCCGGACGATGCGCTCGTTGTAGGTAGCGTGGCCCTCCTGCGCCTCGCCGCTGCCGGCGATGACGAAACTGGGCGCGGCGTCCGCCGCGGTTTCGGTGTAGGAGAACGCATGGAATGACGGCTCCGCGGGCGGACCGATTTCCGGGCAGACATTGCTGCGCGCCACCGGGTTAGTGGTGCCGTCGAAGATCGACCAGCGCTTGAGCGTTTCGACATAGG
>DATAVW010000161.1:0-26942 GCA_036267515.1 Rhizomicrobium sp.
AAGCTCCGGAAGAAAAGTCTTATCGCAAATTGCGTGCACGGCGTCGAAGCGCAATCCGTCGAAGCGAAACTCGTCCAGCCAGTAGATGGCGTTTTCGATGAAAAAACGTCGTACTTCGGGCTGCCGAAAGTTGATCGCGGCCCCCCACGGTGTGTGCTTTGACTCGTCGAAAAACTGCGGCGCATACAAACCCAGGTAGTTACCGTCCGGTCCGAAATGATTGTAGACGACGTCCAGAAATACCATCATTCCATGGGCGTGGGCGGTATCGACCAATGCCTTGAGTTCATCCGGTGTCCCGTAGGCACGATCCGGCGCAAAGGGCAGGACGCCGTCATAGCCCCAGTTTCGCTCGCCTGGAAAGTCCGCAATCGGCATCAGCTCGATCGCAGTGATGCCGAGAGTTGCAAGGCGTTCCAGGTGCGTCTGAATTCCGCTGAAACCGCCGAGCAGGCCTGGATGCAATTCATACAGAACCGCCTCTTCCCAAGGCCGGCCCTTCCAACCGCTTTGTCGCCAGTGATACGACGAAAAATCGGTGACAACACTCCAGTCATGCACGTCGCGTTCCTGCATGCGCGAGGCCGGGTCCGGCACTGAGACATCTCCGATGCGGAATTTATATTGTGCGCCGGCGCCACACTCCGCCACGGCTTCATGGCAACCGTCCGCCGCACGGGTCATCATTTGCTCTGTCATGCCATATATTTGCAGGATCACCCGCTCGGCTGATGGTGCCCACAGCCGAAACCGCGTGTGCTCCCGTCCTTCCGGAACCGGTCCGTAACGAAACGCAAACGGCATTATTGCGGCTGATCCTTCCGCGATCCCAAAGTGGTAATGACAATCGCGGCTGCACGATCCTGCAAGCGATAGGTTTTCCCATCGATCTCCTGCGGCATCATCTCCGGCGCGGCACTGTCGATGAGAACGCACCACTGGAAATTACCGGATAAGTGGTAGTCCAGCGGATTCTCCGATGCGTTCATCAGGACGGCGGCCAATTCAGGCTGCCCGGCTCCCTCACCGGCAAGCGCCATCACGAGCGCGCGTCCGGCTCCATTGCCCCAGTCGTTGGGCGATAGCCGTTTCCCACGCTCATCAAGCCAGTCGATATCCAGTACGTCCGGCGCAATTTGGCGATTGCCATGCAAGAAATTTCGAGGTCGAAAAACGCGATGGTCGCGCCGCATCGCGATCAGCCGCGCCACGAATTCGGTCAGCGCCGTCTCTTCTGGTTCCCGCGCCAGCTTCCAATCAAACCATGAAACGTCGTTGTCCTGGCAGTACGGGTTGTTGTTGCCCCGCTGGGTCCGGCCACATTCGTCTCCGGCCAGCAGCATGGGTGTTCCGACCGCGGCAAACAGTGTCACCAGCATCGAACGCTTGACGCGCTCTCGCAGCGCAACACGGCGATCGTCTTCGGAAGATCCTTCTTCGCCCCAGTTGTTGGACCAATTCTCCGATGCGCCATCGGCACTTCCTTCCTTGTTTGGGTCATTGTGCTTGCGCGAATAGCTCACCAGGTCCTGCAGGGTCATGCCATCGTGGCTCGCCACGAAGTTCACCGAGGCCCAGGGTTTGCGAACGCCATCCATGCCGAACAGGTCTGCAGAACCCGATAACCGTCGCGCCACTTCCGGTCGCATGCCCGAGTCACCACGCCAATACCGGCGTAAGGTATCGCGATACTTGTCATTCCACTCGGCAAAGCCGGGCGGATGATGGCCTAACTGGTAGCCGCCCGGTCCGAGATCCCATGGTTCGGAAATCAGTTTGAGCTGCGAGAGCTCCGGATCCTGACGCAAGGCGTCGAAAAATCCCGAGCCGGAATCGAAGCCGTAAAACTCCCTGCCCAGCGTAACGCCGAGGTCGAAACGGAATCCGTCAATGCGGAATGATCGCGCCCAGTAGCGCAGCGAATCCATCGCCATTTGTAGTACGCGCGGGTTGGACAGATTGACCGTGTTTCCCGTTCCCGTGTCGTCCGCATAGTATCGAGGCTCGTTCTCGCGCAGGCGGTAGTAGCTGGCGTTGTCCAGCCCGCGCCAACAGATCGTCGGACCGGTTTCCCGCGTTTCGCATGTGTGGTTGTAGACGACATCCAGAATGACCTCGATGCCGGCGGCGTGCAGCCTGCGAATTGCCATGCGCGCTTCATTGGCCTCGCCCGTGGCCAGATAGCGCGGCTCGATGGCGAAGAAACCAAGCGTGTTGTAACCCCAGTAGTTGCTCAATTTTTTCTGGAGCAGTTCGCGATCCTGCAGGAACGCATGGATCGGCATCAACTCGATGGTGGTGATTCCCAACCGTTTCAGATGCTCGATCACGGTTGGATGTGCCAAGCCCGAAAACCGGCCGCGGTCTGGCGGGCGCGCGTCATGCAGCAGCTTTGTCAAACCGCGCGGGTGGGCTTCGTAGATGACGGTGTCGCTCCAGGGTGTATTCGGCCTGCGGTCGTCGCCCCAGTCGAAAGTGTCGTGGGTGACGATGCCCTTCACCATGGCGGGCGCGCTGTCCCGGCGATCAAAGCTGAGATCGCCTCGCGGGGAGTTGGCACGATAGCCGTAGATGGCGTCGGTCCATTTCACCGTGCCGAGCAGGCCCTTGGCATATGGATCGAGTAGCAGCTTATGCGGGTTGAAACGGTGCCCGTTCTGCGGCTCATAGGGCCCGTGCGCGCGAAATCCGTATGTGAGGCCCGGCATCGCATCAGGCAGATAGCCATGCCAGATCTCGTCGGTTCGCTCGGGCAGATCGTAGCGGTGCACCTCCCTGCGCCCTGATTGATCAAAAATGCATAGTTGCAGGCGGGTGGCGTGCCGCGAAAAAACAGTAAAATTGACTCCCAGACCATTCCAAGTCGCGCCCAGAGGATAGGGACTGCCGGCCTCCAGCCGCTCCGGCAAGTTCGGCATCGTTAATCCTCTGGCTGGAGGATCAGGGCACCCAGCGGTGGCAGCACGAGTTCAATCGACTGCTCGCGTCCATGCGCGGGAACGGTCAGTGTGTGCACTGCGCCGCCGTTCCCAACACTGCTGCCGCCATAGATTTCAGCATCTGTGTTGAGCAGTTCGCGCCAAGGGCCGGCCCTGAAAACACCTACTCTGTAATTGTGTCTCGGCACCGGTGTCATGTTTACGATCACCAAGACAGAAGGTTCTCCAGCAGCGTGGCGCTCGTAGGCGTAGACGCTATTCTCGGCGTCATTGCCGATCACCCATGAAAATCCCGACAATTCGGCATCCTCGCGATGGAGCGCGGGGAATCGCGCATACATCCGATTGAGATCTCCAAGGAGCCGCTGCAAACCGGCGTGACGCGGGTTCTGCAGCAATTCCCAGTCGATTTCGCCATCATGGCTCCATTCGCGGATCTGCCCGAGCTCACCGCCCATGAAGAGGAGTTTCTTTCCCGGATGCGTCCACATAAACGCGAAATATGCGCGCAGTGTGGCGAGCTTCTGCCATTCATCGCCGGGTATCTTGCCATACAGCGAGCCCTTGCCGTGCACGACTTCGTCATGGCTAAGCGGGAGGATAAATTTCTCGCTGAAGGCATAAATGAGTCCAAACGTCAGCTCGTTGTGATGCCATTTGCGGTGGATGGGCTTTTGGTGGATGTAGTCGAGCGTGTCGTGCATCCAGCCCAGGTTCCATTTGTAGGCGAAGCCGAGGCCAC
Source organism: Rhizomicrobium sp. (assembly GCA_036267515.1). GTDB lineage: Bacteria > Pseudomonadota > Alphaproteobacteria > Micropepsales > Micropepsaceae > Rhizomicrobium. Next base: position 3,682 of record DATAVW010000161.1, read on the forward strand.
CGTCTGAAACCGGCGCTGAAACTCCCGGCCATGCGGTGGATTCTTCCGCAACTGTGATGGCGCCCGGCGCCCGCTCCGACACGATCGCATTCAGCCGGCGCAGAAAATCGATCGCTTCAAGATTTTCGCGCCCGCCATATTTGTTGGGCACCCACTCGTTCGCGGGCCGCGAATAGTCGCGATAGAGCATGGAAGCAACCGCATCCACGCGAAGGCCGTCCGCATGGAATGTTTCCAACCAATAAAGCGCACTCGCGATCAGAAATCCCGCCACCTCGCGGCGGCCGAGATTGTAGATGTAGGTGTTCCAGTCGTGATGAAACCCTTCCCGCGGATCGGCATGTTCGTAAAGCGCCGTACCGTCGAAGCGGGCCAGACCGTGCGGATCGCTCGGAAAATGTGCCGGCACCCAGTCCAGGAGCACGCCGATACCTGCGCGGTGACAGGCATCCACAAAATGCGCGAATTCGTGGGGCTCGCCGAAGCGCGCGCTTGGCGCAAATTGCGACAGCGGCTGATATCCCCAGGAACCGCCGAACGGATGCTCCATGATCGGCATCAGCTCGATGTGCGTGAAGCCGAGATCCACCACATAAGGCACCAGCTTTTCGGCGAGCGTGATCCAGTCAAGCGTGCCGGTTTTGTCGTTGTCCGGCCGCAGCCACGAAGCGGCATGCAGCTCGTAAATCGAAATGGGCGCGTTCGGCTTTTGTCGGACTGCGCGGGATTCCATCCAGTCGGAATCGTTCCAGCGAAACTCGAAGGGCTGTGGCACGATGGAGCCAGTAGCGGGCGGTCGTTCTGTGGCGCGCGCCAGCGGATCGGCCTTTTGCAGCAGCTCGCCGTGCGTACCGACGATTTCATATTTATAACGGTCGCCTGCGCTGAGGCGCGGCACGAACAGCTCCCAGACGCCTGCGGAATGCCGCAGCCGCATCGGATGACGTCGCCCATCCCAGCTATTGAAATCGCCAATCACCGAAACGCGCTGCGCATTGGGCGCCCACACTGCGAAGCGCACGCCGCGCACGCCATCGATCGTGGTTACGGCAGACCCAAAGCGCTCTGCGAGGCACCAGTGGGCGCCTTCGGAAAACAGATGAAGGTCCATGTCGCCCAAGATCAAACCGAAAGAGTATGGGTCTTCCGTTTCCTGAACCGCGCCTGGCCAGTGGATACGCAGCAGATATTGTTCGGATGAAGAAACCGGGCCGCTGAACAAACCATCTTTCACTGGCGTGAGTTGACCTAAACTTTCGCCCTTCGCGCGGGACAACACATCCACACCTTCCGCGCCTGGCGCGAAAACACGAATCAATCGTCCATGTGGAGTATCGTGCGGTCCGAAGAGTGCGAATGGGTCGGCGAGGCGGCCCCGAAGCAACGCCTCGACAGCCGAAACATCGATTTCATCGAAGCAAGCGCGGGGTGTTTTATTCAGCATCCGCCAGCTCCCGCCGGACGCCGAGACCTTCCACCAAAGCAGCCAGTCCGCGTAAGGGGATGTCAATCCAGTCCGGCCGGTTGGCAGCTTCGTAAACGATCTCGTATGCGGCCTTTTCGATGGCGAACGCTCTGATCAGGTGCCGTTCCTTGTCGGTCAGGGGAGCGTCCCGCCCTTCAGCATAACCGGCAAGGAACGCGCTTTCGGCCACCTGGCGGAATTCGCGCAGCAACGAATGAGCGCGCAGATGTCCGCGGCCTGCCGCCGCAAGTTGCCCTTCGCGCTCAACAATACCAGCCGCGTAGTCGAAAGAGCGAATCATCCCAGCCACGTCGCGCATGGGCGACAGTTTCGCCCTGCGCTCGCTCAGCGGCTTCAGCGGCTCGCCTTCGAAATCGATAATGATCACATCTGAACCGACGACCAATACCTGGCCCAGATGGAAATCGCCGTGAATTCGGGTGCGCGGCGTGCCCCGATTATCGACCAGCAACGCGCGAATTTCATGAAGAATACCGTCGCGTTGCTCCCTCAGTTGCGCCACGAGCGCTCCTTCTGGACCTGGATAGTTTTCCAATGCAGCGAGAGCGTCCTCCAGCTGCCGTTGCGCTCGCCAGAACCAGCGCTGCAGTGTCCGCTCGTTTGTTTCTTCTGGCGCAAAATCAGGATCGTCCGTAGGTTGCGCGAGAACTGCGTGCATCTCACCCGTTCGTCGGCCCAACACTCGCGCGAAGGCTTCATACGGCTCGAACGGGTTTCCATCCTGCGGCGCGATGGATTGCTCGTCCACAACGCGAGTCAGCAGCTCATTGGTCCAGCGGCCACCATCGCCCTGATTGGCAACGAAGGCCTGCACAATGGCCAGCGCGGAAGTCTCGCCGCTCGAATCGGCGCGGGTCACCTCGCCCAGCATCGGTGCGATGCCGGTGAATTTGCGTTGCGTGAGCACACGGCCCATTTCCGCCTCCGGATGAATGCCGGGCGTGGTGCGGCGCAACAGCTTGATGACGGCCTTGCGGTCTATAATGCAGGACGAGTTCGTCTGTTCGGCCCGTGGCCATTCGATTTCCGCCTCGGGATGTATGCTCAAGCCGGCATTCGGCATGGCATCAAAGCGGATTTCGCCTTCTCCAAAAGGAATTCGTGCGTTGTGCTGCAGGTTGATGAGAATCGCACGCGCAAAGCGAGACGACGCAAATCCGTCGGTCAGAAGGCCGACGCGGCGCCCGCGGCGCGCGCGCGCAAAAGCAAGCGGCACCTCGAACGGGCAGGTGCCTTCATCCTCCCATGCAATCGACATCGGCAGCGCATATCGATCTGTACTGTCGCCCGCCGTGACTTCTACATCGGCAAGCACGGCATCCTGATCGTGACCGGGAAGGGGCGCGACGGCTACGAGCTTAACATGTCCGATCCTGGTATTCTTCGTCTGGAACCAGCGCCGCTGCGCAATATAAGACGGCAGGATGTCGTCTTCGAGAATTTCCCGATCGCGGCCTTCCAACGCGTGCGCAAGTGAGTCCCGCAGCACGAATGTGCGAGGTTCCACCATGGGGCCGGCAGTGGCGGTGCTCCATTGCGGGGGCTGCGCCTCCTGGCGGAGCGCGAACCAATAGAAACCGCACGGGGGCAGAGTAAGAAGATAGGTGAGCTGGCCAATCAGCGGAAAGGACGACCCGCCCAGCAATTCGACGGGCGTACGGCCCGCGAATTCGTGAAGATCGAGTTCGACCGCTTGTGCAGCGCGCGAAACGTTGACGACGCAGAGAATGGTGTCGCCTTCGTATTCACGAATATAGGCCAACACTTTACGATTCTGCGGCGTGAGAAAGCGGATGGTGCCGCGACCAAACGCCTGGTGCTTGCTGCGAACCACAAGCATGCGCCGGATCCAGTTGAGCAGCGAATGGGGATCTCGCCACTGCGCCTCCACATTCACGGCCTGAAAGCCGTAAACGGGATCCATGATCGGCGGCAGCACGAGTACAGCCGGGTCGGCGCGGGAGAACCCGCCATTGCGGTCCGATGACCACTGCATCGGCGTACGCACTCCGTCGCGATCGCCCAGATGGATGTTGTCGCCCATGCCAATCTCATCGCCGTAATAGATGATGGGCGTGCCGGGCATCGTGAGAAGCAAAGAGTTCATCAGCTCGATGCGGCGGCGATCGCGTTCGAGCAGCGGCGAAAGTCTGCGGCGGATACCGAGATTGAGCCTCGCGCGCCGGTCTGATGCATACACATTCCAGAGATAGTCCCGCTCCTTGTCCGTCACCATTTCGAGCGTCAGCTCGTCGTGGTTGCGAAGGAAAACGGCCCATTGACATTTCGGCGGCGGGTCCGGTGTCTGCCGGATAATGTCGGTAATCGGAAACCGGTCTTCCTGCGCCAGTGCCATGTACATGCGAGGCATCAAGGGGAAGTGAAACACCATGTGGCATTCGTCACCCTCGCCGGCCCCGAAATAGGCCTGAATGTCCTCCGGCCATTGATTGGCTTCGGCGAGCAGCATGCGGTCTTCGTAATGCTCGTCGATGAATTTGCGGATGCGTTTGAGGACTGCGTGGGTTTCCGGCAAGTTCTCGTTGTTGGTACCTTCGCGCTCGACGAGATAAGGCACCGCATCGAGTCGCAATCCGTCGATGCCCATATCCAGCCAAAAGCGCATCACGCTCATGACGGCGCGAAACACCTGCGGGTTGTCGAAATTCAGGTCAGGCTGATGCGAGTAGAAGCGATGCCAGTAATATGCCTTGGCTTCGTCATCCCATGTCCAATTCGACTTTTCTGTGTCGCAGAAAATAATGCGGGTTCCAGAGTATTTCTTGTCGTCCTCAGACCAGACGTAATAATTGCGGTAGTTGGAGCCCGCCTTGGCGCGTCGTGCGCGCTGGAACCAGGGGTGCTGGTCCGATGTATGGTTGATCACCAGTTCGGTAATGACGCGAATGCCGCGCGCATGGGCCTCATCGATAAACCGGCGGACGTCGGCCAGCGTGCCATATTCGGGATGCACGTCGCGGTACTCGGAGATATCGTAGCCGTCATCGCGCCGGGGGCTGGGATAAAACGGCAGCAACCAGATACAGGTGACTCCGAGCTCGGCGATATAGTCCAGTTTTTCGATCAGTCCGGGAAAGTCGCCGACCCCGTCGCCGTTCGAATCGGCGAAGGATTTCACGTGCACCTGGTAGATAACCGCATCTTTGTACCAGAGCGGGTCAGGCTTCAACGCCGATCTCTTGTGCCGCGGAGGCATCAGACTTCCTTAGCCGGCTGTACGCGCCAGATTGCATACGGCGCTTCAGGCGTAAGGCGCATGTGCTGAATCTTCCCGCGCCAGATCGTGTGCCCGCCGCGCAGCAGGTCTTCGCATTCCAATGCGTCATCATCAGCCCTGGCCCATTCCCACAACGGAATCTCGAAATCTGCCCCCTGCGCGTTGAGGGGATCGAGACTGATGGCCACCAGAATGCGGTCGGCGTGCCCCGGCGCGGATTTGCCGAAGTAGAGAATGTTGTCGTTGAAGGCATTGTAGAAAGTAAGACCAAGATGCGATTGCAGTGCGGGTTCGGCCTCGCGCAACCGGTTCAACTGCGCGATTTCTTGGGCGATATTGCCAGGCGCATTCCAGTTTCGTGGCTTGATCTCGTATTTTTCGGAATCGAGATATTCCTCGCGGCCGGGGAGCGCCGCTGATTCGCATAGTTCGTATCCCGAATACATTCCCCAAAGGCCCGAGAGGGTTGTCGCCAGTGCCGCGCGAATGAGAAAGCCAGCGCGACCGGAGGTTTGCAGGAAGTGCGGATTGATATCCGGCGTATTGACGAAAAAGTGCGGCCGGAAGAATTCGGAAACCGGCTGGGTCGTCAACTCGGTCATGTAATCCGTCAACTCACCTTTCGTGTTACGCCAGATAAAGTAGGTGTAGGACTGTGAAAAACCCAATTTGGCCAGATGGTACATCACCTTCGGCCGCGTGAACGCTTCCGAAAGGAAGATGACATCGGGATGACGGCCACGAACATCTGTGATCAGCCATTGCCAGAAAGGGAACGGTTTGGTGTGCGGATTATCGACGCGAAAAATCTTAACTCCCTGCGCTATCCAGAACAGGACAATGTCTCGCAACGCATTCCATAAGCCCGGCACTGCATCGCGTGCATAGAAATCCAGGTTTACGATATCTTCGTATTTCTTGGGCGGATTCTCCGCGTATTTGATGGTGCCGTCTGGCCGCCAATCGAACCAGCCGGGATGCTGCTTCAGCCAGGGATGATCCGGCGAAGCCTGCACCGCGAAATCAAGCGCGATCTCTAGGCCCTGGTTCCGCGCGGCCACCCGCAGCGCCCGGAAATCCGCAAGCGTGCCGAGCTGAGGATGGACGGCATCGTGCCCACCCTGTTCAGCGCCGATCGCGTAAACACTGCCGGGATCGTCCCGTTCTGCTTTCAACGCGTTGTTGCGGCCCTTGCGATTGGTGCTCCCCACCGGGTGAATGGGCGGAAAGTAGAGAACATCGAAGCCCATATCGCGAATCGCGGGAAGCCTCGAAATCACATCGCGGAAAGTGCCATGTCGCGTGACATCAGTTGTCTCTGAGCGTGGGAACAGTTCGTACCAACTTGCAAAACGGGCTTCGATCCGCTCCGCATCGATGACGTATGGCTTACTCTGTCCCGTGAATTGCCGCGGATCGGCACGGCGCATTGTTTCGACCGTTTCCGGAGCGATGAGCAGCGCGGCGCGATCATTCTGCGAAAGAGATTCGAAGGCCTTGAGAATCGCTTTGAGTGCCTGGGCAGACCGGCCACTGGCACCGGCCTTTGCTTGCTTCAGCAGCTCATGCCCTTCCTGAACCTCCAGTTCGATCTCGACGCCCGCATCACGCTTTCTCCCTAAATCGCGCACGAACGTTCCGTAGATATCGATCCAGGCCTCAATCATGAAAACGTGCCGACCAACACGGTCGAGCGAAACCGCGGTTGTCCAGCGGTCGTTCATGAGCGGATGCATCCGGACCCGCCGCCACTCGCCTTCGTCCTCAGGACGAAAATGCAGCTCGGCCGCCAACAGCGGATGGCCGTCGGTGAAGATATCCGCCTCAACGGCTATGCGGTCTCCGACAATCGCTTTTGCGGCAAATGCTCCGTCATCCACCACGGGCGAGACATTGCCGACGGCAATGCGTGATGATCCCGCGGCTGCCCGTGCATCAAGCGGCATCGTTTTCCCAGACTGCTTTATCAATGGTGCTCGCTTCGCGCAGAACAGGCGTACTTCACCGGGGCGCATCTTGGCATCGAAAGCTTCCCCTGCACAAAAATCGTCCAGCGGCTCGAGCTTGCCGAACGCGCCGAGAGCTCTGAAAATTTCAGAAGAAGGCTCGATGGCAACAATCGGATCGGGATTAATCAGCGCGATCAGCGCGCGGTCGGCCGCGCGCAAATCTGGTCCATCGGCTCGGAGCAGAATAGTGAGCGGCGCGCCCGGACCTGTCAGGCTCCGAATTTGGCCGTTCACCCATTGGGTGTTGGAGATGAATGCATTGGTGGCACGAATGGCGCTATCAAGATTGACGGCTTCCTCGCCCTCCGCCGCAGGATCGGCATAGTTGAGCGGGAGCATCAGTCCTGTGCCACTCAGCGCCGCAATCGCAAGACGCCCGCAGCGCTGGCGCGAAGACGCAGGGGGCAATTTCGCGGGCGATTCCACCTGCGCGATAACAGGCGCAACGCGGGAAAGTACCTCGTACTCTTCCACGAACCAACTGGCCCGCCCATCCCACCACGGAAGAGAAGACATCGTGAAATCAAAGCCCAAAAGGGCTGCAGCACGATCCCACGGCTCGCCTGTCGTGTCAGCGACAAAAGTAACGCGGTTCGACGCATGGTGCGAAGCGCGATCCATTACCATCTGGCGAAGCGCGGTGGGTGTGGAAACCGGTTTTAACACGCGGAAGCCACGCACCCCTGCAGTAAGCCAATTCTCAATTTGGCCAGCCCACCACGTAGCGATGCCTTCAAGATCTTCATGTTGGCGCAGATAAGCGTAGCCGCGCCCGGGGCCCGGATGTCGCGGATCGACGACGCTCCCCGGCTCGCCGTGGCGCCGGACAGCAAAGTGTTGCGGATAGGCGGCAACCAGGGGATGATGGAGATCCAGTTCGAACAGGTTCAAATCAAGAAACAACGAGAGCCCCCGGCTCTCGCATGCTTTCGCCAAAGTCGGGCTAATTGCTTCTTCGGTTGCAGCTTCAACAAGAACAGTATCGAATCCAAGGGATTGGACACGTTCCAGCATCTGCCATGTTGAACCTGCCTCTTCGGCTTGGCCGATATGGCAAATTCGTGGCGCCGGCATACGTGAAGTCCTCAGCCCGAACAGATGGAAGAGTCGCGCGAGCGACCAACCTCCCACAAAGAAACCACCCGAGCCTTTCAACTCGGTAAACCGCCGATAGGTTCCGATGAGCCCCAAGCTCCGGGTGGGTCAGTGCGCCGCGCCACCTTTCGGCAATTGTTGCGCCATTGAAAGATGCTGCTGGATCACCGGCAAAGTTTGCGCCGCGAAGTTCTTGATATCTGGGTCGGTGCCGGTCTGCTCTTCACTCGTAAAGAGCATCACCGCTTCCTGATGCGCCTGAATTTGCTGTTGCGCATATAGTGCATCGAAATTGCCGGCACTGGCATTGCGGAGCTTGTTCAGCATGGCTTTGTGGGCCGGATCCAATGGCGGTGGCGCCGGTGTATGTCCGTTTTTTGAAAGGATCGATTTCAGCTCATCGCTGCTCTTTGTGTGGTCGGTGATCATCCGGTTGGCAAACGTCTTCACGTCTGCGCTCGTGGCTTTGGTTTCAGCAATGTGACCAGCCGCGATCTCGTACATATCGCTGACGGTCGCCTTCTTGACGAAAGCTCCATCGCCGACCGGAGCGGTGCCGGATGACATGGTCGAGGCTGTTTGGCCGAGGGCTGATGCACTCAACAGGCCCGTTAAAAGCGCCGCAGCGCAAAAAGATGACCGCATGGCAATTTCCTCCGCAATCCACTCGCATGAACGGGTGGCGAGCACACCCGTTCCCGATTTTGCTCTTAGCGAATGATACTTCCTTCGCCAACGCGCGTTTGACATTTGAGAGAGCCGCTACGCTGGGCTGAAAATAGCAAAGGAATTCATGGGCTTGAATTTTCGGCGATGGGGATGGCTCATCGCGGCCGCTGCCATTTTGTTGCCATCGGCCGGTCTGGCGGCCAGTGACGCGGGGAAGGCGCCGGGCGCCGAAGAGGCGGTTCTGGTCGCCGAGATTATCCTGCTGGTGTTCGTCGGACGGCTATTGGGCGAACTGATGCTTCGTATCGGGCAGCCTTCGATTGTCGGCCAACTGCTGGCCGGCGTGCTGCTCGGCCCGTCGGTCTTTGGCAACCTGTGGCCACAGGCACATGACGTCATCTTCCCGCACGACGTTAGCCAGAAAGCGATGCTTGCCGCCGTCGCACAGTTTGGCGTTCTGCTTCTGCTGCTGCTTACGGGAATGGAAACCGATCTGAAGCTCGTGCGCCGCGCGCGGAGCACGGCGACGGCAGTTTCGCTCACCGGCATTGCCATTCCATTCGCCTGCGGATTTGCCCTTGGTCAATTCCTTCCCGATTCGCTTTTACCGGCAGGTCATCGGCTGGTCAGTTCGCTTTTCCTGGGCACGGCACTTTCGATTTCTTCGATTAAAATTGTGGCGGCCGTGATGCGCGAGATGAATTTCATGCGGCGCAATCTCGGGCAGGCGATCGTCGCGTCCGCAATCATCGAAGATTCGGTCGGTTGGGTGATCATCGCCATCACCTTTGGTATTGCCCAGAGCGGGGGCGTTCAGGGGCTCTCTCTCCTGAAGACAATTGGCGGGGTGGCCCTCTTTCTAATCTTGAGCTTTACCATCGGGCAGTTTCTTGTCTTTCGGACCATCCGCTGGGTGAATGACAATTTCCGCAGCGAGTTCGCGGTGGTGACGGCCATTCTTGTGATTATGGGCGTGATGGCACTCATCACCTACGGTCTGGGCGTGCAGACCGTGCTCGGCGCCTTTGTCGCCGGAATTCTGGTCGGCGAATCTCCAATTTTGACGGAGCACATCCAAAACCAGCTTCGCGGATTGGTGGCGGCCCTCTTTATGCCGGTGTTCTTCGGACAAGCCGGCATCAGCGCCGATCTCTCCATACTCGGCCAGCCACAACTGCTCGCGGTGACAGGCCTGATCGTCGCGATCGCAAGTCTCGGAAAATTCTCCGGCGCGTTTGCCGGCGGAAAACTGAGCGGAATGTCCATGCGAGAATCACTTGCGCTTGGCTGTGGAATGAACGCGCGTGGCTCTACAGAGGTGATTGTCGCCACCATTGGTCTGTCCATGGGCGCACTGACGCAAAGCCTTTTCACCATGATCGTCACCATGGCTTTGATCACCACCATGGCGATGCCGCCCATGTTGCGCCGCGCGCTCTCGCGTCTGCCGATTGAACGAAATGAGAAGAAGCGGCTCGAGCGAGAGGAGCTGGACGCGCGGGGTTTCGTCGCGAAGCTCGAACGGATGCTGCTGGCCGTGGACGACAGTCCAAATGGCACATTCGCCGCACAGCTCGTCGGCTATCTGACAGGCAGCAAAGGCATGCCTGCGACGGTGCTGAGAATCGACAATGATCGAGGCCGTCCGCTGGCGCCTGAGTCGTCTCTGCATGAGGAGCAAATCAAGCAAGGTGCCGCCGAGGCTGCTGCCGCAACAGAAAAAGCCGAGGAAGAGGTGCCGAGATCTGTCGAGGTCACGATACAGCCGAAAGGGGAACCGTCTGCGCCCGCACAGCTTGCCGAATTGGCGCGCAAGGGATTTGGTTTTCTTTTTATCGGCCTCGCCGATACGCGTGCGCCGGATGGCGCTTTCAGCAAGAAAGTCAGCGACCTTGCCAATGCGTTCGAAGGGCCGCTGGCCATTCTGGTCCCTCCGGCAGATGGCGATCCCGAAATGGGTGAGAGCCTGCTTGTACCGGTGACCGGAACAGACGTTTCGCGCCGGGGCGCGGAGGTCGCTATGGCAATCGCACGCGCGAGCAGCACACAGATAACCGCAATCTACGTGTCCGCTACGCCGCGGCGTGGCCTAAATGATCGCACCCGGCGCAGCGAGGAGGCGGTCCTTAAGGATATTTCCAAACTGGGCGAGCGCTACGATGTCAGGCCACGGACGCAGATCGAACGAGACGACCTTGCGGAAGCGCCTATTCTCAAGGAGGCGATGAAGCGGCACGATCTCATCGTTATGGGCGTGAGCCGCCGGCCGGGCGAAAACCTGTTCTTTGGCAATACCGCCGCTGCGCTAATGGCACGGTGGAAGGGTGCAATTCTCTTTGTTGCGAGCTGAGTACGCCTCCGCCGAAAAGTCCCGCCGTGATAACAATGCGATCGCAAGCACGCTCGGAATAAAAAGGGCAGCCAATAGAAACCAGCCTTCGTTCAGCGACTGGGTGAGCGCAGCGCGCTGCACCATGGGCGCGATCATCTCTTTCAATGTCTCGCCCACCGGCCCCATGGCGTTGCCATGGAATAGGGCAGTGGGCAAACCGACAGCACGGGCCGCATCGGCATCTCCTGCCTGGAGTCGCGATATGAGGTGATCGGCGTGAACGCTCGTGCGCTGCTGTACGATCGTGTCCACCAACGCAATGGCAATAGCGCCACCCAGATTGCGCATGAGATTGAATTGGGCACTCGCGTCGGAGTCATCGCGTTTCGGCCACCCCTCCATTGCGAGCCGCGTGGAGGGGATGATGCAGAACATGATGCCGGCGCCGCGCAGGACCTGCGGAAGAATAAGACCGGCAAAGTCCGTATTGGTCGTGCAGAAGCCATCCGCTGCCAGACCCGCTCCAAACAGCACGTAGCCTAAGGTCATCATCGCCCTGCCACTCATGCGGGATTCGAGCATTGCTGCAATCGGCGCCGAAATAAGCTGTGCCACGCCGGCCACGATCATGATTTCGCCGATGCCAAGTGCGCTATGCTTGCGCACAAATCCCAGAAAGAGCGGCAGCAAATACACCGAGCCGTAGAGTCCCATTCCCAAAGCAAAGCTAAGAAAACAGGCGACGGAAAATCCTCGATCCCTGAAGCGTCGCAGCTCCAGAAAGGGCCTGCGACGCGTCAGACACTGATGCACAGCGATTGCAAAGGAAATTGGGCAGACGATCAGCAGCGTGTCGACAAAGGCGCCGGACCAGTGTCGCTTCGGCGCTTCTTTCAACAGCAATTCGAGGCTCGCCAGAAAGATGGCGGCAAATAGAATCGTCAAAAAATCGATGTCGGTGATGGCCCGCAGGTTCGGCTTGCCGACCCGGATCAAGAGAACCACGAGCGTACCGAAGATGATTCCTGGAGCCACGTTGACAAGAAAGATGGCGTGCCAGGTGTATGTCTGCGTGAGAAATCCGCCGAAGGCCGGTCCGATGGTCGGAGCGATCATGGCGAATGTGCCTGCAACGACCGTCGCTGCCGTGTGAAGGCGACGTGGGAAGAGCTCGAAGATGGTGGTAAAGACCGCGGGAATGAGTGCGCCGCCAAAGAACCCCTGAATCGTGCGAAAGGTGACGAGCTCCGAAAAATTCGTGCTCATCGCGCAGCCGATGCTCGCAAGGGTGAAGGCGAAGGTCGCGCCGGCAAATAGCCAGCGCACCGTTAGCGCCCGGGTCATGAACCCTGTCAGCGGAATGCCGATGATTTCCGCAATAAGGTAGCAGGTCTGGATCCAGCTGAGCCGGTCCTGCGAAATATGCAGCGCCGCGCCGATATTCGGGAACGAACTCGCGACCACCTGGATGTCGAGGATGGCCATGAACATGCCGATGCACATGGCGATGAAGCCAAGCCAGGTGAAAAAATCGACAGTTCTTTCGTCTTGTTGGGAGTTCACGGTATGGCGGCAGCAGGACGGCTGCCGTCAGCATAGACAGATTCGCGGCCGGGTGCCGCCAGATTGTCGAGTCGCGGATGAATGACAGCGCGCCACAGCGGCGGAATGAGCGCAAGCAGGATCGCGCCTGCGTAACCGGCGGGCAGTTCGGCCGCATAGGGAGCTTTTCTCAGGCCGTCATAGGCGAGGGTGGGCGCCCGGTGGTGGTGGCTGTGCCGGCCCATGTTGAAGATCAGGAGATTCGCCGCTCCCGAGCTGTTCCAGCTATGGTGGTCAGCTATCCATTCATTGGTTCGGCGCAGAAGGCCATAATGAGCGACATAGTTGAAGAGCTCGAGAACAAGAATTGCGATCACACTCTCGCATGCCAGAAAAGCCGCTGCCCGCCAGCCCATACCCCACCACAGCAGGGCATAGATCAAGAGCATGATTGTGACATCCTGGTTCAGGCGATTGCGGACGCGTGGGAGACTCGCATTGCGGAGTCGGGACGTCTCGAAACGCCATGCTTCAGTGAATTGCCCCCGTAGCGTTCGCACGAAGAACGCGTAAAAGCTTTCGCCCAACCGTGCTGTCGAGCAATCGCGTTCGGTCGCGGCATGCCGATGATGGCCGTAGATATGGGAAATGCGGAAATGGCGGTAACTCATGCCCGTCAACATGGCCGCACCGAGCCAATGCTGCCAGCGTACCCGGCTGTGCACCATCTCATGGGCTGCCAGAACGCCGAACACGCCGGTGCAGATGCCGACTGCGCTGGCGAGACTGGCGAACGCAGTGACATTGGTTCGATCACCGGACACCTCGCAGATAGCCCAGGCGATCACGATTAGATGCAACGGGGTGTAGAGGACCGGCAACAGGCGAGCCAAGTCCGATTCCGTGAATTCAGGTTCCGGAAGATAGCTCGTGATCAGCAGTGAAAGAAGAATTGCGACCGGTACCGTAAAGGCCGCCGAGCTGGACCAATCGTAAGAGATCGGCACCGCCGCCAGGAACGCGAACGGCCCCGCAAATCGTAGTACGTTCATCTTAAGCCCCAGTCAGAGCGCGCGGCGCGGGCCGAGCGCACTCTCCTCTTCACGAACACGCCAGAAAAGCAGCGTGGCGTTCAGAAGTGAGAATATCGCCGCCACCCAAACCTCGCCGAACACCAGCGGCAGCAGCGCGATCTCGCCTATTACGATGATGTAATTCGGGTGTCGGACAAAACGATACGGCCCTCGCTGCACAAGGGGCGCGTCCGCAAGGCTGATGATTCGTGTCGTCCAATAATGCCCGAGCGCCAGCATCGTCCACGCGCGCAAGATCTCCAGTGCGATGTAGCCGCACAATGGAATCCAGTGAATTACGATCGGCTTTGGCAGCGTCAGAGCGATCGAGAGAAGCCATGCGGCATGCAGCAAGACGAACAGCGGATAGTGCCTACGACCGATTTCCACGGCGCCCTTTGCCAGCAGCGCACGCGTGTTGCGCTGCGCAAGAGCTAGTTCAGCGACCCGTTGTGCGATGACCAGCGTGAGAATTGCGTAGGCAATCATTGCTGTTCCAGCATCAGAAAGGCGGCGGAAAAACCGGGCCCAAGTGCGCTCATCAGCGTCCGGCCCGTGAAGCGGCGTGCCCGCATGCGGTGCAGGACGAACAGCGCAGTCGCGGCTGACATATTACCGTAATCGCGCAGCGTAGCGCGGCTATCTTCCAGGGTGCCGCGCGGCAGATCGAGCGCGTCCTCCAACGCGTCGAGCACCTTCGCGCCACCGGGGTGACAGGCAAACCCCTCGATGCCTTTCAGCGGGATATCGTTCTTCCTCAGAAATCCGTTCGCGATGGCGCGGAAGTCGCTCGCCACCAGTGACGGGATGCTCTGGGCGAAGCGGGCTTTCAAACCGTCCTCCTCCACCTCCCAGCCCATGATGTCGAGCGAGTTCGGCCAGGTGTAACTGCCGCTCGCGCCGATCATCGGGCCATTTCCCGAAGCGGAAATGATAGCACCGGCGGCGCCATCGCCGAATAAAGCGGCCGCCACGATGTTGCTCTTGGAAAGATCGTCCTTGCGGAAGGTGAGCGCACACAGTTCCACCACGAGGAACAGTACACGCGCACCGGGCGTCGCGCGTGCAAGATCGGCGGCACGCGCCAGCCCAAACACGCCGCCGGCACAGCCAAAGCCGAAAATCGGCAGCCGCATGATATCGCGCCGCAGGCTCATGCGCTCGATGAGCAACGCGTCCAGGCTTGGCGTGGCGATGCCGGTCGTGGAAGCGACGACCACGGCATCGATGTCATCGCGGTCGAGATGCGCTTCAGCCAGGCAGGCAAGCGTGACTTGTTCAAGCAAATCGACGGAGTGCGCCAGATAAAGTTCCGTGCGCTCCTTCCATCCGTGCGGCTCGGTGTACCAGTCGATCGGCACGCAGGAGTACCGGGTATCAATACCGGTGTTGCCGAACACGGAGAGCAGGCGGAGGACTTCGGGATGGCCTTCGAACAGTAGGGCCGCTCGCTTCCCCGCATAGGTCTGATCCACCGGATAAGGCGGCACAGCAGTCTGCAAGGCGATTAAGCGGGGGTTTGCGGCCATGCTTTCTTTCGTCCTCCCGCGTCCAAATGACGTGGTCTACCAAGCTGTTATTCCATGAGAACACTCGGAAGGCTAATCTGAACGGCAACTGAACCAGCGATTGTGTCCAGCCTTGACAAAGATCGAACCGAAACCCGCGACACTGGCGGCCCAGGCTTTGGGCTGGATCGACGAGCGCACCCGCGCTGTCGCGCCGCAACTTCATCTCTCCAGCACATTCCTGCGCGATGAAGACAATCAGTACCGCTCCGGGCGGAATTACGCGCGCGCGGACAATCCGGCGTTCGATCAGCCGGAAGCGCTGCTTGCTGCGCTGGAGAAGGGTGAGGAAGCGATGCTGTTCGCTTCTGGCATGGCTGCGGCGACGGCAGTGTTCCAAAACCTGCGGCCAGGCGACCATCTGGTCGCACCGAAGGTGATGTACTGGTCCCTGCGCAACTGGATTGCCGGATTTGCGAGCACTTGGGGCATTGTCGCCGACTTTGCAGAGATGAGCGATCTGGATGCAGTTCGCCGTGCTGTTCAGCCAGGGCACACGAAGCTGGTGTGGACGGAAACGCCCGGTAATCCGATGTGGAACATCACCGACATCGCGGCCGTGGCGGAAATTGCGCATGGCGCTGGCGCGCGGCTCGCCGTGGATTCCACAGTGGCCACACCGGTGCTGACGCGCCCGCTTGAGCTCGGCGCCGACATGGTGATGCATTCGGCGACAAAATACCTGAACGGTCATTCCGATATCGTAGCGGGTGCGCTGGTCACGCGCGCAGATGACGAATTCTGGGAGCGCATCAAACAAAATCGCATCCAGCTTGGCGGTATTCTCGGCTCGTTCGAGTCGTGGCTGTTGCTCCGGGGCATGCGCACATTATTCCCGCGGGTGAAAACTGCGTGTGCCGGCGCACAAGGGATTGCCGAAGCGCTGGCCGCGCACCGGGCCGTGCGTGCGGTGCTTTATCCGGGCCTTCCGGATTTTATCGGTCATGCAATTGCTGCGCGGCAAATGGACGGCGGCTTTGGCGGCATGCTGTCAATCCGCGTAAAAGGCGGCGAGCAGGCTGCAATCGCCACGGCCGCTAACGTGCGCATCTGGAAACGCGCGACCTCGCTCGGCGGCGTCGAAAGCCTCATCGAGCATCGCGCTTCCGTCGAGGGGGCGGACACACCCTGTCCCTCCGATCTGCTTCGTCTCTCCGTCGGAATCGAGGATCCCGGCGATCTCATCGCCGACCTGTCGCAAGCGCTCGACATTGCGCACAGATAAGCCATGCCGAAGATAAAAGTCTTCACCGCCAACCTCGGGTTTTACGAAACGGCGGTCGCCGCGCGCTCCCAGAAGATGGCGCTGGCGCATTGGGGCGTGACGCGCGATCTCTTCCACGACGGCACTGCGAAGCAGACAGATGACCCCAAGGCGATAATGGCCGCCACACGGAAGGTGGGCATGGTGGTGCGGCGGCCGATTGGCTCGAACGGACCGTTCGAGGAGCGCGCCGACGCCGAGCAGACCTTATTGAAGACGTTCCGAGCGCCCCCGAAGAAGCGGTCGTCAAAGAAGACCGCGGCAAGTGGCAAGCGTCCGACGCCGAGGCGTACCCCGGTCAAAGCCCGAAAGAAGCGCCGCCGCTGATTTGTCGAGGCGCATCCCGCCGCCTGTTGTGAGAGTGGAATTGCCTTGCCCAATCGGCAGGTCACGAAAAAGTGTCACACCGCCGTTCTCCAGCGGCAAAGCTGGGTTAGAATACCCTCACCTGATGGGAGCTGGACCAATGAACCTTCGTGCGATTTCCGTTCTGAGCCTGAGCGTGCTTGCCGCCGGCACAGCACTCGCGGCCAACATCCCACCGCCGCCCGCGACGCAGACGGACAATATCGTCGATACCATTCAGGGCCTGAAGGTGGCCGACCCGTATCGCTGGCTGGAAGACTGGAACGATCCCAAGGTTCAGGCATGGAGCGATGCACAGAACGCGCGCACCCGCACCTATCTGGATGCATTGCTGGATCGCGCTGCCATCAAGGGCGAGTTGAGCCGGCTTATCAAGGCGACCTCGCCGTCCTTCTACGACATCCGGCCGCACGGCAGCCGTGTCTTTGCGATGTACAACGATCCCAAATTCCAGCAGGCCATGCTGGTGACGATGAATGCTGCAGCAGACCCCAAATCGCGGCGCGCGCTGCTCGATCCCAACAAAATGGACGCGAAAGGGCTGACGGCCATCGACTGGTTTGTGCCCTCGGGCGATGGCACGAAGATAGCCGTCTCGCTGTCGAAGAACGGTAGCGAGGACGGCACCGTGCACATCTATGATGTGTCCACCGCCAAAGAAATCGACTCGCCAATTCCGCGTGTGCAATATCCTACCGCGGGCGGAAGTCTCGCGTGGGCGGCAGACGGCAAGGGCTTCTGGTACACGCGCTATCCCGGCGCGGACACCCCTGCCGCCGACCAGCATTTCAACATGCAGGTCTACTTCCACAAACTCGGAAGCGATCCGGCGACGGACGAGCTGGCGCTGGGCGCCAAAGACGGGCTCGAGCGCGTCTCCGAAGTTTTCCTGAGCAACCGCTTCAATCTGCCTGACGTGATGGCGATGGTGCAGCGGGGCGACGGCAATATCTGGGCCTTCTATGTGTTGAAGGAAGGTGCGCCTCCTATCCAGATTGGCGCCTACACAGATGACATCGTGTACGCCGGCATCGGCCCAGACGGAGCCGTGTACGGCATCTCGCGCAGGAATTCGTCCAACGGGAAAGTTGTGAAGCTCTCGGCCCCGTTCGCCAAAGAAGGGCTGGCGACCGCACCGGTGATCGTGCCCGAAAGCAATGTCGCCATTCTTTCCGGCGGTGCGGAGCAGCAGACAGCTGATCTGAATTTCAGCAAGGATCGTCTGTTCGTGCGCGACATCGTGGGCGGGCCGAACCAGGTGCGCGTGTTCGATCTCTCCGGAAAACCGGAAGGCAAGCTGCCGCTGCCTGAAGTGGCGGCCAACAGCGAGATCGAGCCGCTGGCCAACGGCGGCGTATTGTTCGATGTCTCGACTTATCTGCGGCCGCGCTACTACGCCGAGTGGAATCCGAAAACCGGCAAGGCGCGCGAAACGGCGCTGAAGGTCACATCTCCAGTTTCGTTTGCGGATGCCCAGGTGACGCGCGTGTTCGCCTCTTCGAAAGACGGCACCAAGGTACCGGTTAACGTAATCATGAAAAAGGGCGCCAAGCTCGACGGCAGCAATCCCGCGCTCTTGTATGGCTATGGCGGCTACGGCATCAGCCAGACGCCCGCTTTTGTCGGCGCCTTTCGCCGCCTGTGGCTGGATGCAGGCGGCATCTACGCCGTCGCCAACACCCGCGGCGGCGCGGAATACGGTGAGCGCTGGCATCAGGAAGGCATGCTGACGAAAAAACAGAACGTGTTCGACGACTTCTACGCGGCCGGCAAATATCTGGTGGATCGCAAGTACACCTCGCCTGCGAGGCTGTCATTGATGGGAGGCTCAAATGGGGGGCTGCTGATGGGCGCGATGATTACGCAGCATCCAGAACTGGCGCGTGCCGTGATTTCCGCGGTCGGCATCTATGACATGATTCGGGTGGAGCTTGATCCCAACGGCTCCTTCAACGTGACGGAATTCGGCACTGTGAAAGATCCCGATCAATTCGAGGCGCTGTATGCCTATTCGCCGTATCACCACGTGGTAAAAGGCACGCCCTATCCGGCCGTGCTGATGCTTACGGGTGCCTCCGACGGACGGGTGAACCCGCTGCATTCCCGCAAGTTCGCCGCGGCGCTACAGGCGGCGACATCGTCGGATCGTCCGATCTTGTTGCGCACCAACAAGACCTCCGGCCACGGCATCGGCAGTTCGCTCGATGAGCGCATTGCCGAACAAACCGACGAGCTGTCGTTTCTCTATGATCAGCTCGGCATGCATTATCCGGCCGCTACGCCAAAGTCGGCCGGCGTGAAAGCGTCCGCGCCCTGATGCGGTCCGCACCTCTCGCGGTCGCGGCTGTTGTCGCTGCAGCTGCGCTCGCCACCTCGGCGGCCGCGCCTGCGCAGCGATACGATGTGCTGATTGCACAGGGCACAATCTATGACGGCTCGGGCTCCGCGCCGTTCGTGGGCGATGTGGCCATCAAAGGTGACCGTATCGTCTATGTCGGCTCGCATGCGCCGGGAACTGCGGCCCGTCTCATCGACGCGAGCGGCAAGGCGGTGTCACCCGGCTTCATCAACATGCTGTCCCAGGCGCAGGAGGCATTGCTGTTCGATGGCCGCGGGCAAAGCGATCTGCGTCAGGGCGTCACCCTGGAAGTAATGGGCGAGGGCGAGTCCATGGGCCCGGTCAACCGCACCATGAAGAAGCTTGGCGAGCAGCGCGAGATCGACGTCAAGTACAAAATCGACTGGGCGACCCTCGGCCAATATCTCGGGAAGATCGAGAAGCAGGGCATCTCGCCGAATGTCGCGTCGTTCGTTGGCGCGGCGACGCCTCGCATCTATGTTCTTGGCGAACGCGACGTGCAGCCCACGGCCGAACAACTGGCCGCGATGCAGGCCCTCGTCCACCAGGCGATGGAGGAAGGTGCCATGGGCGTGGCGTCGGCGCTGATCTACGCACCGGGCACCTACGCCAAGACGCCGGAAATCATCGCACTTGCCAGCGAAGCCGCGAAATGCGGCGGAATGTACATTTCGCACATGCGCAACGAGGGCAATCACGTCCTTGATGGCGTGGATGAGTTGATCGAGATCAGCGAGAAATCCGGCGCCCCGGCGGAGATTTATCACATGAAGGTGGCCGGCAAGCCGAACTGGAGCAAGCTTTCGCCGATGATCGCCAAGATCGAAGCGGCGCGCGCCGCCGGCCATCGGATCACGGCGAACATGTATGTGTATGAGGCGGGTGCCACCGGCCTTGATGCCGCGATGCCACCCTGGGTGCAGAACGGTGGACTTGAAGCGTGGATTGGCCGGCTGAAGGACCCTGCGATCCGCAAGCGCGTGGCGACGGAGATGCGAAATCCGAACACGGCGTGGGACAATCTCTACGCACTCGCGGGGCCCCACGGCACGCTCATGCTGTCATTCAAAAATCCGAAGCTGAAGCCGCTCACCGGCAAGCGCCTTGATGAGATTGCGGCCATGCGCCACGAGAGCCCGGAAGACGCCGCGATTGATCTCGTGATCGAAGATGGCAGCCGAGTGGGCGTGGCGTACTTCCTGATGTCGGACGATAACATCAAACGCGAGATCGCACTGCCTTACACCAGCTTCGATTCCGATGAATCTGCGCAAGCTCCAGAAGGTGTGTTTCTGAAATCGAGCACGCATCCGCGCGCCTACGGTAACTTCGCGCGTGTGCTGGCGAAGTATGTGCGCGACGAGAAAGTGATCCCGCTTGAAGCGGCGATCCACAAGCTGACGGAACTGCCCGCGTCCAACCTGTCGCTGCGTGATCGCGGATTGCTCAAAGTCGGCGACTATGCCGACGTTGTCATGTTCGATCCGGCGACAATTCAGGACCATGCGACCTATGACCATCCACAAGTGTTCGCGAGCGGCGTGGGCGAGGTGTTCGTCAATGGTGTCGAGGCGCTAAGGAATGGCGAGCCCACGGGCGCGCATTCGGGCCGCTTTGTGCGCGGCCGCGCGTGGGCGGGTTGGCCGGACGGCGGCTGCCGCAAATCCGCGGCCGATTGGCAATGGGCCAAGAACTAGATTTGAATTTGTCGCGCGTCTGGCGTGTCCATCCCCCACTTCGCGTGCAAAAGCGACTTGGAATAAACCGTAAAAATATTTCCATTCGCCAGCGGCAAAACGGCCTTACACTTGCCGCATGAGCAAACGGTTTGCGTTCGAATATTTTGACAGCATATCGCTCGTTTGGAGTGCCAGGCGCGCGAGAAGTGCGGACTTTTTCAATCCGACTGCTTGCTTCCTCCACCCATCACAACATCTGGTGTTGTGGGGAATCCAACCGGGAGAGCCCCCTCGAAATTTTGGAGGTTCGAATGGGAACTTTGATCTCGGAAATTTGGGCGGGCGAACTGCAGCGAGCCGGGGCACGATTTTTGCCGAACAAAACGAACAATTCCGTTTCGCGAGTTTGCCGAGGGGCTAGCAGGGTTAGGCTGCGGCGAGTGCGTGAGCTTTTTCGGGCTCAAACTCGGTAAGGTCGGACCATTTGCGCGCCGCGAAATGACCTCCGGCCAAAATCATCGTCGGCGAACCGTTGTCGTCAAGCAACGGCGCCTCGAAATATTCTCCGACAACAAAGCTTCTACCGGTGCTATCGGCGCGGCTGACGAAACGCAGCGGAGCGCCGGCTTCCAGCACGGCATCCAGCGCCGCGTGCCAGCGTGGCAGGTGCTCCTGAGGTACGGCCTCGTCCAGAAATTGGCCGCTCAGGTCGCCCATGATGTCCGCGAAGGCGGACCCCATCATCTTCACCCGATAACGAACCTTGCCGTTCGTCACACGCTCATAAATCGTAATGTTGCGGAGCAGGGATTTGAGTTTGTGCGGCGTCAATTCGCGGCGGCTGGGAAGGTGCTCTTCATCACCCAAATCGTGCCAGGTGGCGAGCAGCAGCCGAAATTCCATCCGCTGAAATGCGAGCGACGCATCGCAGAACGAGGACCAGGCTTCCATGCGGGCGCGGGCGTTGAATTTTTCACTCGCTTCGAAGGCAGACGCCGTGCACATGAGCGAGTTGTAACGGGCAGAACGTCGAGAATTCGTAAACAAACCGTTCCGGATTGTCGGAAGGTAAGGAGTTTTGCGGCTGTTTACCGCAAACTGGGAGTGCCGATGGACCGAGCACCAGGAGAGCTGGAGGGCATCGTCGTTGAGCACCCGACGGGCGCCTGGCAGGTCTCCGGCGTCGCAATATCTGCGTCTTCAAAGGCATCCCTTACGCAAACCTCGTCGGTCCGGAACATGGCGAGGATCGCCTGTTCTGGCGGCGGCAGCGGAAGAGGTGCTGGGTGGCTTCACTCCGCCGTCGCCCTTAGAGAGTGCCATCACTAGATGGAAACCGCATCCGAATCTGGATAGAAATATCGCGGCTTTGAGGGGCAAATAGGATGGTGAACAAGATTCCTGTCGGCGGCACGATTGCGCACGCGTATCGCTTCACCTTCGGAAATATCTTCAACAATTTCGGTGCGATCTGGGTGCCGGTGCTACTGCTCTGGGTACTAAGCTATTTTTTGTTCGCGCCATACAGAGACCAGGCGATGCGCCTTGCCGCGAGCGGCCCGCAGGCCTTATGGCAGGCCATGCCTGCCATCCTGATTGGGTTCGTTGTCATGTTTGTTCTTGTTGCTTGTCAAATGGCCGCGCTGACGAGAGAAGCTTTGGGACTTAGATCCGGCAACGCCTTTTTGCAGTTTCCATTCGGCGCGCCGGCATGGCGCCTTCTGCTTACTTATCTGCTGTTTGTGCTCGCAATCATTGCCATTTACATCATGATTTTCATCATCCTGCTCCTCGGTGGACTGGCGCTCGGCCTCTTCGCGCGGCAGCTCTCCAAGCAAGCGGCCTTGCTGCTTGTCAGCGTCGGGGGACTTACTGGCTTTGTCGCGATTTTCTGCGGTATGATTTACATCGCGGTGCGACTGTCGTTTCTCATCGCGCCGGTCGCCGTCGCCGAGCAACGAATTACGCTTATTCGCGGTTGGCTACTGACCCGCGGTAACTTCTGGCGCATTTTCGTCATTCTTCTTTCAGTTTTGGTTCCGATGTTGATCGCGGAGTTCGCGTACATTTATGCCACTTTCGGCTGGGACTTTCTCCCTCCGGCGGGAATGCAGATGAATGCGGTTGCAATCGCACAATGGCAGCAGCATCAGCGCGAGTTGGTGCTGATATCTACTGCCAAAATGCAGCACTACTGGTACGTCACGTATCCCATTGGGTTATTGGTTGCGCTGATCATTTACGGGCTATTCGCAGGGATTAGTACCTTTGCTTATCGGGCTCTCGTCCCGGCCTTTGCCGCGGAGGCGCCGACGTGAAACGCTTTGAAGGCGGGTGCCATTGCGGCAATCTCTATTATGTCTTCGGAGCAAGCGGCGATCTTGCGAATCTCGGAGTGCGGGCTTGCATGTGCCGGTTCTGCCGGGCGCATGGCGCGCGCAACACGAGCGATCCGAAGGGCGCGATCCAGATTGATGTGCGCGATCCGGCACAATTGGTACGGTACCGCTTCGGACTGAAAACGGCGGACTTTCTGCTCTGCGCGCATTGCGGCGTTTACATCGGTGCCTGCCTGCCAGAC
>DATAVW010000162.1:0-4183 GCA_036267515.1 Rhizomicrobium sp.
GTTGTCGGTCAGATCACTTGGATAGCGCAGCTTGCCGCGATCATAACGAGCGCGGTTCTCAGTCGTCCACATGCGCGGCGCTCCCTGCCGAATCAGGCCACCACATTTGAATCACAACAGATTCATATGATTCAACTACTCCGCGGACAGACACTAAGGCATTTCGTCGTGGGTCGATGAACAATGGCTTGGCGCGACGCCCCACACTGAAGCCGGTTGATTGAATCAAGCCCAACCCTCGAAATTCGCGGACCCATTCGCGCAAGCAAATCCGCCAGATCGCCAATAGCATTCTGAACTTCGGCTTCATTATGCCGATGGCGGTGACCGAACATGGTGATCTTGTTGCCGGCCACGGTCGCTACGAGGCCGCGAGGTCCCTTGGCTTAAAGGAAGTGCCGGTGGTCGTTGTCACCGGTCTCTCGTCAGCCAAGCTGCGCGCATTTGCAATCGCCGACAACAAGATCACCGAAAACGCCGGCTGGGATCGTCAACGCTTGGCGATCGAGATACCCGAATTGGCAGACCTCTTGGCCGAGGAAGGGTTGGACGTATCCATCCTTGGTTTCGAGCCGGTCGAGATCGACCAGCTGCACGTCGATTTTGAGGCGGACGCTGCCGACCCCGAGGACGCGCTCGACCCGAACTGGGTCCAGGCGACCGCTGTCACCAAGGCGGCGGATTTGTGGGTACTCGGAAATCACCGGCTCGTCTGTGGCGATGCGCGCGACCGGAGTCTTGTTGTTTGGGTCATGGGCGATCGCCGGGCGGACATGGCCTTTCTCGACCCTTCCTACAACGTGCGGATCGCGGGTGTAGTCGGACGGGGCCGGACAAAACATGCCGAGTTCGCCATGGCCAGCGGCGAAATGTCGGCGGCGGACTTCGTCCGCTTCCTCGACACCACGCTGGGTGCAGCGGCCTTGGTTTCTCGTGAGGGTGCAGTGCGCTTCGTCTGCATGGATTGGCGGCATACAGGCGAACTTCTCACCGCCGCCAAACCAGTCTACAGCGATACGCTCAATATTACCGTTGGGTCAAGTCGAACGCCGGTCAAGGGTCTTTCTATCGCAGCCAGCACGAGTTCATCGGTGTCTTCCGGGTGGGCAAAACCACCCATGTCAACAATATCGAATTGGGCCGTCACGGACACTCGCGCTCGAACGTCTGGCACTATGCCGGCGTAAACGCGTTCCGCACCGGCCGCATGGATGAGTTTCGATCCCATCCGACGGCTAAGCCGGTGGCGATGATCGCCGATGCCATGAAGGACTGCACGCGCCGTGGAGACATCGTGCTCGACACCTTTTGTGGGTCCGGCTCTACGATCATGGCGGCGGAGCGGGTGGGACGCCAAGCCTACGCGATGGAGATCGAACCTCGCTTTGTCGACGTTGCCATCCGGCGCTGGCAAGCTTTCACCCGCAGGGATGCCATACATGCCGAGAGCGGGCTCACTTTCGAAGAGATCACAGCGGCTCGTTTGACGCATGATCGCCCACGCGCCGGCCGAAAATAGCTGGGTGTGATATGCCGACACAGTCCAAGCCCCGCGCCACAAGATCCAAGATACCGCGAAGGCGCAGAACCATGACCTCATATGCGGTCGGCTATGGCCATCCGCCCCTTCACAGCCGCTTTGCACCAGGGAAATCGGGCAGCCCAAAGGGTCGGCCAAAAGGACAGTTAAACCTTGAGACCGCGCTCAAAAATGAATTGAACCGCCTGATCACCATCCGTGAAGGGGATCGCAGTCGCCGGCTCAAGAAGGGGACGGCCTGGATTGTGAAGACGGTCAACGGAGCATTGAACAACGATGCCAAGGCAAATGCCACGCTGGTTGCGTTACTACGTGCAGTTGTCTTGGGCCAACCCTCGCAGGCACCTGCAGAGACACCGCTCACATCCGACGATCAAGGCCTGCTCGCCAACTACCTTGAGCGTCATGGGAACTCCAACGACGATGCCCCGGATAACGCTGCTGGTCCATTGCAACGAAAGCCTCACGACAGCACATCAAACTAGAAAGCCTCCACCGTGGTTCCACGAGCGACACCTCAGAGTATACTTGCTGCTGCCGCCATCAGAAGCGACCTGTACACGTTCGTGCAGGCGGCGTTTCCCGTCGTCGCCTCGCAGGAAAAGCTCCTTTGCAATTGGCACATCGAAGCCATGACTTATGCGTTGGAACGCGTGCTGTGTGGCGAGATTAAACGGCTGATCATCACCGTGCCTCCGCGCAGTCTCAAATCGATCTGCGCATCGGTCGCATTACCGGCGTTTGCTCTCGGCTGCGATTCAACACGTAAATTCATCTGCGTGAGCTTCTTGCGGAAAAGCATGCCAATGATTGCCGCGCCTTGATGCAATCGCCACTATATTGTAGGGTATTTCAAACTCGGGTGAGTTCACACAAAGACACTCAGCAGGAGTTTGCGACCACATCGGGCGGCTATCGATTGGCGACGTCGGTCGGAGGGACGCTGACCGGGCGAGGAGGCAATTTCATTATAGTGGACGACCCTCTCAAGCCACAGCAGGCCTATTCCACGCTTGCGCGAAGCAGCGTGACTCAGTGGTACAACAATACGCTGCTCTCCCGGCTCGACAATAAAGCCGAAGATGCGATCGTGATTGTTATGCAGCGCCTGCACGTCGATGACTTCATCGCCCATCTATTGGGTCAGCAGGGCTGGACCCACATTAACCTTCCGGCGATCGCGGAAATGGACCACCGCATTCAGGTTGGCCGGCGGCGGTATCACGACCGTAAGGCAGGTGATGTGCTGCACGCGCAGCGTGAGCCGCTATCGGTCCTCAAACAACTAAAACAAGCATGGGGTCAACGGATTTCACGGCGCAATACCAGCAAAGACCCATGTCCGAGGGTGGCAACCTGATCAAACGAAATTGGTCTCCGCCAATATGATGCCCCTCCCAGCCCGGCGCCCGGGGACAGAATTATCGTAAGCTGGGATACCGCACTGAGCGCACGGGAACTCTCAAGTTATTCCGCTTGCGTAGTTGTCAGGTCCGCGGTGAGAGCGCCTATATTCTCGACGTATTCCGCCAACGGCTTGAATATCCCGAACTCAAACGCAAGGTCATCGAACTGCATCACCGCTGGATGTCATACACATCCAGCTATGCCCTTTTGATTGAAAAAATGGGCTCCGAGATGTCGTTGATCCAGGAACTAAGACAACAACATATCCATGCAATTGCGGTTCAACAGTTCAACCGAAGGAGGATAAGATCATTAGAATGAATGCGCAGACGGCTCGTATCGAATCAGGATCCGTGATCCTTACGCGCAAAGCCCACTGGCTCGACGCTTTCTTCGATGAGGTCTTAGCGTTTCCGGCCAGTCGTCATACCGACCAAATCGATGCTTTCTCCCAGGCCCTCAACCATGCGTTCAATCCGCCGCCAAAGATGCTGGTTGGCCTGTTCGGCCCGCGCGTCTTTGTGGACGGGGTCCAAGTTGTCGGACCACAATCGCCGTGATAGTCGCTTCGCCTTGGGAATCGCCCATCCCTCGACGTCAGACTAGAACTTCGATCTGACTCACCGTGTCCTTTCCGAGGACCAACCTTGCATAGCGATGATGCAGGCCCGCCAGAACAGGCATAGCGATGATGGATCCTTCTTTGAATGGCCCGACCCAAGGATGCATTCTTGCCCCGGGGATAGGTGAGTGCGGTTTGATTGTAATAGTTGGCGCACGACGCGCCGCACTTCTTATTTGGGCGCCGAGCTTCGACCGTGATGGATCTGGTGCTCCGCTGCCGGATCATCTGACGAAAGCCGGATCGCGGTGAGCATTTTCGGGACGGCGTGCACCAAACTCGGACGCAAGCAAAAACGTGCCGTGATGCTCGTACTCCTCCTGCGCCGCGGTGGGGAGGTGTGCCGCCTGAAATGCCGGTTTGTCCGTTCGACCATGAACAGATGGGATCGGGTCACTGCACCACGGCGCGCGGGCAACGGTCTGGCTCGGCGAACCTCGCGAGGTCTTGGCTGACCAAGGTAAATCGATTCCCCGGGCAACCAGTCGGGCGCGTCATAAGACTCTTGTTTTTTTCCTCCACAGAACGACTTTAGGGGCATGACATTATCCAGCCTTGCCTCCGTGACTCCAAAAGCGGCGGAGTCGCCGATTCCCTTCGATAACAGCTATGCC
>DATAVW010000163.1:0-1688 GCA_036267515.1 Rhizomicrobium sp.
GCGAACGTCAACGCCGCGGCTCGCGCCACGCCCTTCGAATCGGTCACTGTGACAGTGGCGCCGCCCAGCGTCGTGGGCAGCGGCTGTTGTCCCGCCAGCGCGGTCGCAACCGCCAGATTCGAACCATATAGGGACGCCAGCGAATCGGCAGCCATCGCATCCACGCCTGCAGCCGATGACTGGGCCGTGCTATCCGTGCTCAAAACTCCGTAATAGCGGGCCATCCAATACGGCAAGATGTAATCGATGCCCGCGCTCTCCACCACGCCTGAGCCGCCGCCCGAAAGCTGAAACGGATCGCGCTGCCATAGGAAATCCGTCGGCGGCCGGAACGCAACCGGCACAGGCGCGCAGGCTTCGCTCCCGCACGTGCCCACCGTCTTCGTCACATCGACTGTGAAGTCGCGTTTCGACCTTTGCAGCCACTCATTCAGCAGCGCCAATGTTTCCGCATCGCGCGCGGCATTCGAGCCGTTGATTCCGCGGTCCACCAGGTCGAAAAACGGATTCTGATGCCCTGCCGTGAAATTGCGAATCGTCTGATACGCAGAGCGGTTGGAACTGTTGTCCTCTAAGCGGATCAGATTGTAAAACGTCATGTGATCCAGGTTGAACTTGAAGTACGATCCCAAATCCAGCACATCGATCATCACGCCCACGCTGATCGGCAGGGTCAGCAGCGGCCCGCTGATGCCGCTCGAGGGATTCATGTGATTGGTCGCCACAAGCAGCATCTGCAACTGTTCCGGCCGTATCTGAAAGGTGTTCGAAATGCTGTCGTTCGGCGACCACTGATGATGCGCCACAAACCCAGTGATTAATGTCGCCAGATTCGCGGCGGTGCTCTTCACGTCGGGATCATTCACCATATCGAACGCTGTGGCCAATCCGAAAAATACGCCCACCACTTCGTCCCGCGATGTGTTTCCCACCCAGAACCACGGCGCCGCCTGGGTAACCGTATTGGCAGCCTCTTCGGCCGCGATACCTGCCGCATAAGGCGAGTTCGCAACCACGATGCAGCGCGCCACGCGGTTATCTCCTGTCACGTTGACCAGGCTGGCGATGCCCGCAAGCGCCGTCTTCACATTCTTCAGTGCGTCCGCCGACTGGGTCACGTTGTACCGGAATGACTCAGCCGCGAGGTACGCGCCGGTCCAAAGCGCCGAGTCGCCGCAACGCGTGTAACCAATGATGGTGGAACTCGATGACGATGCGTAGATCGGATCGAGAATAGTGCCGAAAGGCATGTGTCTCGATTGAATTACCGCATCAAGGGCAAGCGCATCGGCTTCCGAAGCGCGTAGCCCCGAAGGGCCAATCGTGGCCAGAGCGGCAACAAAGAGTGTGGCAAGGCAGGTTCGCATCGCAAGTACGGGTGCTGATGGCCTTGCAATCGATTCTCCAACCGCAGATTTCAAGCCGCATCTGGCGGCTTTAGCTCAGATTTTCGGGCCGCTGGCCTCAAGCTGTGCCAGAAGCCAGGATCGCGCGAACTCCCATTCGCGTTTGACAGTAGCAACCGAGACATCCAGGATTCCGGCGATCTCCTGTTCTTCCAAACCGCCGAAGAAACGCATCTCGACCACGGATGCCGGCCGCGGATCGAGCTGCTCCAGACGCGTGAGCGCCTCATCCAGGTCGCTGATGCGGCCATCGACGACTACGGCGCGGTCGCGCGCTTCGTC
>DATAVW010000164.1:0-2665 GCA_036267515.1 Rhizomicrobium sp.
AATCGACGTCGGCGCTCATCAGCCGTTCCGGAAAATCGTAGGGCTGGATCATGAAAAACCAGTGCCATGAGAACGTCGCCCACGCCTTGGTGGGGTGATTGAACAGATGATGCTGGGGCACGATGTCGAGGATCGCGGCCCGCGCCACTTTATCGGGATGGTCGAGGCACATGCGGTGCAGCACGCGGGCGCCGCGGTCGTGGCCGGCCGCATAGAAGCTACCGTAGCCGAGCGCTGCCATCACCTCGATTTGGTCAAGCGCCATGGCGCGAAAGGAATAGTTCTCGTGATTGTCACCGCCCGGCGGCTTTTCGGAATCGCCGTAGCCGCGCAAGTCGGTGGCCACCACGGTGAACTCCTGCGCCAGCCGCGGCGCGAGCTTTTGCCACGACAGATGGCTGAACGGATTGCCATGCATCAGCAGCAGCGGCGGCCCGTTGCCGCCGTGCACCGTGACGATGCGCGCGCCGCTGGTCTTGATCTCGGTCTTGGTGAAGCCCTCGAAAAACATCCGCCATCCCCGTTGCGCCGCTGTCTACGGAGGGCTCGGCGAAGCGGGCCGGCCCGCGACAGAGTAGGCCGAATGATCGGGTAATCTTGGCGTGCCTGCAATGCGCTCATTCGCTAAGCTTGTCCGGCGACGACCGGATGCCCGCCGTCGCGGAACGATAACGAACCATCGGAGAAAGCCAAAAATGACCATGCCGCCGGACATCGACCCGCAATCCGGATCCCGCCTGCCGCTCTTGCAGCGCGAGGATCTGGATGAGGCCGGCAAGCGCGCCTACGACCGCGCCACCACGCCGGGCAAGACCATCGTCGGGCTGCGCGGCCCCGCCGCCATTCACCTTTACAGCACCAAAACCGTGGAGGCGCATACCGCCGCCAACCAGTATTTGCGTTTCCAGGCCGGATTCGAGCCGAACGTCCGTGAGGTGGCGATCCTCACCGTGGCGCGGGAAATGGACAGCCAATTTGAATGGGCGGCGCACGAACCGGAAGCGCTCAAGGAAGGCGTGCCGCAACAGGTGATCGATGCCATCAAGCATCGCCGCAGCACCGAGGGCATCGACGAAACCTACGCGGCGATCATCGCGTTCGGCCGCGAAACCTTCGGCGCCCACAAAGTGAGCGCGGCCACCTTCGCGCGGATCAAGGCGGTGTTCGACCTGCACACGCTGGTCGATCTGGTGCTGCTGATGGGCAACTACGCCGGCACTGCGGCCTTGCTGACCGCCTTTGACGTGCAAGTGCCGGAGGGCAGACCATTATTGCCGCTGCGCAGTTGAACTTATTCCAAAGGCGCTTGTTGACCCGCAGTGCCCGCAAATGCAGGGGGCACATTCCGTAGATTTTTCAGCGCGTTGATCGATTCTCCAGGAACTGGGGCCGTCCTTGAGGGGTTAGTATCCGGATGTCGGATAGCGGACGGAAGTTGTGGTAGCGTTGCAGCAGTATGGGCCAGGCCCTCCCCGAAAGAAGCTGGTTGTGCTCGTCGTGGAGGACGAAAGTCTGATCCGGCTGAGCGCCATCGACATGATCGAAGAGGCCGGATTCGAGGCTATCGCGGCGGCGGACGCGGACGAGGCAATTCGCATTCTGGAAAGCCGAAACGACATCCGTGTGGTCTTCACGGACGTCCAAATGCCCGGCTCAATGGATGGCCTCCGGCTGGCACGCGTTGTGAGAAACCGCTGGCCTCCGATTGCTCTTGTGGTGGTCTCGGGTCAGACGCAGGTGCGCGAAAGCGATCTGCCGACCGGCGGCCGGTTTCTTCCGAAGCCATACGCAGGGAGACAGATCGAGGCCGTTCTGCAGCAGCTCATTCCGTGAATTAGCCGGCCCACGTTGCTACTTGCGTGCTGGCCTGTTGCTTCGCGGAACGGGGCACCCGGTCGGCCGTTGGTTGGTGATGGAGCGGAGCAAAAACCCCGACGTCAGTTTGGACCGGCTGCGAGAATATCAGCGGGTACTGGAAGGAATCAGCAGGATCGGGCCCGAAGCGATGCCGCCGGATCGTTTGCTGCATCATGTGGCTGCGCAAGTGTCGCGCGTGACCCATATTGGGCATGTCAAGATAATGCGGCATCGGCCAGAGAAGGGTGATCTTCTCATCGAGGGCGGAGTCGGCTGGAAAGCCGGCGTGGTCGGCAACGCTACATTATCGATCGACCACCGCTCGCCTGCCGGCCGCGCATTTCAGACCGG
This sequence comes from Rhizomicrobium sp., assembly GCA_036267515.1. GTDB lineage: Bacteria > Pseudomonadota > Alphaproteobacteria > Micropepsales > Micropepsaceae > Rhizomicrobium. The sequence continues at coordinate 2,209 of DATAVW010000164.1, forward strand.
GGTGCCCGTTTTAATCCAAACCGCGAGTGACTCTCGGGAATTCAGAATTCCCGATCTGCTGCGCGATCATGGAATTGTGTCGCTACTCAACGTGCCGGTGATGATCAATGGAATGACCTGGGGCATTCTCGAGGTGGACAGTACCACGCCCACATCTTTCGATGAGTGGGACGTTGGCTTCTTGAGCACGTTGGCGAATATCATGGGCACCTCACTGGCCCTCCACGAAGCCCAGCAAAAGACGACCGAAGAACAAGCGCAGCGGGAACGCGACAAGGCCCTGTCGAACATCGTCGTCCGCGAGCTTCAGCACAGAATCAAGAACAATCTTCAGATCATCATCGCGTTTCTGTCTCTCAAAGTGCGTGAAAGTTCATCGGAAGTGCGGGAAAAGCTCGATCCGGTGATCGGTCGCGTGCAGGCGATTGCGCTCGCTCACGATCTTCTTTCTATTGGC
>DATAVW010000165.1:0-2068 GCA_036267515.1 Rhizomicrobium sp.
CCGCGCGAGGAATTCGAAGCGGTGAAAGCCATGGCGGCGGCGGCGCGCATGGAGAATGAGCGGTTGGCCGCGCGGCTCGCCGCGCTTGAGCAGAAGCTGGACGCCGCCGCGCCGCCGAAACCTGGAGCGGAACCGCTCTGAAAGCTGTGGGTTCCCGGATTCGTCCAACGCGACGGAGGCACGGGGACTCTTGTAACCCTACAAAATCTTGTGTCAGTTAGAAGCACAGGTGCTTCGTTTTGAGTGCGCTACCAGCGCAAGGGAGTTCCGGATGTCCTTAGCCCATATCGACCACGTTGTTGCAGCCCCCCATCCGCTCGACATGCTGGAGCGGACGGTGGAGGACAATGGCTGGGCCTTCGAGCGCAGCGGCAAAGACGAACTGAATCTCTCCGTTACCGGCCGCTGGTGCGATCACCATTTCTGCTTCACCTGGCGTGACGAGCTGCAGTCCCTGCACCTTTCCTCCGCTTTCGATATGCGCGTGGAGGGCAAACGGCGCACTGAAGTCGCGAACCTGCTGATGTACGTGAACGCGAAGCTTTGGCTGGGGCATTTCGACCTGTGGCCGGAGGACGGCAGCCTGCTTTTCCGGCACGCGATGATCTTCCCCGAGGCCAACGCCAGTGCCGCCCAATGCGAATCGCTGCTGCATCTGGCCGTCGAGGCTTGCGAACATTATTACCCAGCCTTCCAATTCGTGCTGTGGGGCGGCAAGACCGCCGAGGAAGCGGTAGCGGCCGCGCTCCTGGAGTGTGTCGGGCAGGCGTGACCGCGTCCATTCTGCTTGCTGGCGCCGGCCGCATGGGCGGCGCGCTGCTGAAGGGCTGGATCGAACGCGGCATCCGGCCGCTGCTTGTCCTCGAGCCACATCCGTCGCTCTCGCTTCGCAGACTTGCAACGTCCGGTTCGATTTCTCTGCACAAAAATCCTGAGGAGGTTTCAGCGCGGCTGCGTGCCGTCGTGATCGCCCTCAAGCCGCAGGTGCTGAGAAGCGAAGCCGAGAAGTTTCGTCGCATCGCCCAATCCGGCGCGTTGATGATTTCGATTGCCGCCGGCACAACGATCAGATCGCTGAAGCACGCCTGGGGACGAGATGCGCGAATTGTCCGAGCCATGCCGAACACGCCCGGCGCGATCGGCCGGGGAATCTCGGCGCTCTACGCTCCGGCGAACATCAACGCCGCCGACCGAATGCTGGCGCAAACTCTTCTCGCGGCATTGGGGGAGACGCTGTGGGTCGAGCGTGAATCGTTGATCGATTCCGTGACCGCGGTTTCCGGCTCGGGACCTGCCTATGTTTTCCTTTTCGTGGAAGCGCTGGCGGAAGCCGCCCGGGGCGAGGGCCTTTCGAAATCTGCTGCCGACAGATTGGCGCGCGCGACCATTGCCGGCGCTGGTGCGCTGCTCGATGCCGACCAGCGCGCGGCAGCCGAGTTGCGGAAGGATGTGAGCAGTCCGGGCGGCACCACGGAAGCGGCGCTGCGTGTGTTGGCGGCATCCGATGGTTTGAAGCCGTTGATCGTCCGCGCGGTGCGCGCGGCGCGAAAGCGTGCCGAAGAACTCGGGCGTTAGCTAAACCGGCAGCCGAATGGCGGCTTGCAGCCCGCCCATCGCGCTTTCTCTCAGAACGATATCCCCGCCATGCGCACGTGCGATATCGCGCGCGATCGCAAGCCCGAGTCCCGAACCGCCGGTTTGCAGATTGCGGCCTTGGTCCAGGCGGTGAAATGGCCGGAAGGCTTCCTCGCGACGCTCTTCTGGAATGCCAGGCCCGTCATCGTCCACCAGAATTTCCATGTGCGTCCCGTTGCGCTTCAACGCAACGTTCACGTGTTTTCCGTATTTGAGTGCGTTGTCGATCACGTTCGTGGTGCAGCGCTTGAGGGCATGGCGCCGCACGAACAAGTGGATGTCCGATTGCGCTGCGAGTTCCAACCGTTCAGGCCCGGCGCGCCGAGCTTTGGCGGCGGCGGCCGCAGCGTCCCGCACCAAATCTGCAAGATCCGTCTCCCGCGCTTCCTCTCCGCCCTCGCCGCGGGCAAAATCGAGATATTCATTCAGCATG
>DATAVW010000166.1:0-27206 GCA_036267515.1 Rhizomicrobium sp.
GGCTCCTGATAGAGCTTGGGATTGCGCACCACATATTTCATGAGCAGCAGCAACAGTGCCGAGAAGACGAAGCCCATCAGTGGGCTGAACAGCAACGCCTCGCCCACGTTCAGCGCCTGGCCCCAATCGACGCCGGAGGTCGCTTGGCCAGAAGGCGCCATGAGCTGGTTGGCAATGCCGACGCCCATGATGGAGCCGATCAGCGCATGGCTGGAACTGTTGGGAATGCCCATCGCCCATGTTGCGAGGTTCCAGACGATTGCTGCAATCAGCAGCGAAAAGATCATCGCATAGCCGGCAGCGCTGCCGACCTGCAGGATCAGCTCGACGGGCAGCAGCGTGATGATGCCGTAGGCGACCGCGCCGGTGGAAACCATTACGCCCAGAAAATTGAATACGCCCGACCAGACGACAGCGAACACTGGCGCCATCGAATGCGTGTAGACGACGGTCGCGACGGCGTTGGCGGTGTCATGGAAGCCGTTGACGAATTCGAAGCCGAGCGCAATCAGCAAAGCCACGCCAAGCAGGCCGAACACACCCAGTGCGAGCGTTTCGTGAACACTGTGGATATCGTCCAGCAGGCCGTGAATGCCGTAGCCGACGCCGCCCGCCAGGAGTACGGCGAACACGACGACGGTCGCTGGGCCGGTCTTGTGCTCGAAACTGGGAGCGCCCGGGCGGTGATATGGTTCTGCTACGGCGACGGAAGCCATCCAACTCTCTCTTCGTAAGCCCGGGAGAGTCCTTATTTAACCTGCGCAACAGTTTTGTGATGCACCAGAACGAGAGGCTTTAACGTGTTTTCCGCCCCTTTGATGCTCCGGGTACACGAATAACCGCGGGAGCGATTTCGGCCGATTTCCGCTTGAGCGTGGCCGAAAGCGGCGTTCCGGGCGTCCATCCGACCAGCATACTGACAGCCAGCCCGAAGAAACTCGAACGGCTCATGCCAAGCTCCGCGGCGCGTGCGTCGGCGCGGGCAAGCACACTTTTGGGCAGGTAGATATTGACCCGCTCCGAGGGATCGGGCGGCTCTGCCCCGATCATGCAATAGGCTATGGACTGGCAGCCTTTTGGAATCACAATTTCGTCGATCGGCGTTGGGTCCGGTATGAGGTGATCGCGCTCTGCCAACGTTTGCACGGCTTGCGCGAGCGCCGCTTCGGCCTTGGTGATGCCTTCTTCCTGCGAATGACCTGCGGCCACCACGTCCGGGAAATCCGGAAACCACACACCAAATGTTTTTTTTGTGCCCCGCTCGATCACTGCGGGGTAGAACCGCCTGACCATCTGGCTTTCTCCTCCGCGTGTGTGATATGCCACACCAAAAAAGGTGTGTTTAACGACACACCATAACATCGATTCGGCGGGAGGAAAACGATGGACGAATGGGAGATGGCGGCCGTCCGCCGCGCCTTTGCGATGCAGATCATGGCGTCCGTGCGCGTGAGCGATCCGCGCATCCAGGCGGCATTCGCCGCTGTCCGGCGGGAGGAGTTTCTGGGGCCCGGGCCTTGGCAGATCATGCGTTGGAGCAGCGTCTACATGCCCACGCCTTCCGCCGATCCGGTTTACCTCTACACAAACGATCTCGTTGCCATCGACCCTGCCAAGCAGCTCAACAATGGCCAGCCCTCGCTCCATGTCCATCTGATCAACCAGGCGATGCCCGCACCAGGCGAGCACGTCGTGCACATCGGAACCGGCACGGGATACTACACGGCCATTCTGGCCCATCTGGTCGGAGAGGGCGGTCGCGTAACCGGCATTGAGTTCGAGCCGGAGATCGCGGCGCGTGCGCGAGTGAATCTGTCGCCGTTGGCCAATGTCACGCTGATGCAGGGCGATGGCAGTACCGTACCGTTCGATTCCGCAGATGTCGTTTATGTCAATGCCGGTGCCGCGCGGCCTGCAAGCAGCTGGCTAGACCGACTGAAGGACGGCGGCCGCATGGTCCTGCCCCTTACGACGGAAAAGGCGTTCGGCACGCTTGCCCTGGAGCAGACACCGCAGGAGATTGCGCGGCAGGGCGCGGTGCTGCGCGTCGAGCGCCGCGGCGATGAGTTTCTTGCGAAATGGATTTCCGCTGTCGCCATTTTTCCATGCGTCGGCGCACGCGATGAGGGATCGGAACACGCGCTCGCGGCATCACTGGCGAACGGCCGCCTGAAAGAGGTAACGCGGCTCTATCGCCATGCCGACCTGCCGCCGGAGCGCATTTGGCTTAACGGAGGCGATTGGTGTCTCGCCTATTCGTGACGCGCGATCAGCGCGGGAACAGATGCAGATACGGCTCCGCTTCGCGCAACACGCGCGCGAAGGATGGTCGCGCCATCAGTCGTCGCAAATAGGCGTGGACGTTCGGGTGCTTGTCTGCCGATGGCTGCACTTCATTCGCATACCAGAGTGCCGGTGCTGCCGCGCAATCCGCCATGCTGAACATGGTTCCGGCCGCCCATTTCTTGCTGCCCATCGCTTGATCGACGAGTTCGAGGGCAGTGGAGAGCAACCGTCGCGCCTCGTCCACGCCGAACGGATCGCGCTGACCTTCTGCACGCAGGCGGTCGCCAACGATCTTCTGCACCTGCGTGTCGATATAGAGATCGAAAAACCGGTCGCGCAGGCGCATCTGCCGGGCAAGATTGGCATCGGCCGGAATGAATCGCGTGGGTCCTGGATAGTAATGGTCCAGATATTCGATGATGATGCTGGTCTCCGGAACCATCCAGTCGCGCGTCTCATCTTTGAGCACGGGAAATTTGCCGATAGGCCACAACTCGAGGAATTCGCGGCGCGATGCCTCATCCTGGAAATTGAGAATGTGCGGCTCAAACGGCGTGTCGTTCTCGTAAAGCGCGATCAGCACCTTCTGGCTGAAGGACGACAACGGATGGAAATAGAGTTTCAGGCTCATGGTCTGACCTATTTCGCTGGAGCTGCCTTCGAGGCGGGGTGGTTGAATTCCGCTTCGATGGTGAAATCGACGTCGTCGCTGACGCCCATGGTCGTGCCCGGTGCAGGAATGCCAAACGCCATGCCGAAGGCGGAGCGTTTCAATGCCCCATGCGCCGAGAAGCCGATGCGCGCGCCCTTGGGGTCGTAGGGATTTGCGGCATAGCCGCCATTGAAGGTGGCGCCCCAGCTCACGGGCAGCGCGATGCCATGCAGGCTCAGCTCGCCCGCAATCCGCGCGGTGTTCGGGCCCGTGAGTTCAACTTTGGTTGAGCGGAAAATCATCTGCGGGAATTTCACGCTGTCGAACCACTGAGGCCCCTGAATGTCCACGGCGAGCGTTGGATCGACGATCTCGATGGAGCGGGGATCGATGGTTGCCGTCACGCTCGCCCGTTCCGGATGCTCGGGATCGAGCATCAGTGTGGCGTCGAAGTTCCGGAACTGCGACGTGAAGTGTGAGAACCCCAGATGGTTGACGCGGAAGACCAGGGTCGCATGCGACGGGTCGAGCCGGTATTCGCCTGCCGGAACATTCGGCGCCGCCGGTTGGGCAGACTCCGAGAACGCAGGCACCGTCGGCGCCGCCAGCAAGACGGCAACAAAAAGACCAATCGCAAGATCGCGATTCATGACCTCACCTTTTGTTCTGAGTGGACGTCCGCGCCGGGCAGGGCGCGGACGCCGTTGTTAAGAATTCACATCGGCTTTTCGCAGTTGACCATCCAGTGCGTGCCGAAGCGGTCTGTGACCATGCCGAAGCGTTTGGCCCAGAAGGTTTCTGCGATGGGCATCCCCACATTGCCGCCTTCGGCGAGCGCGGCGAAAATGCGGTCGGCTTCTTCGGGCGTGTCGATGCCGATGTTCACCGCGTAGCCTTGCGGCTTGTTGTAGCGGCCGCCCGGCGCATCCGAGCCCATGATCATGTTGTCGCCTACGGTGAAGCGGGCGTGCATCACCTGATTTTTTGATTCCGGGGTGATTGGCATGCCCGGAGGCGCGTCGGCGAAGGTCATGATGCGCAGGTCCTTGCCGTTCAGCACTTTGGCATAGAACTGAAACGCTTCACCGCAATTGCCGTTAAAGTTGAGATAGGGATTGATCTTCATCGTCTTCTCCTCGGTTGGGTTAGGGGCCTTCATACGCACGCTGCAGATCGGCGAGGATGGGCTTCCTCATCTCCATCACGACTTTCATCACCCGGTCCCGCCGCGCCGGATCGCTGCTGCTGATCATGCGCTCCAGATCCGCGGACACGATCTGCCAAGACAGGCCGAACTTGTCCTTGAGCCAGCCGCAAACGCTCGGCTCGCCGCCTTCCGTGAGCTTGCTCCAATAGTGATCTATTTCCGCCTGATCCTTGCAGTAAACCATGAAGGAGACGGCTTCGCTGAATTTGAACTGCGGCCCGCCGTTCAGTCCGTTGAATTTCTGTCCATCCAGCGTGAAAGCAACGAACATCACGGAGCCTACGGGCCGCCTGTGGGACTCGACACCTTCCTTGCCGTAGTGCGAAATGCAATCGATCTTCGAATTCGGGAAGATCGAACAGTAGAATTTCGCTGCCTCCTCGGCCTGGTTGTCGAACCAGAGGCATGGGGCGATCTTGCTGATGATTGCCATTTGCTTCTCCTACTTCTTAAGTTCGAGCGTAGGCACGAAGCCGCCGAAGATCATGCGCTTGCCGTCAAACGGCATCGGTTCATTCATGGATTCCTTAATGCGCGGATCGTTGCGGAACTTCTCCATCGCCGCGTCGCGGGTGGCCTTGTCCGGCCATTCGACCCAGCTGAAGACAACCGTCTCGTTGTCCTTGGCCTGCACCGCGCGTTTGAAATCCGTCTGCTTGCCGTCCGGCACATCGTCGCCCCACGCTTCCATCACGCGGGTCGCGCCGAACTCCAGGAAAATCGTGTCCATGCGGCGCGCATGCTCGAGAAACTTCTCCTTGTCCGCGGTGGGTGCGGGAATCACAAAACCATCGATATAGGCCATGTTATTTCTCCTTTGTGTTTAGGCGGCGTTCTGCTTTTCGAAATCGCCGAGTTGTCCGGCCAGCGCACGCTGGAATGCAGGTCGCGTTTCGCAGCGGGCGCGATACGCTGCAAGATTCGGGAATTGCTCGAGTACGTCCGTGCTGCGCAGAATTCGCAGCACGTTGCTCATCATCAGGTCACCGACCGTGAAACGATCCTCGAGATATTCGTTGTCGCCCAGCCGCTCCGAGAACTTTGACAACCGCCCGTCCAGCTCCTCGCGTGCCGACCGCTTGCGCAGCTTCGCCCATTCTTCACTCCGGTAGAATGCGTCCAGCGCAACATAGCCCTGCACGAATTGCTCGACGGAGTTCAGCGCCGCGAACACCCACTGAATGGTGCGAGCGCGAGCGGCCGGATCCTGGGGCAGCAGCGACTCCGATTTCTCGGCGATGTGCAGCACGATGGCGCCGGACTCGAAGAGCGTGAGGCCGTCCTCTTCGAGAACTGGAATTTGTGCGAAAGGCTGCTTTGCGATGTGGTCGGGTGTCAGCCGATCCGGATGGGCGATGAGATTCACCCGGTAAGGCAGGCCGCTCTCTTCAAGCGCCCAGCGGGCGCGGAGGTCGCGCACCAGACCTTGCGCAAATGGCGGTACCCATTTGTAGGCCGTGATCGTGATCATGAGTCACCTTTTTTGAATCTTAGTATGTGCGACAGAACTGTGACGCGATTATTGCAGCTTGCCGTCGCGGATGGCCGCTTCGAGTTTGTCGATCAACCCGACGGTGCCGCGCTCCCGTGAGCCGGAGTCATCATAACCGTCGAGGAAGGCGCCCTGTTCGGTGAGCACGAGTTGTGTGCCAGAGCCGCCCTTCTTGAACTCGATGGTCGCCAGCGACACGGAGATCTTCTTATCGTTTACATGCATCGTGTAGCTGTAGATGATGCGCTCGTTGGGCACGATATCGTGATACTGCGCATCGAAGCGCGTGATCATGCCGCTCTTCCATTTGCCGGAAAGAGTTTCCCGCCCGCCGACACGGAAATCGAACGCGCGATCCTCAAGCGACCATTGTTCGTTCGGCCCCGAAAACCACGCCTGCTTGCCCTTTTCTGTCGCGAAAGCGGAATAGATGAGGGCAGGGGGTGCATCGAAGTTCCGCTCGACCGTAAAGCTACCATGCTGGACACTGCGTTCCGTCATTGTGACCTCCACCATTGTTCTTGAAAGGCGCGGGCGTCAGCGCTGCGCCAGATAGCGTTCCAGCTGATCGAGTGTGCCCTTGAAACCCATGCTCATCGAAGGCTTCATGGCTTCGAACCGCTTCTTCTCGGCCTCCGTCGCGTTGTGCGGTGTGCCGCGCATGGTGACGGTTGTCGTGCCATGCAGCTCGGTGAACGTCAGCACGTTCAGCACTTCGAGCGGCCAGTCTTCCGCGAAGGGCGCGCGGACTGTGTTGCCCGTACGATCCGAAAACGAGGTGAGAAAGGCGAGGCGCTCCGGCTTCACAATCTCGCGATAGGCGAACTTGCCCCACATCTCTTCGCCCGTGGGCGATCGCATACCATAGTGGAAGACACCGGCGGGTTTGAAATCGAGCCTCCCATCGATCCACTCGAAGCCTTTCGGTCCCCACCATTCCGACAGCGCTGCGAGTTCCGAATACGCTTTCCACACCGCCTCGCGGGGCGCATTGAAGGCGCGGCTGATGGTGAATTCCGGCGCGTTGGACGCGGCGAGGTGCTCTTCCAGTTTGTCGATGCTTTGCGTCCAGCCGGCTTCCATGCCTTCCAGCATTCGCGCGGCGATCTCTACAAAGCCTTTGGCGCTGGCGTGCAGCACCATTTCCGTCTTGCCGTTGCGCTCCACGAGATGAACCGTGGTCAGCGCCTCCAGCAGCGGCTTTCCGGCATCGTCGATCGCCGTGCTCACGAAGGCGAGACGCTCCGTCGGAACAACTTCGGTGAACTCACCGGTCATCGGGTGATCGGCGCGGCCGATCATCTTCGCGATGTCGTCCGAGGCGCGCATTACCACATGGATGCGTCCGCCAGGCCGCGCATCCCATTCGCACACCGGATTGGTGAAACCGCGCGGTCCCCACCACTGCGCGATATGCAGGGGATCGGTCCACGCCTGCCACACCAGTGTGCGCGGGGTGTTGAAGGTGCGGACAATTCTCACTTCTCGTTCGAGAGCCATTACCCAGTTTCCTTTCTCGTTGATATGTTATCGGCGCTGCGCAAGAAATTGCGCGAAGCTGTCGAGCATCCGGTTCCACCCCTGCCGGTGCCCATCGCGCGTTTGCGCTGTCGGGAACACGCCCTGCTGCAATGTCAGCCGTGTCTTGCCTGGTGCGATTTCTTCGAAGGTGACGGTGACGAGCGTCTCCAGGCCCTTGATGCCAACATCTGTTTCCCAGGCGAAGGTGAAGGAGAGCAGTTCCGGCGCCTTGATTTCACGATACACGCCACCCTGCGGCAGCTCTTTTCCGTCGTGGCGCATGACGTTGCGCCATGTGCCGCCGGCGCGCAGATCCGAGCGCATTGATTTCATGGGATGCCCTGGAGGCCCGTCGAAATGCGTGGCATGGTTGAAGTCGATCCACGCTGCCCAAACCGTTTCGCGCGGCGCATCGAACATGCGCGTGACGGTGAGCACGCGATCGTCGCCGATCATCGGATTCATCGTCGTCGCGCTCATGACGCTGCTCCGCGCACGGAAAGATAGTCGGCGAAACGGTCGAAGCTGCCGTTCCAGCCGACGCTATGCCCGTCGCGGTTCTGCTTTGTGTCGAACATTCCCTGCCGGAAGCGCATCAGGGTTTTGCTGCCGCGTTCGGCGAAATCGATTTCGACGAGAGTCTCGGGACCGCGGCTGCCATCGTCCTGGTCCCAGTAGAAGGTGAATGCGAGCCGTTCCGGCTCTTTCACTTCGCGATATTCGCCGCCCTGACCGAGTTCGCGGCTACCATCGACTGCGCGCAACCGTCCACGCCATTTGCCGCCGGGCCGCACATCGGCTTCGTGGAAGACAGACGGATAATCCGGCGGCCCCATCCAGTTGGCAGCGTGGCGCGGATCGGCGAACATCTTCCATACCAAGGCGCGCGGCGCATTGAATTCCCGCTCGATCACGAGCACGCGGTCCTTTCGCGCAGCGCTACTCGCCCCCATTGCCCGTCTCCTTGCTTTGTAGTTCGCGCAGGTAGGCATCGAGACGGTCGAACCGCTCCTCCCACATGCGCCGGTTCTGCTCGATCCAGTCGCTGGCTGTCTTGAGGGCCTCCGGCTTCAGCCGGCAGACCCGCTGCTGCGCCCGCTTCTCCCGGACGATCAGGTCCGCTGTTTCCAGCACCTTGAGGTGTCGGGAGATTGCCGGCAGCGAGACCTCGAACGGCTGCGCCAGCTCGCCCACGGTGGCTTCTCCAAGCGCCAGCCGAGCCAAAATGGCTCGGCGGGTCGGGTCGGCGAGGGCAGAAAAGGTGTGATCGAGCTGCATGTTAACTGAAAAGTTAAATAACCTGTCTGTTAAATACAAGTCAGATCGCTCCGATTAGGCCGCATACCTGCCATGCGCCTTGTGCTATTCCTCATTTGTTCTTATAAGAACACTAACAGAACACAATTGGAGGAGGAGACGATGGTGTGGATGAAAGATGGTTTGGCGGCGGTGGGGCTGTTCGTCTTTATTCTTTGGTCGTTCGCGGCGGCGCATGTGGCGAGCGCGGCGCTCCGCTGAGATCTGTGGATGGCGCAAACCCGCCGCATCCAAAGCCCGGCGCGTAACCCATACTTTGGGCGAGAAGGAGAATCGCTGAATGACGGGTTCGCGCAAAGCGGCCGGCTTTGTCCACCTGCGGGTGAAGAGCGCCTATTCGTTGCTCGAAGGCGCCTTGCGGCCTGGAGAACTGGCAAGGCTAGCGTGCGACAACGCCATGCCGGCCGTGGCCGTGACCGATGCCAACAATCTGTTCGGCGTCTATGAAATCAGCGAGAGTTTGGCGAAGGCTGGCGTCCAGCCGATTGTCGGCTGTTTGCTGGCGGTGGAATTCGATCCGCCGCAGCTTGGGGGCACAATGGTGCGGCGGCGGCCGCCGATGCTGCCGTTGCTGGCGCAGAACGATATCGGCTATCGCAATCTCACCAAGCTGCTGAGTGCGGCGTATCTGTCGGTCGAGCCTGGGGACTGGCCACATGTGAAACCAGAGTTGCTGGCTGCGCATGCCGAGGGCTTGATCGCGCTCACCGGCGGCCCCGGCGGCCCGCTGAATCGGTCGATCGTGGAGAACCAGACCGAAGCAGCGGAAGCGCTGCTGGATCGATTGGCGGCGCTGTTCGGCAATCGGCTGTATGTGGAGTTGCAGCGGCACGGGTTGCCGGAAGAACGTGCGGCAGAAGGCAAGCTGATCGATGTCGCCTACGCGAAGCAATTGCCGTTGGTCGCCACCAACGATGTGCATTTTGGCACCGCCGAGATGTACGAGGCGCACGATGCGCTGCTGTGTATCGCGGAAGGCAATTTCGTCTCGCAGCAAGATCGAAAGCGTCTCACGCGCGAGCACCGTTTCAAGACGGCCGAAGAGATGGCCGTGCAATTCGCCGATCTGCCCGAAGCTATCGAGAACACCATCGAAATTGCGAAACGCTGCGCCTTCAGGCCGAAGAAGCGTCAGCCTATTCTTCCGCAATTCGTTCCGGAATCGGGCCGCACGCCAGCCGATGAATTACGTGCGCAGGCGGAGGAGGGCCTGACGCGCCGCCTTGCCGTTCATGGTCTGTATGCGGACGAACAGGTCTATCGCGATCGCCTGAAATTCGAGCTGGATGTTATCATCGGCATGGATTTCCCCGGCTACTTCCTGATTGTTTCCGATTTCATGAAATGGACGCGCGCGCACGGCATTCCGGTGGGCGTGCGCGGCTCCGGCGCCACCTCGCTGGTCGCGTGGTCGCTCGACATCACCAACCTCGATCCGCTCCGCTTCGGCCTGCTGTTCGAGCGCTTCCTCAATCCCGAACGCATCTCGATGCCGGATTTCGACATCGATTTCTGTCAGGAGCGCCGTGACGAGGTAGTGCGTTACGTGCAGCACAAATACGGCGAGGACCGCGTGGCGCACATCATCGCGCTGGGTTCCTTGCAGGCGCGTGCCGCAGTGCGCGATGTGGGCCGGGTGCTGCAGATGCCGCTGGGGTTGGTCGACAAGATCGCCAAGCTCATTCCCAACCCGCCCGGCAAATCCATTTCGCTGCGCGAAGCGGTGGAAGGGGAGTCACGATTGCAGCAGATGCGCGAAAGCGAACCGGCTGCAGAGCAACTCTTCTCCATTGTCAGCAAGATCGAAGGTCTCTACCGCCACGCTTCCACGCATCCGGCTGGGGTGGTGATCGGCGATCGGCCGCTGGACGAAATCGTGCCGCTCTACCGCGATCCGCGCTCCGAGATGCCGGTGACGCAGTTCGATTACGAGGATGCGGAAAAAGCCGGCCTGGTGAAGTTCGATTTTCTCGGCCTGAAGACGCTCACCGTCATCGCCAAGGCCGAAGACCTGCTGAAGAAGCGAGGCATCGAACTCGATACGCAGAACATCGATTTCACCGACCGCGCCACGTTCGACATGCTCGCGCGCGGCGAAAGCGTCGGCGTGTTCCAGCTGGAAGGCTCAGGGATGCGCGACCTGATGCGCAAGATGAAGCCCGACCACATTAACGATCTGGTGGCGCTGGTCGCACTCTATCGCCCGGGCCCGATGGATTCGATTCCGAAATATATTGCGGTGAAGAACGGTAAAGAGCCGCCGGAATATCTGCATCCCACGCTCGAGCCGATCCTGAAAGAAACCTACGGCGTCATGACGTATCAGGAAGACGTCATGAACATTGCGCGCGAACTTGCTGGCTATTCGCTGGGCGAAGCCGATCTCCTGCGCCGCGCCATGGGCAAGAAGATTCACTCCGAAATGGTGGTGCACCGGGATCGTTTTGTGAAAGGCGCCGGCGAGAAAGGGATTCTTTCGGGCGTCGCTGAACAGATTTTCGAGCAGGCAGCAAAGTTTGCGGGCTACGGCTTCAACAAGGGTCATGCTGCGGCTTATGCGCAGGTCGCATATCAAACGGCGTATCTGAAGGCCAACTATCCGGTCGAATTCCTTGCCGCCTCGATGACACTTGATATCGGTAACACTGACCGGCTGAACATCTTCCGGCAGGAAGCGCAGCGCTTGAGCATTCGGGTGGCGTCGCCGGATATCAATCGTTCGGAAGCGCATTTCGCCTGCGATGCGGACGCGGCCGTCATCTATTACGCACTGGCTGCCGTGAAAGGTGTCGGGAAGCAGGCGATGGAGCATGTGGTCGAGGTGCGCCGTGTCGGCGGGCCGTTCACTGGCATCGCCGATTTCGCTGCTCGCGTGGATCCCAAGCTGGTCAACCGCCGGGCCTTTGAGAGCCTGGTGCGCGCTGGCGCCTTCGATGCGCTGAACGCCAACCGTCGCCGCCTTGTGGAATCCGCCGACGCCATCCTCAACCATGCGGCGCGCAGCACGCAGGAGCGCGAAGTGGGGCAGGCGACCTTGTTCGGCGAGACTTCGTCGGAAGACCATGAGTTGCGGCTTGCGAATGTCAATGACTGGCTGCCGCACGAGCGCCTGAGCGAAGAGTTCGCCGCGATCGGCTTCTATCTCTCCGGGCATCCGCTGGATGGCTATCAGGCAGCGCTCAAACGATTGGGTGCGGTGATCTTCGCGGCCATTCAGGAAGACCGCCGCCGCTCCGGCTTTCGCGCGCAGATCGCCGGCACCATCATTCGCAAGCAGGAGCGCCGTGGCCGCAGCGAGCAGCCTTACGCTTTCGTGTCATTGTCAGACACGACGGGCATGTTCGAGGTGATGGTGTTCTCGGAAGTGCTGGCCGCCGCGCGGCCGTTTCTCGAGCCGGGCACGTCCGTGCTGTTCACTGTGGCGGCCGATTGGATGGACGATGAGCTGAAACTGCGCGCCATCGCGGCGCAGGATCTGGATAAGGCGGCGGCGGACGTGGGTGAGGGATTGCGGGTTTATCTGGAAGACGAACGCGCGCTCGGGCCCATTTCGATGCAGCTGAAAAATGGCGGCAAGGGAATCGTCACCTTGGTGGTGCCGGCAAGTGATGGCCGCGAAGTGGAAATCAAAATTCCGCAGCGCCAGCAGGTGAACGCGGCGTTGCGTGCTGCCATCAAATCGCTCCCCGGCGTCGCCGCGGTGGAGTCGGTGTGATGCGGGATGCAAAATGCAAGAATCTTTGCCTTCAAATGAATCGGAAGCACGCTGAACACAACATGTAGCGTTTGCCTTGCTGAAGAGATCGCCTCGCTAAAAAATAATCTCAAAAACCGCAGTTCAATTCCGCAACAATGCTGCCTCCGCAGGGGTTGGACCCATTCTAGTTGACGTCGCGGTCGTTCTGGCTACAGTCTGGCCAGAATGTGGTATGAGATCGTCTTTGCGCCTGAAGCGGTCGTGGACCTTAAGGCGTTGCAGGCAAATCTTAGAGCAACGGTTCGTGCCGCATTAGAAACGCACCTGCGGCATGCACCAGCGAAGGTGAGCATGAGCCGAATTAAGCGGTTGAAAGGGATACGTCGGCCGCAATACCGGCTCCGGGTCGATGAGGTCCGCGTATTCTATGATATCGCGGACGATGCAGTGGAGGTCTTGGCAATTGTGGTCAAATCGGAGGCCGAGAAATGGCTAGCGAAGTTCGGAAAATCCGAATGAAGGAAGTTCCGCTTTCGGACGTGAAGGATGATCTTTCGCGTTTTCTCCGCGAGGCTGAAAAGCAGGAGATTGTCATCACCCGTCACGGAAAGCCGGCCGGTGTATTGATCGGCTTTGAGACGGAGGACGATTGGTTCGATTACCGGCTGGAGCGCGATCCTAGATTTCTCGATCGTATCGAGGCGGCACGCGCAAGCCTCCGGCGCGGACGAGGGATCAAGCTAGAGGATCTTGACTGAAGGCGGCTACTCGTGCCGCAGAATGGAACACTATGGACGCTGAGCGGCAATGGAGTCGACCCAAAGCAATCGATTGCACTTTTGAACGAATTGATGCGGCGAGGGTTCACGAATGAAATGCACTGCCAACTACATCATTCGTCACACGATACGATCGCGGCTCATATCCGCTATTGCAGAAAACGGGCGAATTCCGCGACGACGAAACAAACGCTGCCCTTCAGAGTCGATTTCGGTATATTCGTGACACAATAGACGAACAATTCGGCGACACGCAGGTCATCGACGCATCGACTTTACAGAAGCTGGTGAAGGAAGCGCTTCGACGATACCCCAAGTAGCCGCTAGACTTGGTCTATCGCCGCGCTGAGGCGCTCTAATCCCGCCTGCACGCGGTCGGCGTCCTGCGCGAAACAGATGCGGACATAGGAGTCGGTGGCCGCATCATCCGGCGGTGCGAAGGCCGAGCCGGGAGCGACACCCACCCGCGCGTCGCGAACCAGATCGCAAGCGAAATTGAAACTGTCGCGCATCCCGTCAACCTGCAAAAAACCATAGAACGCGCCATGCGGCGGAATCCAGCGGATGCGATTCTGTGACTTCACAAAGCGGCGCGTCACTTCGTAGCCCGCACGGCACCGCTCGAGCAGAAAGGTACGGAATTCGTCGCCCTGCGGTGACAAAGCCGCCATCGCGCCCCACTGTGCAAAGGTCGTGGCACCGGTGTTGTTCGACATCGATAACACGCTCATCTGCTCGGCGAGATATTCGGGATGCGTAAGCCAGCCGATGCGCCAGCCCGTCATCGCCCACGGCTTGGAGAAGCTGTTGACCACAAACACCGCGTCGTCTGGTTCAGCGACCTGCAGGAACGATGGCGCATGAGGGCTTCCGTCATACACCAGGGTGCCGTAGACCTCGTCGCTGATCACGGCGATGCCGCGGGTACGGCAGAATTGGAGCACCGCGCGCTGTTCGTCGCGCGACATGATCCAGCCCGTTGGGTTGCCAGGCGAGGCGATGAAGATGGCCTTCGTGCGCGCATCGCAAGTGGCGAACAGTTCGTCGAGATCGAGATGCCAGCGTGAGGCGGGCCAGTCTTCCTGAAGCCGGCAGAACTTCACCTGGGCGCCGGTGATCTCCGCCGCCTGGAAAATGTTCGGCCACACTGGCGACACGCACACCACATTGTCTCCGGTCTCGATCACCGTCTGAAGCGCCAGCACCACCGACAGCATG
The DNA here is from genome assembly GCA_036267515.1 of Rhizomicrobium sp. GTDB lineage: Bacteria > Pseudomonadota > Alphaproteobacteria > Micropepsales > Micropepsaceae > Rhizomicrobium. The sequence goes on from DATAVW010000166.1 coordinate 14,170, forward strand.
GCGGCGCCCGGAACGGTGATGCGGTCGAGCGCGATGTCGGCGTTCAACGTGCGGCGATGAAAGTCGCGGATCGCCTCTCGCAAAGGCGTGATCCCGCGGGCGTGGGTATAAAAGGTGTAGCCCTCGTCCAGCGCCTTCTTTGCGGCCTCGCAGATGAAGTCCGGCGTCTTCAGGTCGGTCTCACCAAACCACAGGGGAAGCAGATCGGGTTCGCCCAAGGCCAGATAGGCCACCCGGCCGATGTCGTTGGGCCTTATGGCGGCGATGGTGGGTCTAACCGGCGATAATCTCGGGGAAATCTGGTCCATACTCGCGGTTTCAGGCACCGCCTTGCGTCCGTCAAGCCGCGTCCCTATAACCCCCGCCATTCCGCACGCGCAGGTGGGCTTGCGGGGCGAGTTGCCCCGGGTCCGTCCGGTGTCTCGGGAGCGTTCGCGAGAGCGAGAGCGACCAACAAAGAGACCACACCCGCGCGTCAGGCTAACCGGAGAAGGAGACGTCGTATGGCATTGCCAGAATTTTCCATGCGCCAGTTGTTGGAGTCGGGCGCGCATTTCGGCCACCGCACCCAACGCTGGAACCCCAAAATGGCGCCGTACATCTACGGCTCCCGCAACGACATCCACATCATCGACCTCACCCAGACGGTGCCGCTCTTGCATCAGGCGCTTGTGGCCTTGCGCGAGGTCGCGGCAGGCGGCGGGCGCATCCTGTTCGTGGGCACGAAGCGCCAGGCGTCGGAACCGGTCGCGGCCGGGGCGAAGCGGTGTGCACAATATTATGTGAACCACCGTTGGCTCGGCGGCACCCTCACCAACTGGCAGACGATCTCCAACTCGATCAAGCGCATGCGCGGCATCGAGGAGACGCTGACTTCCGCCCAGACCTCCGGCCTGAAGAAGAAAGAGTTGCTGGGTCTGTTGCGCGAGCGCGACAAGCTGGAGCGCGCGCTGGGCGGCATCAAGGAGATGGGTGGCCTGCCGAACATGCTGTTCGTGATCGACACGAACAAGGAGGAGATTGCCGTATCGGAAGCCCGCAAGCTGGGCATTCCGGTGACCGCCATTGTGGACTCCAATTCCAATCCGGATGGCATCGCTTATCCAATCCCGGGCAATGACGATGCGGCCCGCGCGCTCGCTCTCTACTGCGACCTTGCCGCGCGCGCGATCATCGACGGGTTGTCGGCCGGTCAAATCGCTGCCGGCGAAGACCTTGGAGAGGCGGAGGTTCTTCCGGATCTCACGCCAGGGGCCGCTCCGGAAGCGGCGGAAGCAGCTGCCGCAACAGCATAAGGACCTACGACATGGCGACTGTCACCGCGAGTATGGTGAAAGATCTGCGCGACAAAACAGGCGCGGGCATGATGGACTGCAAGGCGGCGCTGTCGGAAACGAACGGCGACATGGAAGCTGCGGTCGACTGGCTGCGCAAGAAGGGCCTTTCCAAGGCGGCGAAGAAGGCCGGACGGGTTGCAGCGGAAGGGCTAATCGGCGTCGCAGCACGCGCCGATGCGGGCGCACTGGTGGAAGTGAATTCCGAAACCGACTTCGTGGCTCGTAATGACGAGTTCAAGGAGTTCGTCAAGGAAGCAAGCCACCTCGGCCTGGAAGCGGAAGGCGATGTCGAAAAGCTGCTCGCATCCGGCATGAAGAGCGGAGCCTCTGTGGATGCCGTCCTCAAGGAGTTGATCGCCAAAATCGGCGAGAACATGAGCGTCCGTCGCGCGACCGCGCTTGCGGTGTCGCCCGGTGTGGTTGCCACTTATGTGCACAACGCCGCCTCGCCGGAGCTTGGCAAGATCGGCGTGCTGGTGGGACTCAAATCCACGGCGGATCAGGCGCAACTCTCGCAACTCGGCCGGCAGATCGCTATGCACGTTGCAGCGGCCGCCCCGCTGGCGCTGACCCCCGAACATCTTTCCCAGGATGTGGTGGAACGTGAGCGCAATGTTCAGCGCGATCTTGCCCGTCAGTCCGGCAAGCCGGAAGCCGTCATCGAGAAGATGATGGAAGGCCGCATGCGCAAGTTTTACGAGGACACGGTATTGCTGGCGCAGAAATATCTTGGACCGGGCGCGGAGGGCGATGTCACTGTCGCCAAGCTCGTTGAGAATGAAGCGAAGAAGCTTGGTGCGCCCATCGAGGTCGTCGGCTTCGTCCGTTACGCCGTCGGCGAGGGCATCGACAAGGGGCCAACTGGCGACTTCGCGGATGAAGTAAAGCAGATGGCCGGACAATAGGCGCCGGGGAGCGGGACCAAAATGGCGCATGACGGGCCAAGGTATTCCCGCGTACTTCTGAAGCTTTCCGGCGAAGCCCTGATGGGCTCGCAGAACTACGGCATCGACATTGAAACCGTCGAGCGGATGGCATCCGACATCACGGAGGCTGTTCGGGGCGGCACGCAAATGTGCCTCGTCATCGGCGGCGGCAACATCTTCCGCGGCCTTGCTGGCGCAGCGAAAGGCATTGAGCGCGCCACCGCAGACTACATGGGCATGCTCGCGACGGTGATGAACGCGCTCGCTGTGCAGGCGGTGCTGGAGCGGATGGAGATCCCTACGCGTGTGCAATCTGCCATCCCCATGGAATCGGTGTGCGAGCCCTACATCCGCCGCCGCGCCATCCGTCATATGGAAAAGGGGCGAGTGGTGATCTTCGCCGCCGGCACCGGCAATCCCTTCTTCACCACCGACACGGCCGCAGCACTGCGCGCCGTGGAAATGAACTGTCAGGCCATGCTGAAGGGCACCCAGGTTGATGGCGTCTATAGTGCCGATCCCAAGAAGGTCGCCTCTGCCGAGCGGTTCGAAACCCTGACATACCATGATGTCCTGGCGCGCGACCTGAAGGTCATGGACGCCTCCGCCGTCAGCCTTGCGCGTGAAAATCATATTCCCATCATCGTGTTCTCGATTCATGATCGGGGTTCGCTGCCGGCGGTTCTGGGCGGCAAGGGCCGCTGCACGATCATCCAATAGCCGCCGGGCTTCGGGAGGAGCCGTTATGGACAGCTACAACAAGGAAGAGTTGAACCGCCGGATGAACGGCGCCGTTGCCGCACTGAAAACGGAACTGGCGGGTCTCCGCACCGGCCGCGCCAGTCCGCACCTGCTCGATCCGGTGAAAGTCGAGGCTTATGGTGGCCAGCTGCCTATCGGCCAGGTGGGCACAGTCAGCACGCCGGAGCCGCGGCTTCTGACGGTGCAGGTGTGGGACAAGAGCCTGGTGAAGGCGACCGACAAAGCCATCCGCGATGCGAGTTTGGGCCTCAACCCGCAGATCGATGGGCAGCTGCTGCGCATTCCGATCCCCGAACTGAACGAGGAGCGCCGCAAGGAATTGGTAAAGCTCGCGCACAAATATGCCGAGCAGGGCAAGATTGCGGTGCGCAATGTCCGGCGGGACGGCATGGAAACTCTGAAAAAAGCCGAAAAAGACCACAAGATCGGCGAAGATGAGCACCGCAAGCACGGCGACGAGCTGCAGAAGGTGACCGATTCCCACATCCACGACATCGATCAGGCGCTCCAGCAGAAGGAGCAGGAGATCATGCAGGTTTGAACACGCAGCTGCGACCCGCGCGAAAGTTGAGTGAGATGCCGAGAGGCGATGCTTCCATTACCGACCTGCCGCGCCATGTTGCGATCATCATGGATGGAAACGGCCGCTGGGCGCGCAAGCGCCACATGCCGCGCGCGGCCGGTCATGTCGCCGGCGTTTCAACGGTGCGCAGCATCGTGCGCACGGCAACCGATATCGGTCTCGCCAACCTGACGCTCTATGCATTTTCTTCGGAGAACTGGAAACGGCCGCTCACTGAAGTGAATCACTTGATGGGCCTGTTCCGCACGTTTTTTCGCGAGGATGTAGGCGAGCTGGTGGAGCGTAATGTCCGCATGCGGATCATCGGCAACCGGCGGCGCGCCGCCGACGATATTCTCGGCATGATTGAGGACGGCGAAGCGCGTACGAGCGCCAATACCGGGCTCAATGTCATTTTCGCATTCGACTATGGCGCACAGGAGGAGATCGCAGCCGCAGCGCGCGCTATGGCGGAGGCGGCGGCACGCGGCGAACTCGATCCTTGCCAGATCACGCCGGAATTCTTCGCCGAGCATTTGTCGCTGCAGGGAATCCCCGATCCTGACCTCGTCATTCGCACAGGCGGCGAGCGCCGGCTCAGCAACTTCCTCCTTTGGCAATCGGCCTATTCCGAACTCGTGTTCCTGGACACCTTATGGCCGGATTTTTCACGTAACGAATTTCTCAATGCGCTGACGGCGTATTCGCAGCGCGAGCGGCGGTTCGGGGCCGTGGCACCGGAAGCGGTCGCGTGAGCGGCGCATCTCACCTCGATGCGAAGGCGCCGGCCAACGATTTCCGCCGCCGCCTTCACTTCAACTTCGACTGGGTTATGCGGCCGCTGTTCGGTTTTGCGCTGGCTGGCCTCGCCATGTGGGCGACGGTGCGCGGCGGATTGCTTTTCGTGATTTTTCTTTCGGTCGGCTGTGCTGCAGCGATCCGGGAATGGCATCGGCTGTTCGCGAAACGCGATTATCTTCTGCCAACGACGATCACAGTTGCTGCAATGGTCGCGGCATTGCTCTGGCAATTGTACGCGGCGTTGCCTGATCCCGCTTGGCGGTTTGCTCCCGTCGCCATGCTTTTTGCGGCCGCGATTGCGAACTTTCTCGTTGGGATTATTCGGCAGGAATTGCCAGTCGCCCATGCCATCGGTCCGCTCTACATCGCGCTTCCGGCCTTGGCGCTGGTGATGATACGTCAATCGCCGGAACACGCCGTCTGGTTGGTGGTGTTGACGTTTCTCGCGGTCTGGGCAACGGACACGGGCGCGCTGTTCAGCGGCAAGCTGATCGGCGGTCCCAAGCTTGCGCCGCAACTCTCGCCGAACAAGACATGGGCCGGCTCTATCGGAGGGCTCGTCTGCGCCGCAATCGTGTGTGGTGCGCTAGCTTTTGTCCTGCGCACGAATGTTCTGCCGGCAGCCGTATTCGCGATTGTGCTCTCGGTGGCAGGACAAGTGGGCGATCTGTTTGAGTCGCTGGTGAAGCGGCAGGTGGGATGCAAAGATAGCGGCGGACTCATACCCGGTCATGGTGGCGTGCTCGACCGGATCGACTCAATTCTGTTCGCCGCACCGTTGGCGGCGTTGATGCTTCTGGTCTTCCATTTCGATCCGTTGACAGGCTTGCAGCCATGACGTCGCATGATCTCAATGATGTACTTTTCCGCCGGGTAACCGTTCTCGGCAGCACAGGCTCTGTCGGCACCAGCACGCTCAGCGTCATTGACCATATGCGTGAGCATTTTGCTCCCGAAGCCTTTCCTATCGAAGCGCTCACGGCCCAAAGCAATGTGGAGATGCTCGCGGAGCAGGCGCGAAAGTATCGCCCGGCACGCGCGGTGATCGGCGATCGATCCCGATATCAGCAACTCCGGGAGCTTCTCTCGAACACGGATATCGACGTTAGTGCCGGCACGGAAGGCGTGATCGAGGCCGCTGGCGGCAACGCCGACATCACCATGGTGGCCATTGTTGGCGCGGCCGGGTTGGCGCCGGCACTGGAGGCGGTGAAGCGCGGTGGCTTCGTCGCGCTCGCAAATAAGGAATGCGTGGTTGCAGCTGGACAGGTGTTCCGGGACGCCGTGCAGCGTTCGCGCGCCACGATCATTCCGGTGGATTCCGAGCACAACGCTGCATTTCAAGTCCTGGATTTCGCCCAAGGTCACGCCGTCGAATGCGTAACGCTAACCGCGTCGGGCGGTCCTTTCCGCGCATGGACTGCAGAGCGCATGGCGCGCGCTACGCCTGAGCAGGCGGTGGCGCATCCGAACTGGTCGATGGGCGCCAAAATTTCCGTCGATAGCGCTACCTTGATGAACAAAGGCCTGGAGCTGATCGAGGCGCATCACCTTTTTGGCCTGCCAGCGGAACGCCTGGACGTGGTCGTGCATCCCCAATCGATCGTGCATTGCCTCGTCTATTATGCAGACGGATCGACGCTCGCCCACATGTCGGCGCCAGATATGCGCACGCCGATTGCCGTCGCACTAGGCTGGCCCAAGCGCATCGCCTCGCCCTCCCAGCGGCTCGATCTCATTGCGCTTGCCGACCTTTCTTTCGAGGCTGCCGACAGACAGAGGTTCCCCTGCCTGGCCCTCGCGGAAAATTGCCTGCGGGCTGGTGGCGCCGCGCCGACCGTGCTCAACGCCGCCAACGAGGTGGCCGTCCGGGCTTTTCTCAGCCGCCGGCTGGGCTTCTCCGAAATCTGCGGTGTCGTCGAAGAGGCGGTGGAGCGGATGAATAGCCATTCCGCCGGTGCCGACCTGGAAGCTGTGGTTGCTATCGACACCGAGGCGCGGGAGATTGCGGACGCGGCCGTGCTGCGGCTGGCCGCCTAAGGAATCAGGAGTCTGGATGTTTGGCGTTTTGCACGGATTGATAGGCTGGATTCCGCTAGGACTGCCTGCGTTTTTGTTCGTGATTACCGTCGTCGTATTCTTCCACGAACTCGGGCATTTCACCGTGGCGCGGTTTTGCGGCGTCCGCGTGGAAGCATTCTCCATCGGCTTTGGGCCTGCCATTGTGCAGTGGCATGACCGCAAAGGCACCATCTGGAAGGTGTCGTGGATACCGCTTGGCGGCTACGTGAAATTTTATGGTGATCTGGACGCGAGCAGCGCACCCGATCGCGCGCAGATGGAAGGCATGACAGCGGAGGAGCAGCGCAGTGCGTTTCCGTTCAAGCCGCTTTATCAACGTGCGGCGGTGGTCCTTGCCGGCCCATTCGCGAATTTTCTGCTGGCCATCGCGATCTTCACGCTTGTCTTCGTCACCGTCGGCCGGCCGGTCCTTTCCAACGCGATTCCCGCACGCATCGGGGCAGTGACCGCGCACAGCCCCGCCGCGGATGCCGGGCTGAAACCTGATGACCTCGTTCGCAGCGTCGATGCGCGGCCGGTGAGCCGGTTTGAACAGCTACAGCAGGCGATCCACGCCAGTCACGGCAAGACGCTGACACTCGGCGTCGTTCGAAACAGCAAGCCACTCAGCATCCCGATCACGCCGCGCTGGATCGATATCTCGGATATTTACGGCAGCAGGGCGAAGCTGTTCGGGATCGGGGTTTCGCCAAAGGTCGATCCATCGCTGGTTTCCAATGTGCGGGTGGGGCCAATCGATGCGGTCAGCGCGGCTGGCGCGCAGACCTGGTTCATCGTCGATACCACGCTCACCTATATGTGGCGCATCGTCAGTGGCCGGTCCGATGCAAACCAGTTGAGCGGTCCCGTCGGCATCGCGCGGATCTCGCAAAAGGCGGCCTCCGAAGGCTTCCTGAACCTTCTCAGTCTGGCGGCTCTCATTTCTGTAAGCATCGGACTAATCAATCTTTTTCCGATTCCGATCCTCGACGGGGGCCATCTTCTGTACTATGCATGCGAGGCTGTTTTGGGCCGGCCGCTTGGCGCGCGGGCTCAGGAGCTGGGATTTCGGTTGGGGTTGGCCGTGGTGCTGGGGCTGTTCTTCCTTGCAACCTGGAACGACCTCGTCAGACCGAGTCTGTTCTGAAACCAATGCCTGCGCGTGCATCTGCCCGCGCCGAGCCTAAGACGAGCGGATGGGTCGCACTTTTTCTCTCGCCAGGTACGGACGCGCGGCCACCGCCGTAGCCTCTTTGGCGCTGCTTTGCGCGTCCGTGCAAGCACGCGCGCAGGAGCAGGCGCCCGCTGCTGCTCCGGCTCAGAGTGCGCAGACGCAAAAGGCCACTGCGCCTGCCGCCGCCGGGCCCGTCGTGAAGGATATTCGCGTTCGCGGCACCCAGCGCATCGAGCCCGGCACGGTGCTCTCCTACATCTCCGTTCGGCCGGGCGATCCCTATGACGAGCAGGCGGTGGACCGCTCACTGAAAGCGCTGTTCGCAACAGGCCTGTTTGCCGATGTGAAGATCAACTGGGACGGTTCGGTGCTGACGATCAACGTCGTCGAGAACCCAATCCTCAATCGCGTGGTGTTTGAAGGCGAGAGCAAGGTTTCGGAAAAGGACCTCACCAAAGAGGTCCAGCTGAAGCCGCGCATGGTGTTTACGCGCGCCAAGGTGCAGAGCGACGTCGAGCGGATTATCGAGCTTTACCGCAGGAACGGAAAATTCGCTGCCAGCGTCGATCCGCAGATCATCCAGCGCCCGCAGAACCGCGTCGATCTCATTTTTTCGATCACGGAGGGTCCCACCACAAATGTGGCGCGCATCTCCTTCATCGGCAACAAGATCTTCGATGACGCCACGCTGAAGGAGCAGATCGCGACGGAAGAATCCGCGTGGTGGAAATTCCTTTCGAGCAATGACAATTACGATCCGGACCGGCTTACTTTCGACCGCGAGCAGTTGCGCCGCTTTTATTTGAAGAACGGTTATGCAGATTTCCGCGTCGTTTCTTCCGTGGCAGAATTGTCGCCGGATCGCCGCAGCTTCTACATCACTTTCACGGTCGATGAAGGCCCGCTCTACAAATTCGGCAAGGTCGTCATCAATTCGAAAATTCGGGAGCTCTATCCGGCGAGCCTGAGGCCGCTGGTGCCGATCGTTTCGGGCAAGATCTACAATGCGGAACTGATCGACAAATCCATTGACGTGCTGACAAACGCCGCCGGCACGAAAGGCTTTGCGTTTGCGGAAATTCATCCGCGCATCGCGCGAGATAAAAACAAACGCACGATCAATGTGGTGTTCGACATCGATCAGGGGCCTCGCGTCTATATCGAAAAGATCAACATCTCTGGCAACACGCGAACGCTGGACAAGGTCATTCGCCGCGAATTCCGGCTGGTGGAAGGCGACGCTTTCAACCGCGTGCTGGTGGATCGCTCGCGCACCAGAATTCGTTCGCTGGGCTTCTTCAAGGATGTCGATATCAAGCCGGCACAGGGCTCGCAGCCGGACCGCACCGTCCTCAACGTTAATGTTACGGAGCAGTCAACCGGCGAATTGCAGCTTGGCGTCGGCTATTCTTCGACCAGTTCGTTCGTGGGGCAGTTCAGCTATACCGAGCGCAACCTGTTCGGCCGCGGTCAATATTTGCGAGCCAGTGTTTCTGCTTCCGCCATCAGCAAGGAAGCCATACTCAGCTTCACCGAGCCATACTTTATGGACCGGCCGCTGGCTGCCGGTTTCGATATCTACAAGACGCTGGTGGATTTCGATCAGGCAGACTATCGGAGCGATACGGATGCCATCACGTTGCGCCTGGGCTTCCCCACATCGGAATATGGCAGTGTCGGCCTGAACTACACGTATCGGATCGACACCGTCACTCCTTTCTTTGGCGCGCCTTCGGCCATTTTTCTTGCCGCAGGAACAGAAACCACCTCTGCGGTCGGATTCACCTACGCCTACAACACGCTGGATGATCCCATCAAACCCCGTCGCGGCACCACATTGCAGCTGTCGCAAACCTTTGCCGGCTTCGGAGGCAGTCTGAATTATCTGCGGACACAGGCGACCTTCAGCTATCGCCGGCCGGTTCTGTGGGATGAATTTGTAGCCAGCCTCACGGTTCATGCCGGCTACATCACGGGCTATGGCGGTCAGCACGTCCGCCTGAACGAACGCTTCTTTGAGGGCGGGGATACGTTCCGCGGCTTTGCGGTGGCAGGCATCGGGCCCCGTGAATTGAACGCCGGTCGAAACTCCGCGCTGGGCGGCGAAACCTTCGCCATTGGCACGTTTGACCTGCGGCTGCCGGATGTGCTTCCTGCCGATTACGGGATCAGTGCGTCGCTTTTCACCGATTTCGGGACTCTGGGCCACATCGCGTCCCAACCCGGGCTTCAGACCTGCGGCCGGGTGGCACGCCTTGTGCCCTGTATCGAGGATGACCTGGCTTTTCGCGCCTCGGGTGGCCTGGCGCTCGGTTGGAAATCGCCGTTTGGGCCTCTGGAGGTCGACTTCGGTCTGCCGTTTGTGAAAACGAGTTACGACAAGAGCCAAATCATTCGTTTCAGCGCAGGAACAGGATTCTGACCATGAAAAATTCGCTCATTCTCTGCCGCAACGTGGCGATTGCCGCCGCTGCAGCGGCGATGCTCTCCGTCGGAGGTGCGTCGGCCGCAACTCCGCCTCCTGGGAAACCGGGGGGTGCTCCAGCGGCGACGGGTGCGGTTCCGGCCCCAAAGATTCTGGTGATCGATCGCAACGTCATTATCCGGGTTTCCAAGGCGGGGCAGGACATCGTCAAACAGGCCAACAACTACATGGTGAGCGCGCAAAAGGAATTTCGCGCTCAAGGTGAAGCGCTGCAGAAGGAAGGACGCTCGCTGCAGCAGCAGATCGCCATTCTCGCGCCGGATGTGAAGGCCAAAAAGGTTCGGGACTTTCAGGCGAAACAGGCCGCCTTCCAACGTAAGGTGGAAGCACGGCAGGGCCTGATCCAGGGCGGCGTCTTCAAAGCACGTCAGCAGATGGAGCAGGCACTCGGGCCTATCCTGCAAGGTATCATGCAGGAACGCGGCGCCAATTTGCTGTTCGATCGCGGTTCGGTGGTCCTCGGCACCGTTAATGTCGATATCACTGGTACCGCCGTTCAGCGGCTGGACCAAAAGTTGCCAACCGTTAAGGTGCAGCTGGTCGCGCTTCCCGCCAACGTGCAAGCGCAACTCGCGCAGCAAGCGCAAGCGCAGAACCGCTAAGCTGGAGCCACACAGGCTGTGGCCGATCCCCGCTTCTATGTGAACCGCGGCCCGGTGGCCCTGGCGGACGTGTGTGCACGTCTTGGCATGGAGCTCCCTACGGCCGCGCCGGCCGGCTCCAACATCATCGACGTGGCGACGCTCGACAGCGCAGGGCCGGACCACCTCGTCTTCTGCGTCGGTCCCGTCGCCCTGAAGGTGCTTGCTCGTTCGCGCGCGGGATATTGCGCCATCGAGTTCAGCGCGGAAGCCCTGGCGCCGAAAAATATGGTCTTGTTGCGTTGCGCGGCGCCGAATGCAGCGTTCGCGGTCGTCGCCAAAATGCTTTACCCCGAACACGGGCTCGCGTGCTGGGACCAGATCGAGCCAATCGCCGCTACCGCCGTTCTCGGCGAGCAGGTGTCGATCGCGCCCGGCGCCGTTATCGGTGCGCGTGCCGAAATTGGAGCCGGAACGCGCATCGGCCCGAACGCCGTCATCGGGGCGGGTGTGATGATCGGACGCGATTGCGAGATCGGCAGCAATGTGAGCATCACTCACTCCTACATCGGTGACCAGGTTCTGATTCTGCCTGGAGCGCAGATTGGACAGCCCGGTTTCGGGTTCGCCTCTGGCAGGACAGGCCACGAAAAGATTCCGCAACTGGGCCGCGTCATCGTGCAAGACCGGGTGGAAATCGGCGCGTGCACGACGATTGATCGCGGTGCACTTGGCGACACGGTGATTGGGGAAGGCACGAAGATCGATAATCTCGTTCAGATCGGCCACAATTGCCACATCGGGCGTCATTGCGTGATTGTGGGTCAGGTCGGCATAGCCGGCAGCTGCGAACTGGGCGACTTCGTCGTGCTCGGCGGACAGGTGGCTGTCGCCGATCATGTTAAAATCGGCGATGGCGCGCGGCTGGCGGGCCGCTCCGCAGCGATCCCGGGCGAACTCCCTGGCGGGCAGGATTATGGCGGCGTACCGGCAATTCCCGTAAGAGAATGGCGGCGGCAGATGGCTGCCGTGGCAATGTTGGGACGGCGACGCCGGCGGGAATGACAGCGGAAACCTCCACCACGCTCGACGTGGATCAGATCAAGACCCTTTTGCCCCACCGCGAGCCGTTCCTGTTTCTGGAAAGGCTTAGCGAGATCGTGCCGGGCGAGAGCGCTGTCGGCTACAAGGCGGTTTCGTACAATGAGCCGCACTTCCGGGGACACTTTCCGGATTATCCCGTGATGCCGGGGGTGCTGATCGTGGAGGCGATGGCCCAGACAGCGGGCGCGCTGGTCATGCACACGCTCGGTTTGGAAACGGCCGACCGTGTCTACTTTCTCAGTGTTGATAAGGCGCGATTCCGCAAACCGGTACGCCCAGGCAATTTGCTCCGCATGCCGGTGAAGGCGTTGCAGAATCGCGGACCGGTTTGGCGCTTTGCAGGACAGGCCTTTGTGGACGATCAGCTTTGTGCCGAAGCGGAATATAGCGCGATGATTGCGGGCAAAGCGACGTAGGAATGATCATACACAAGACGGCCCAGGTCGAAGACGGCGCGCAGTTCGCCGACGATGTGGAAATCGGCCCCTTTTGCGTTATCGGCGCGGGTGCGCGGCTCGCTGCCGGTGTGCGACTGCTGTCGCATATCGTCATTGCCGGGCATGTAGCGATTGGTCCGCGCACCGTTGTGCATCCGCATGCGGTGCTGGGGGGCCAAGCGCAAATCCGCAACGCCAGCGCGCCCGAAGCTTCCCTTGTGATTGGCGCGGACAATGTGATCCGTGAAGGCGTAACGATAAGCGCAGGCAGCCGCAGGGGCGGTGGTGTCACACGCATCGGCGACCGCAACTATTTTATGGCCTACAGCCACGCAGGGCACGACTGCCAGGTTGGCGATGAGGTGACCCTGTCCAACGGCGTGCAGCTTGGCGGTCATGCCGAAGTGGCGAATGGAGTCATTCTGGGCGGCCTGGCCGCCGTCCAGCAGTTTTCGCGAATTGGACAGTATGCCTTCATTAGCGGGCTATCCGGCGTGAACGCCGATGTGATTCCTTACGGCATGGCTCTGGGGATGCATGCGCGGCTTGGTGGATTGAATCTCATCGGCCTCAAGCGCCGCGGCATTGCACGGCAGAACATTCATGCGCTGCGCGCTGCCTTTCGCGCGATTTTCGTGGAGAAAACCGGAAGCGTGCAGGAACGCGCGGCTCGGGCGTCAGAAACCTGGGCCGATGTGCCAGAAGTGCAGCATGTCACCTCTTTTATTCTTGCCGATGCGAAGCGGCCAATCGCACCGGCACGCGTGCGCGATAGTGCGGAGGACGAGGAGGCGTGACGGGCCTCGG
>DATAVW010000167.1:0-8131 GCA_036267515.1 Rhizomicrobium sp.
CGCCGAAATCAGCATTCACCACCGTATCTGAATGCCTATTCCAGTGAAATGGCGTGGCGTGAAGACTATCGGCGCGTGAGCAACGGCGGCCAATATCTGGCGCTTGCTACGGCGGCGGCTCACTATCCTGTATCGCGTCAGTGGAAGGGTTATTGGCAACGCCGCGCGGCATGACTTTCGGCGGCGCCCCATAAAGCACCCAAACAATCGGATCGGCCAACCAAAGTAGAACCACCGCGAGCAGCGCGTAAAAAATGGCGAATTGAAAATGCTCCCCGGAAGTAATGTTTGCGCTCCCTAAAAGAGAGTTTTTGGCTTTCAGCACTGCCCAGAAGGCCGAATACACTGCTTCAGTTAGGTACCAAATTCCAATGGCCCGAATTGCTACGCCCAACAAACCGCGCGGCGAAATCATAACCCCTCCCACCCAAAGCCGAAGCGCAGTCTAGGATGTATTAGGGCAGCGCCCAAGTGACGTAACGGCCTTTTGCTGCCCGCCGCACCTTCAGGCGTTTCTCCATGCTCCGCATAGAGGAAACGACGCTGTAGGTGAGGCTATGCAGTAGCACTTTGTCGCCAGTGTCGAAGCCTTTGGCTTCTGCAACCTTCATGGCGAGTGCCGGAGTGGATAGCGGCCCGCTGGCGAGCGCAACGAAGCACAAGGAACTGAGTTCTGCATACCGGTTCATGTACGGGCGGACGCCCTCGGGCTCCCTAGGCCACTCAAACCACTATGGCCGCTTTGATGGACGCTAGGTCCGCGTGGGCTTGCGCCAGCGCCCTTTCGTAAGCGGCGATGGTCAGCTCTATCTCTTCGCGCTTTGTGGTGAGCGTCGTAACCGTTCGGATTTCGTGTTCGGGCATCGGGCGAAAATACCCCCGGACCCCCAAACAACAGTCAGTTCAAGGTGTGGTACCTAATGCCGGAAAAAATTGGGAGCGCCTGCGCCGCTGGCATGATGCAACCAAAAGGCCGCAATTGCGTTTGGGCTTCGCGTGTAGAGCGTCGGAGGGATTCAATGTCCATCCATGTCGATGTGCCTTGGCTAAAGAGCCCAAGAGTCTATCGGCGCCTCGCCCGCGAGGCGATCCAGAAGGCTGAAACCTCGCCCCTGCCCTATTTTCGGCTGAGTTATCTCAGCCTGGCGGCAGGTTGGCGCGCTTTGGCGGACGAAGCGGAACACGTGTTGGATGCCGGCATTCACGCCGAGGCCGAATCGGTGAAGACTGGGCGGTGGCCCGAAATACGGCCGAGCTAGAGAATCCGGCGGGGGGACGATTGGACGATTTCACGACCGTACACGACATGATCCGGCAGGAGCCGGTTCTTGCCACCTTGCGCCGTCCCTCGGCGGCGCGACTGGTGGACCGCGCCGCGCGCGCGCGGCAATTCCGCGACAAGGCCGAAGAGCTGCGCGCCATCTGCGATGACGTCATTCTGGATGAAACGCGGCAAACATTCCGCAGCCTTGCGGAAAGCTATGACCGCATGGCCGCCTCCCTCGAAAGCACCCCGGTAAACGCTTAGGCCAACTCGGACAGCTGAGTACCTACGGGATGTTGGTTTCCTATCTTCACAACTTCATTTTCATCAAAACCCATAAAACCGCAGGCACCACGGCGGAAGTTGCGTTTGCGAAATTCTGCGGGCCCGACGACGTCGTTACTCCGTTAGGCAAAACCGACGAATTGGAGCGGAGCAGCGGGAAGCCAATTTGCCGGAATTTCGAGACGACTCCCGAACTCGAGAAAATGTACCTCGATGCGCTCGTGGCAGACGGTCCGGAATATCCCGCGCGCAGGCGCAAGGATATGAAGTTTTACGCTCACATGCGCGCCGAGGAGATCAAGGCGGCCCTTGATCCGTGCTTCTGGAAGAATGCATTCAAGTTTACCACAGAGCGGCATCCTTACGAAAAGGTTGTCTCCAGGGCTTACTTCAAATTGGGAGCAGCCGGGGAAGTGAATCTAATTCCGGAGATGTTGGACAATATTGTGATGCAGGAGAAATACTCCGATTTTGGGCACTATGCGATTGGAAAAAAGGTGGTGGTGGACGCGATCGCAAGGGTGGAGAATCTGGAAGCCGATTTGCGACGCATTGCGGTAAAAATAGGCGTGAATCTCCCGGATCAATTGCCCCGCATGAAGAGCATTTACCGAAAAGACCCTCGGCCGGCGCGCGAGATCCTCTCTCAAGAACAGAAGGACCATATTTATCGGGTGTGCAAGCGGGAATTCAGGCTGCTTGGATATGAGCCCTGATGAGGTACTGAGTCCGGCAGAGCCCGCTCGCGTTGGTCTCAATCCACGAGCGTGTTCAACTTAGCGAGCGTTGCCTGAAGCGTGCGCCCGATGCCGGTGTGGATCACCAGATCGGCGATACGGTCCTGCTCGGTCGGTTCGCGGTTTACGATCACCAGTTTCGCGCCGTTGCGCTTGGCGAGCAGCGGAAATCCGGCTGCGGGATAGACCACCAGCGACGAGCCAAGCACCAGAAACAGATCGCAGGCGAGCGTGGCATGTTCGGCCCGCGCCATCTCCAATTCCGGCATCGCCTGACCGAACGAAATCGTTGCGGTTTTCAGCAATCCTCCGCAGGCAGAACAATCTGGCGGCGCACCCGCCGTTTCGAAATGCGTGCGAATGCGCGGGAGTTCAGCACGTTCAGCGCAATCGAGGCATTTGGCGTACCGGGTATTGCCGTGCAGCTCGATCACCTGCTCCGCCGGCACCCCGGACTCCTGATGCAGATTGTCGATGTTCTGCGTGATCACATGCGTCACTTTGCTGGCCCTTACCAACTCTGCGATGGCGCGATGACCCTCATTCGGTTTGGCCGCCGCAAACGTCTCCTCCATGGCGAAGCGGCGCCGCCACGCCTCGCGCCGCATGTCCGCCGAACGCACGAAGTCGTCGAAATCGATGGGCGCCATTTTCGTCCAGATGCCGCCCGGCGAGCGGAAATCCGGAATGCCGGATTCTGTTGAAATGCCGGCGCCCGTGAACACCACGGCGCGGCTGGAGGTGCGCAGCATCGCCGCGAGCGGCTCCGCGCCCTCCAGTTCCCCGTTTTCGCGCGATGCGAAAGTCAGTGCGTCACGCCCTTGCAATCGGCGGACGCCCAGCGCCCTTCGAACGTTGTCGATGTGCTGACCGGATGCCCCTGCATTGTGCCACTCATGGTCTGCTTGCCCATGTAGTGCTCGGGTGAATCATACGAGACATCCACGTGCCCGGTACCGGCCATGTCGCCATGGCAGGCCAAGTCGGCGCTGAAAGAATTGCCGCCCATTTTCGCGTTGGTGAGCGTGCAGTCCTTCTGGTTGCGCATCGCCGGCGGGCCGCTTGCATCCACTTCCGCCTGTGTCACGCAGTGCTGCACCGACATACTGTTGCCGTTCATGGTGACGCCGTGCGCCCGCATGGCAGCCTGTGCCTCCGGCGGCAGCTTCGACATATCCGGCATTGCCATGCCGCCCATATTGGTTGTGATGGTGACGTTCCACAGACCTGCCTTGCCATAACCGGCAATGGCCGGAACGGCGGCCACAATCACCGCGGCTGCGCCGGCCGCGAGACAGGCAAGGCGATTGGATATCCTCATGTACTCTCTCCTGTTGGGAGCGCGCAAGGCGCCACGGCGATTCGCCGGAATGTGGCACGAAGCGCGCGGGGTTTGAAGAAGTCTAACTTTCGGCGCGGGCGCCAGCACCCGGGTGGCCGCCCGGCCTCTGTGGGAACACCAGAATGCAAACGATAATGACTGCAGCAAGGATTGCGCTCGCCAACGGCCGGCTGAGCGCGACGCCACCCTGGCTGAGCGGTTTGTCCAGAAAGTCTCCCACTGTGGCGCCCAGCGGGCGCGTCAGGATGAAGGCGGTCCAGAACAGCAGCACGCGGGAGATGCTCGTCGTATAGTAAAGAGCAGCCAGGACGACGAGCCCAGCGCCGAACACAAGGGCGCCGCCGGAATAGCCAAGGCCGGCGTCCGCGATCCAATCGCCCAGCGCGGTACCGAGCGTTTGTGAGAAGGTTATCGTGACCCAGTAGAACGTTTCCTCACGTGGGCCCGTCACGGTGTTCACGTCAACCGTTCCAACAGTGCGATACCAGACGAACAACGATAGCAACACGCAGAACAGCAGAAGCAGCGATCCGCCGGGATATCCGACGCCAAGCGAGCGGTCCGCGAAATCGGCAAGCGTGGTGCCCGCTGTCGTCGAGGCGACAATTGTCGCCCAATAGAGCCACGGGTTGAACTTGCGCGCCCTGATCTGCGCCCAGACCAGCACGACGAGCAGCACGCCGAAGATCGCCGTGCCGATGAGATAACCGGGATGCCAGGCAGAGGCGCTGGCTTCCGGGGTGGTCTCCCCGAGCCACGTCATCGTCACCGTGTCGCCACCGGTCTCACCAAGCGTGGTCGCGAGAATCTTGATGACCCAGAAGGTCAGCGTGACCGCCGGGACCTTGCTGAGGGCCGCACGCATGACGCTATCGCGATCAGAAGGTGAAGAGGACAGAGCCATACCAGGTGTACCTGTTGGTTTCGGCCGCGTTCTGTACAGTCGGGCCGATATAGCCCAGCAGATGGTAGTTGTCGCTGACATCGTATTTCACGCCCGCGCCCACGACGGTATTGGCGCGGCCGCCGACTGTGTCGGCTGTCTGGTGAAACACTTCGCCACCCAGCTGCAGGTTCGGCAGCAGCTGATACGTCAGTGACCATCCCATCAGGCAGAAGTCGCGCGAGTCGCCGCCATTGTTGAGCACGCAGCCGCCACCGCCGAACCCGGACAATTTTCCCCAGTCCTTCTCGACCCAGATCGGCAGCAGAAACGAGGCGTGCCGCTCGCCCACCTGCGCCGACCCTGCAGGCAGGAACAGGCGCGGGAACACGGCAACATCAAAACCGAAATCATCCTGATGCAGCACGCGATACTTTGCCGCCAATTCGATGTTGCCGAGATCGACATCCGGCGGTCCGCCGCTGGGGCGCGCATAGCCGGCGGGCAGCACCGCCGTCAGTTGCAGGTCCGGCGTCGCGCCGTAATTGAAATCGATACCCGCTTCGCCGCCGCTGCCGTTGCGGCCGACATCGCCATCGGCGAAAGCGTAAATCTCGTAATGTTGGTAGTCGGTCGGTTGCGGATCGTCCGAGAGATAAGGTGGCCCGGCATTCGCAGCGGGGGCAATCATCAAAAATAATGAAGCAGCCAGACCGGCGATGATATGGCGCAAAGCGGCAGCTTCCGGCAAAACGCACTCCCAACGATGAGGTCCGATGTGAACGGCAGAACTCTGATTGTGTGCGCGGCGGCGCTGGTTGCGCAAACGGTTTTCGCTGCACTTCCTGCGGCGGAGGCGGCGCCGCTCTATCGCGTTGTCAAAATCGTCCCGCTGGGAGCGCCGGACCGTTGGGACTATGCAACCTTCGATGCCGCGCGGGATCGTGTTTACGTCGCGCACGGCGATCGACTCACCGTCGTGAACGCGGCGAAGAACATCGTGGTCGGACAGGTGGGCACGTTTCCGGGCGGCACGCACGGCAGCGCGGCGGTGGGCTCAACTGGCTACACGGATGACGGCAAGGCGGGAATTGCCGCGGCTTTCGATGCGACCACGCTGCGCGTGCTGAAGCAGATTCCGGCGGCATCCGATGCGGACGGCATCGTGTACGACCCCTCCAGCGGACATGTCTTCGTGATCAATGGCGACAGCGGCTCGATCACAGTGATCGATCCGCCATCAAACAGCGCGATAGCCACCATCAAAATCGGCGCCGGGCTGGAAGCTGCCGCCCCCGATGGAAAAGGCAAGCTGTTCGTGGACGGCGCGGAGCAGCACGATCTCATCGCTATTGATACCAAAACCAACACCGTCCTGGCGCATTACCCCATGCCGGGTTGTGAACGGCCGCACGGCATCGCGGTCGATGGCGAAACGCGACGTGTGTTCGTCACCTGTGTCAACAAGGTGATGACCGTGGTGGATGCAGACAAGGGCACCAACCTCGCTTCGCTGCCCATCGGCGCGGGCAGCGACGGCGCCGCGTTCGATCCCAAGCGGAAGCTGGCGCTCAGTTCCAACGGCGACGGCACCCTCTCGGTGGTGAAGGAAGTGGATGCAGCCCATTTCGTGAAGCTGGGCGACGTTGCCACGGCGCCGAGCGCGCGCACCATCGGTATCGATCCCGCCACCGGCCGCGTCTTCCTGCCGGCGGCGACAATCTCCAAGACAGAGCCGCCAACAACACCTGGTGGGCGGCCGCATGTCACCTTCGTGCCCGGCTCGCTGAAGCTGCTCGTGCTCCAACCGACAATTTAAGATTCAAGCGCGGGCGAGTTTCCACGCATCGCCGGCCGGGGCGCTCCCCGCATCGTAAGGACGGGCGAGCAACATGTAGAGGGTGCCTAGGCCGATGATGGCGAGCCACGTCACGCCCATGGCGTAGTTGATGTACCAGGGCGCCGCTGGGTGCGCGGCCACAGCATGTCGATCAGCGCCCCAACGCCATAAATCAGCGCCACGACGTTCACCGGCCATGCCCAGGCGCCAAGGCGGAATTGTCCTGCCGGTTTCCAGCCGCGCGCGCGGGCGACTAACGCGCCCAGCACAATCATCTGGAAGGCGGCGTAGATGCCGATGATGGCGGAGTTCACGATGGTGACGATGGCGTTGGCAAAGAAATAGCCAAGGCAGACGATGACGCCGGCGACAATTCCGGACAGCACCAGCGCACGCACCGGCACATGGGTGTGCGGCGAGATGGCGGAAAGGTAGTCGCTGGCCACGATCATGCGATCGCGCGCATAGGCAAACACCAGGCGTGATGTGGCCGCCTGCAACGACAGAATGCAGGACATGAACGACACCATCACCACCGCCACCACCAGCTTCGCGCCCACAGGGCCAAACACAGAAAGCAGCAGCGTTTCGACGGGCGTGGTGTTCTTGCCGGCAATCACCGCCGCGATATCCGGCTGCGCGAGGATGAGCGCGAGGCAGACGAATGCCGCCGCCGCCATGCCGATATAGATCGTCATGCGCATGGCGCGCGGTATGGAGAGGCCGGGGTTCGGCGTTTCCTCCGCCACGTCGCCGCAGGCTTCGAAACCATAGCAGGTGAAAAGGCCGGTCACCGCCGCGGCAAAGAAGAACGGCCAGTATGGCCCCGGCGCGCCGATGTTGAAGGTGCTGGTCACCACCGAAAAGGGCTGATGGCGATGAAACAGCAGCAGATACCCGCCGACGATGATGGCGCCGATGATCTCGCAGATGAAACCAAACATGGCGACACGCGCCAGCAGCTTGGTGCCGGCGAGATTGACGAGGGTGGAAAACACCACCAGCGCCAACGCCACCGCCGTGGTGATGGCGGGCGTCACCGTGAATCCCAGCAAGGTGGCGAGGAACGGCCCAGCGCCCACCGCCACCGCGGCGATCGTCGTGAACAGCGCCCAGCCGTAGATCCACCCCGCCATCCACGCCCAGCGCTTGCCAACCAGCCGCCGCGCCCAGGGATAAAGCCCGCCGGAAATCGGGAATTGCGACACCACTTCTCCGAAGATGAGGCAGACGAGGAATTGCCCGGCCCCCGCAAGAAAATACGACCACCACATCGCCGGCCCGCCGGTAGAAAGCCCGAGATCGAACACCGAATACACGCCCACCACCGGCGAAAGATAGGTGAAGCCGAGGGCGAAATTCTCCCACACGCTCATGGAGCGGTCGAACTTCGCGGTGTAGCCGAGAGCGGCGAGTTGCGCGCTGTCGGCATCCTTGCGTATCGCGTCCATCCCCTGCCCCCTGCGACTCGAGCCGAAGCTCAAACCTTAGCTGGCGGGGACCACTTTTCCAGCGCTGTCTTATATGCGGGCCTCGAGGCGATGCTGTTGCGATAGTCGCCGATCTCGGCTCCGAAGCGATCGGCCAGTCCGAGGCGCTCCGCCATTTCAAGCGCATAGATGACGGAGATGTCGGCGGCAGTGAATTCATCGCCTGCGATCATCGGCGTTTGCGCGAGTTGGCGCGTGACCAGCTGCAGCCGATTGAAGAACATCCGCTCGGCTGCCTGCGTGCCCCAGTTCTTCTTCTCGCCTTCGGGTGCCATGAAGCGGCAGGCGAC
>DATAVW010000168.1:0-14904 GCA_036267515.1 Rhizomicrobium sp.
ACGATCCTGGCCCTGAGCTGGTCGAGAGACGGCAGTTCGGCCAAAGCCTTCACCCCGTTCACATCGAGAGCCGTGTTGCCGACCACGCCGCCCAGGATCACGAGCTTGTCGTTCTCCTTGGCGTAAGCCACCGCCACCCGGGAAGCGGCAACAGGATCCTTGCTTACCGCAATGCCTGTCGGCCCCTTGAACAGATGCGCGATGCCTGCGGCCGGCGTTCCTTCCAGCGCACGCATGGCAAGACGGTTCTTGGACACTTTGAACGAGGCACCTTCCGCCCGCATGCGCGCGCGCAACGTGCTCATCTGAGCCACCGTCATGCCGGAATAGTGGGCGACAACCACGGAGCCAGCTTCGCTGAAGATACCTTTCAGGTCTTCTACGACTTCGACTTTCTTGGCTTTCTCCACTTCCTTCTCCTTTACAGAGGTACGGGACGATCCGCATCTCCGCCCTGTGACAGACAACGGCTGCTCGCCGGTGCCACTCCCGCCCCAGGGTTCAAACCCGAACCCCGTCTGCGCGAGCATTCATTAAGCCTTGCGGCACTCGCGGTCTCGGACAGGTCATCGGGCCATCGCCGGCCCGAATTCAATTCTCCTTACGCAGATGCGGCGCCGACGCTGGGCAGCGTAACCTTCACGCCGGGGCCCATCGTCGAACTGAGCGAAATCTTCTTCAGGTAGGTGCCCTTGGCGCCGCTCGGTTTTGCCTTCACCACGCTGTCCACGAACGCCTTCACGTTCTGGACAATGGCGTCTTCCGTGAAACTCGCCTTGCCGATGCCGGCCTGTACGATACCCGCCTTTTCGACGCGATATTCCACCGCGCCGCCCTTGGCATCCTTAATGGCTTGCGTCACGTCCATCGTCACCGTGCCGACCTTGGGATTCGGCATCAGGCCACGCGGGCCCAAAACCTTACCGAGACGGCCAACCACGCCCATCATGTCGGGCGTGGCGATACAGCGGTCGAAATTGATCTCGCCCTTCTGCACCTGCTCCGCCAGTTCCTCAGCGCCGACGATATCGGCGCCAGCCTTCTTCGCTTCGTCCGCTTTGGCGCCCTTGGCAAACACGGCTACGCGCAGCGCCCGCCCCGTTCCGCCAGGAAGCGAAACGACGCCACGGACCATCTGGTCTGCGTGACGCGGATCGACGCCAAGATTGATGGCAAGCTCGATCGTCTCATCAAACTTCGCGGTGGCGCGGCTTTTCACCAGCTTCACCGCTTCACCGATGTCGTAGGCTTTTTCTATATCCACGCCTTCAATGGCCTTCTTGAAGCGCTTTGAAATCTTCGCCATCGCCCTACTCCCGCACCTGGATGCCCATCGAGCGCGCCGAGCCCTCGATCAATCGCATCGCCATATCGACATCATTGGCGTTCAGGTCCTTCATTTTGGCTTCGGCTATTTCGCGCACCTGCGCCTTCGTGACGGTGCCTGCGAAGGTCCGTCCGGGTGCCTTGGAACCGCTCTCCAGCTTCGCGGCCTTCTTCAGGAAGTGCGACGCCGGTGGCGTCTTCATCTCGAAGGAAAAGGATTTGTCCGAAAACACGGTGATATTTACCGGGATCGGCATGCCCTTTTCCATCTGCTGGGTCTTGGCATTGAATGCCTTGCAGAACTCCATGATGTTGAGGCCACGCTGGCCCAATGCCGGACCGATCGGCGGCGACGGGTTCGCCGCTCCGGCCGGTACCTGCAATTTGATGTAACCCACAATCTTCTTTGCCACTTCCGGTCCGCCTCCTTAGCGGTTTGCGGTGCATGCGGGGCTGGCTGCCCCTCCCGCGCTCAGATCAAACCTTTTCGACCTGCGTGTATTCCAGTTCCACCGGCGTCGCGCGTCCGAAAATCGAGACCGCCACCTTTAGGCGCGAACGGTCCTCATCCACCTCTTCAACGACGCCACTGAACGACGTGAACGGCCCGTCGGCCACGCGCACCTGCTCACCGATCTCGAAGCTGATGGTGGACTTGGGATGCTCCGCACTTTCGGATGCCTGATTGAGGATGCGGTCCACCTCGCCCTGGCGCAGCGGCATGGGCTTGTTGCCCTGCCCGAGAAAGCCCGTGACTTTCGCCACGTTTTTGACCAAGTGATAGACCTCGTCCGTCAGCTTGGCACTCAGCAGCACATAACCGGGCAGGAACTTGCGCTCGGAGCTTTTCTTTTGTCCGCGCCGCACCTCGATCACTTCTTCGGTCGGAACGACAACGTCCACGACCAGGTCTTCGAGATCTTGGATCTTGGCCTGTCGCTTGATTTCCTCGGCCACCTTGCGCTCGAAATTCGAGTAGGTGTGCACGATGTACCAGCGTGCGTCCGATCTTGCCTGTGTGCCTGCTTCGCTCATTCCAAATCCAAATCGCGTCCTAGCCCAAAGCCCCGATCAGCCAGCGCTCACCCATCGCCAGAATCCAGTCGATGCCGAAAAAGAACATCATGGTGATGCCGACCATGATGAACACCATGATCGTCGTGAGATAGGTCTCCTTCCAGCTCGGCCAGGTGACCTTCGACATTTCGCGGCGAACTTCGGAAAAGAACTGGACCGGCCCCCCCTTTCGGGCGGACGCTGAAAGGTCCTTGTCGGCGGTCTTTTTCGTGGCTTCGCTCAAGATCCGTATCTTTCAAGTGGCAGGAGTGGCAGGGATCGAACCCGCGACCTACGGTTTTGGAGACCGCCGCTCTACCAGCTGAGCTACACTCCTAGCGACAAAACAGCATCGCGCCGGGGGAGCCTACCCGCCAGCGCGATCGAATTTTCGCCGAGGCGGTGAGGATTAGCAGTGGGGCGGCCCATTCGCAAGCGCTTCACGCCGTTAAATGGGTGCTCTGCTTCAACTTTTCCACGAGTGTCGAAAGTTGTTGCCATTCAGAGAGCTGGCGCTTGCGGTTCCAATGGCGCGAGAACCACAATCTGGCTTTGTACGAGGCTGCCATTGGATCCGCTTGCCCAAGCCATAGCCCACTCAGCGGAACTCTTGCCCCTCGCACTTGATCCAGCGACCGATCAGATCACGCTGATCCGGCTCGCTGAGGCTGATTACGCACGGGCCAGCTTCCTCGATGAGCGCCTGTTGGCCAACGCCTTGGCCCCGCGCCGTCCGGCATCTTGGCACCAATTAGAGGAAGCGGCGGCAAACCTGCCTGCCGAGAACGCCAGCTTTATTTTCCATATCGGCCATGTGGGTTCTACCCTGCTCTCTCGATTGCTAGGCCAGCACCGGCGCGTGTTCGCCCTCCGTGAACCCGCGATCCTGAGGACTTTTGCGCAAGTATCCTCGACGTCTCTGCCCGGCTACTGGAGCGAGGAAGAATTCAATCAACGCCTCGGTGTAACCCTCCGATTGCTCTCACGCACGTTTCAACCGGACCAGCGCGCGGTGATCAAGGTTACCAGCTTTGTCTCTGAACTGGCGGCCCGAATTCTGGCACGGGCGAGTGAGCCCAGAGCCATTTTCATGTTTGTGCCGGCCTATACTTATCTGGCAACGATCCTCGGCGCCCAGAACTCGCCGGCCGAGGCAAGAACGCTGGCGCCAAGTCGCCTCGCGCGCCTGCAGACCCGGATTGGCCAGCAGCCCTGGAAGTTATCACAGCTGTCGCTGGGCGAAATTGTTGCCATGAGCTGGGCTTGCGAAATGAGCGCTCTTGCAGCAGCTGCTGGCGCTGCACCCGGCCGCGTTCTCTGGCTGAACTTCGACCGCTTTCTCGCGAACCCCGCCAGTGGCCTCTCCTCCGTCTTCGCTCACCTGAAAATCGAAGCGACGCCCAATCAGATCGATACCCTGCTCGCTGGTCCGGAGCTGCGTCGCTATTCCAAGGCCCCTGAGCACGACTATGACGCCAGTCTGCGACTTACGGTACTGGAACATGGCCGCAGGCAGCATGCTGCCGAAGTCTCGCGCGGCCTCGACTGGTTACGCAAAGCTGCAGCGGGATTCAGCATGATCCCGGCGGAAAAAATCTGACCCATAACGCGTGACACCGGGATGCTAACGTCGTCAATCTCTATTCAACATCCTCGATCTTTTCTCTCGGCTTGCCGCCAATGGCCTGCGCCAGCGCAGCGGCCATGAACGGATCGAGATTGCCATCGAGGACTTCCTCGGGATCGCGGCTTTCCACGCCAGTGCGCAGATCCTTCACCAGCTGATAAGGCTGCAACACATAGGAACGGATCTGATGCCCCCAGCCGATATCGCTCTTCTCGCCGATGAAGGCCCCCGTTTCAGCCTGCTTCTTTTCCAGCTCGATCTCATAAAGCTTGGAACGCAGCATGTCCCAACAGATCGTGCGGTTCTGGTGCTGTGAGCGCTCCGTCTGGCAGGCAACCGCAATTCCAGTCGGCAGATGCGTGATGCGCACCGCGCTTTCTGTCTTGTTGACGTGCTGGCCACCTGCGCCGGACGAACGGTACACGTCGATGCGCACCTCCTTCTCCGGAATCTCGATGTCGATGGACTGATCGATGACCGGATAGACAGTTACCGACGAAAAGCTCGTGTGCCGTCGGGCATTGGCGTCGAACGGCGAGATACGAACGAGGCGGTGAACTCCGGCTTCGGATTTTAGCCAGCCATAGGCATTCGGGCCTTTCACCAGCAAGGTGGCCGATTTGATTCCGGCGCCCTCGCCTTCGCTTTCCTCGATGAGTTGCAGCTTATAGCCGTGGCGCTCCGCCCAGCGCGTGTACATGCGGAACAGCATCTCGGCCCAGTCCTGGCTTTCGGTGCCGCCCGCGCCAGCGTGAATTTCAAGATAGCTGTCGTTGCCGTCTGCTTCGCCCGACAGCATTGATTCCTGCCGCAATTGCTCGGCGCGCGCGTGCAGCGCGTCGATGGTCTTTTCTGCTTCGCCAACCAGCGACACCTCGCCTTCAGCTTCGGCCATTTGGAGCAGACCGAGCGCATCGGCCAGTTCTGAATCCAAGCTGCGGACTGCGGAAAGAGATTCGTCGAGCCGCTGCCGTTCGCGCATCACTTTCTGCGCAGCTTGCGAATCGTTCCACAGCGCTGGATCTTCAGCGCGCGCGTTCAGTTCATCTAGGCGGCGGAGCGCGTTGTCCCAGTCAAAGATGCCTCCTCAGCAGGGCGACAGCCTGCTGGATATCCTCGACCGTGCGTTCGGTTTCAGCGCGCATGAAGTGAAATCTCTCGGCCAGCGATATGGTCGGCCGCCGTCTGAAAGTAAAGGTGCCATTCTATTTGGCGGCATTTTGGGGAAGCTTGTAGACGACCTGCACGTTTGCCCAGTCCGCTGCGATCGCGCCGCCTCGAATCGCGGGCACATAACGCCAGTTCATCGCGGTCTCCACCGCCGCATTGTCCAGATCGGTATAGCCACTCGATCTCGCGACACTCACCCGTACCGGCTTTCCGGAGTCGCTAACATATACCCTGACAACCACGGTGCCCTCTTCACCCGCGCTCTGAGCAACTTGGGGATAGACGACCGGAGTTGGGGCTGCAATATCGACCTTTGGGTCCCTATCGTCCGCTAACGCTACAGGGGCAGAAAGCGCCACCGCCACCATCCCGATTGCTGCAAACCAGATCCCGTTGCGAGACATTTCGCCCTCCGAAGAATTGTCGGCAGGATAGGCGGGGAGGAAGAAACTGCAAGCACTGTGAGCGTTGCGACAGGCTCACTTTGCCGTGGGTGGCTCAATACAGCCCGCCCGTCCCCTCATCAACGGTTGGACCCTGTGTGGTGTTGACAGGTTTCTGCGCCGTTTGCGTGGCAGCCTGGTCGAGGTAACTGGCGGCCCCAGGCTCCGTGCCGGATTTGAAGGCTTCCTCGATAGCACCCGCCGAGCCCGCCGATTCCGGTCCACCCGTAATCCGATCGACGGAAACCAGAATTATTCCTGGAGGCGTGCGGAAGGGCGTGGCGGGTTCATCAGCCAGAGCATCCTTCATGAAATCCCGGAAGATCGGGGCGGCTGTTGTGGCGCCCTGTTCTACCCGCCCCAATGTGCGCGGATTATCGAAACCGACGAAAACGCCGCAAACCAAATCGGGCGAAAAACCAATGAACCAGGTGTCCTTCGAATCGTTCGAGGTGCCCGTCTTGCCCGCCAACGGTTTGCCGACCTGACTGACAATCCTTCCGGTGCCGTATTGCACAACGCCTTCCAGCAATGAGACGACCTGATAGGCGGTGCGAGGATCAAGCGTTTGCTGCCGTGTATCCGGAAGCAGTGGCTCCGACTGGTTGTGCCAGTCCCAATTGTTGCACCCGTCGCAGACCCGGGTGTCTTCCCGGTAAATCGTATCACCGTTGCGATCCTGAATGCGGTCGATCAGCTTCGGCGTCACCTTTTTTCCGCCGTTTACGAATTGCGCATAGCCGGCGGTCATGCGGATCAGGGTCGTCTCGTAAGCCCCGATCGAGTTCGAAAGGTAAGGCGGCAGCTTGTCGTACACACCCATTCGGATCGGATATTGTACCACCTTGTCCATGCCGACATCGTGCGCAAGGCGGATGGTCATTAAGTTGCGCGAGAGCACGATGCCGCGGCGAAGGGTGGCTAGTCCCAGGAAGTGCTTCTCAAAATTCTTCGGCGTCCACATCGGCAGGCCCGGCCCTTGCGGAAAGGCGACCGGCGCATCCAACACTTTGCTTTCGGGCGTGTAGCCATTGTCGAGCGCCGCGGCATACACGAACGGCTTGAACGCAGAGCCGGGTTGACGCTGCGCCTGCACAGCGCGATCGAATTGGCTCGAAGCGAAGCTGAACCCGCCCGAAAGCGCATACACGCGCCCCGTATGCGGATCCATGACCACGACGGCGCCGTTGATCTCCGGCACCTGCCTTAGACCGTAATGATCTGCGTTATCGACGGGTTCGACATAAACGACGTCGCCTACTTTCACGACATCTTGTGGCCGAGTGGGCGCGGACCCGACGGTGGCGCTCGCCTTATGCTCCGGGCGCGCCCAAAGCAGTTGTTCAAACGGAATGGTGGCATGCTTGCCATCTTCCAGACCGATTCGCACTGCGCGATCCGGCGCGTAGCCCAACACCACCGCCAGGCGCCACGTCGGAATGCCAGAATGGTTCCCTGCACTCTGAAGCGCGCTCTTCCAGTCTCCGTCAATGCTGATGTTGTTCACGCCTCCGCGCCAGCCGTGGCGGCGGTCGTAACGCACCAGGCCGGCACGGAGCGCGTTCACTGCGAAATTTTGCAGGCGCGAATCCAGTGTGGACCGAACCTGCAGGCCGGCGTCGTACAGACCCTTCGCGCCATATTTCGTGTAGAGAAGGCGTCGTACTTCTTCCACGAAGTAATCCGCATCTTCGGCCTGAATGCCGAGGGGACGCATCTGCGTCACCAACGGTTCGGCGAGCGCAGCCTTCTCCTGATCGCGCGTGATATAGCCGTTTTCTCGCATTTGCGAGATTACCCAATTCCGCCGCTGCAGCGCCGCTTGCTTGTTGTAGCGCGGATCGTAATTCGCCGGCGCCTTCGGCAACGCTGCAAGAAATGCCGCCTGTGCTATGTCCAGCTGATCGAGCGACTTGTTGAAATAATTCAGAGCGGCGGCGGCGACGCCGTACGAATTTTCGCCGAGGAATATCTCGTTGAGATAGAGTTCGAGGATCTTGTCCTTGGGAAAAGTCGAGTCGAGCTTGACCGCCAGGATGGCTTCGCGGATTTTGCGGGAGAATTTCACCTCGCTGTTCAGCAGGAGGTTTTTCGCCACTTGCTGGGTGATCGTGGACGCACCTTCTAGGCGCTTGTGCTGCAGCACATTGAAGACGTCCTTTACCGCCGCGCGCATGATGCCGGACGGATCGACACCGGGATGAGAGTAGAAATTTTTGTCCTCGGCAGAGGTGAACGCCTGAATCACCAGCTTGGGGACGAATGCAATTGGCACGAAGAACCGGCGCTCGCGCGCGTATTCGCCAAGCAGATCGCCATTGCTGGCATACACACGCGTCGTTACGGGAGGCTGGTAGTTCTTGAGCTGATCGACATCCGGCAGGCCCCGACTCACGGAATAGACATAACCGCCAAGCGCCAGCCCAGCGACAATGATCAGGCCGCCCAGCGTCAGACCGAAATAGTAGAAGAAACGACGAAGCATCAAAGCTGTCCAACTGATCTCTTGCCGCCAGATTATGACCCTACCAAGGCAATCACGCCACGGCCAATGCTCCTGGCAAGGGCGATGCATTCAGCGGAAAAGCCGGAACCTTCGCGGGCCGCGCAGCGTTGGTTCACATCTTAAACTGCAAACTGCACTGGGAACCTGCATGCATATCGTTCACAAATTTGTAAGCCCCACGGCGACTGCTGTGAGCGTGGACCGCTTGGGCGGAAACTTGCCTTTTGAACTCGGGCCGTGGAAGCCCAGCGGCACTGCCGTCTTGATAGACGGGCATGACGCGACGTTGATGCGCGCAGTGTTTGATTACGGATACCGTCTCGCGCCGCGACTCCCATCCGAAGAATTGCAAATCTGACATTGTACCCGTTCGCAGAAGAAACGGCGGCGGGCCGATACGGCAAATCGCGACTGGCTCTGCCTGACCATAGAGCGGACGCACATCCTTTTGCTCGCTGCATAGCTGCAGGAGAGAAGGGTGGCTCTGCCTCAACTAATCTCGAAAAGATTCCGAGCCGCCCTTGCGGGAGTGCCGGTGGAGGGGCTTGATCGTCACCAACGCCAGCAGCGCATGTCGGTTCCGGCATGTTTTGATGCGGAAGCAGATCGCTCCCTTCAGCCCGATGGCCGCGCCAGCCAGGCATCGATGGCTTTCCTTGCGGCAGCTGCTGCGGCATCACGCGAAGGATAACCCTGCGGAGGAGCAGACTGGGGCTGCCCGCGCATCGCGAGCAATTTGTCGCGTTTGGGATGAACGCGGTAATGCCACACGCCATCGTCGTTGTGCGGGATGGAATAGGCTACGCCCTTATATTCACCAGTTTCTCGCATCCAGCACATCTTGCGAGCACCTGCATGAAGCAAACCTGAACGTACATGTTAAGCGAGCGTTCAACTTCCCGCCAATTGCTGGCTTAAAAGCATCATCTGATGGCAGATATACCAGCGTATTCCGGCGCGAACTGCCGGTCCACGGAATCGGCAATGGCTTTCGCGACCGAGTCGCGCCAATCATCGCTGCCCATTTGGTCGCAATCACGGAGGTTGGAGAGATAGCCGAGTTCGATCAGCACCGCAGGAACGTCTGGCGCTTTGAGTACCACAAACCCCGCGGAGCGATGCGGGTCGCGGGTTATTAGGTCCGTGGTTTTCCCGATCCGTGTGATAAGCATCTGTGCAAAACGCACAGAGCGGTTGATCGTCTCGCGCTGCGCGAGATCGATCAGGATGTGCGAGACTGTCTCGTCCTGCCCTTTCAAATCGACACCGGCGACGACGTCTGATCGGTTTTCCTTTTTGGCGAGCGCAGCTGCTTCGCGATCCGAGCCTTTTTCCGACAGGGTGTACACAGATGCGCCAGCCATGCCGGGATCCGGATTGGAATCCGCGTGCAGGGAAATGAATAGATCGGCGTTGTGGCTGCGCGCAAAGTTCACGCGTTCACGCAATGGAATGTAGGTATCCGTGCTTCTGGTCAGCTCCACCCTGTAGCCGCGGCGTTGAAGCGTCCTTGCGAGCCGGCGCGCCTCATCCAGCACTACGTCCTTTTCTTTCGTGCCATCGATGCCCGTGGTCCCGGCATCGATACCGCCATGTCCTGCGTCGATGACAATGATTTTCTTCTTGGCCAAAGGCTCTGCCGTGCGCAACGAAGCGACGTCGGCCACCTCTTCCCGCAGATCCGCTGGCCATCCAGCCGCCTGGTCAAATTGGGCCTGTGTTGTCGGGTAAAGGTCCAGCACGACGCGATAGCCCATGCCGGCCGACGGCGGCAGGATGATCGGCGATCGGGGCGTCACCGGCGTGTTAAGGTCGATGACTACCCGCGAATCGCCTACCCGGAACCGTCCGTACCGGTAGTCCTTTACAGCACCTTTTCCTGTCGGCCGGTCCGTGGCCTGCGAGTGCCACACCACCTCCGGCATGGCAACGACCACCCGATCCGGATTAGCCAAGGTGAAGACCCGCACTTTGACGGGATCCGAAAGCTCAAAGACGAAGCGGGTGTGATCCGCGTGCTCGCCCACTCGGGCGCCGAGCACAATGGGCGCGGAGGAGGACGTAAATGCGGCGGTTGCCGTGCCGTTTGGGCGCCCGGCCGCAGCCGGGACGGCAACCAGAAGCCAGCTAAGCGCGAGAGAGACACTTTTCATGGCAAGAGACCCAGCCCAAGCAATAGTCCGTAAACCATTTACGATTTCTTAGCTTTGCCGGGCCCGAAGAACTCCCCAGATGTTTCGTCTTGCCCCGGTGGCCCCGAATACCTACAAGTGATTCACCCAGTTCGCCCGGACAGAGGCGGCTCACTTTCCGGTCGTGAGTTCGCTCAGGGCGATCACTTCGGGGTTCCGGTTCCACGGAACACGGCCGGGCGGCGCTTCAGGTGCCAAAAGTTAAGAACGAGATGACAAACACTGCCAGAGCCGATTGCCCCGCCGAAGCGGCCATACCGCATCGGGCAATGCTCCGGCTTCCAGACCCCATTATGCGAGCCCCCTGCTCCTGCCGAGGCGCGCCCGCGCGCTGGACGGTCTGCTGCAGGCAGCGGTCGCGCGGAGAATACAATGCCCAAACGTATGCTTATAGACTCCAGCCACCCGGAGGAGACGCGGGTGGTCGTAATCGATGGCAACCGCGTCGATGAATTTGATTTCGAGGCCGCCAGCAAGCGGCCCCTCAAGGGAAATATCTATCTTGCCAAGGTGACGCGCGTGGAGCCGTCGCTGCAGGCCGCCTTCGTCGAGTACGGCGGCAACCGGCAGGGCTTCCTGGCTTTCTCGGAAATTCACCCGGACTACTACCAAATTCCCGTGGCGGATCGTCAGGCCCTGATTGCCGAACAACAGGAGGAGGCGCGGCGACGTGCCGACGACGAATTTGAGGCTGTCGCCACTGGCACTGCGCTCACGAGCGACGAAGAGTTGGAAGCAGAAGACGAAACACCTTCCGACCCAGATCAGCCCGTAACGTTCGAAGCCGAGACAGACGATTCGCTGTCTGGTGAGCACGCCGAAGAAGGCGAAGAGGACGACTCCCGTCCGAAATTTGAGGCGGAAGTCCCTGGGCATGCAGACAGCGGAGCTTCCGATACATGGACGAACGAGCCTTCCATAGAAATTCTGGCAGAGGAAGAAGCTGAAGAAGGCGTTGTCGATCAGCAGGCCGTTGCCGATGCGGCGGTAGACGAAGCAGAACACGGGCAATACGAGGCAGGCGATGTCGGCTCGAATGCCGACGGAAAGGTTGCCGAGGACCAATCCGCTGACGCGCATGGCGAGAACCGCCCTGCGCAACCGCTTCGTAGCCAACGGCCGTCGCAGCGCTGGGTCCGCCGTCGTCACTACAAAATTCAGGAAGTCATCAAGCGCAAGCAGATCATGCTGGTGCAGGTGGTGAAGGAAGAACGCGGCACAAAAGGCGCGGCACTCACCACCTTTCTTTCGCTCGCCGGCCGGTATTGCGTCCTGATGCCGAATACACCCCGCGGCGGTGGCATCAGCCGCAAGATCACCAACGCCGCCGACCGCAGCCGTTTGAAAGCGGCGGCGGCCACGCTGGAATTGCCCGAAGGCATGGGGTTGATCATTCGCACTGCGGGCGCTAACCGCACGAAGCTCGAGATCAAGCGTGATTATGAATATCTGCTCCGCCTGTGGGATCAGATCCGCGAACTGACCCTGCAGTCCAACGCACCCGCCTGCGTTTATGAGGAAGGCGATATCATCAAGCGCGCTATCCGCGATCTCTACAACAAGGACGTTTCGGAAATCTTTGTTGAGGGTGAAGAAGGCTACAAAAACGCCAAAGAATTCATGCGCATGCTCATGCCGAGCCATGCCAAGAACGTGAAGCAATATCGCGATCCCGTTCCTGTTTTTCAGAAGCATCATATTGAAGCGCAGCTGGACGCCATGTTCCAGCCGACCGTCACGCTCAAGTCCGGCGGCTACATCGTCATCAATCAGACGGAAGCACTTGTTTCGATCGATGTGAACTCCGGTCGCGCCACCCGCGAACACTCCATCGAAGAAACGGCGCATAAGACCAACCTGGAAGCGGCGGACGAAGTCGGACGGCAGTTGCGGTTGCGCGACCTTGCCGGTCTCATCGTGATCGATTTCATCGACATGGAAGACGCCCGGAACGACCGGGATGTGGAAAAGCGCCTGCGCGATGCGGTGAAGCACGACCGCGCGCGTGTGCAGATCGGCAAAATCAGCCAATTCGGGTTACTGGAGATGTCGCGCCAGCGGCTGCGCGCGGGAGTTGTTGCCAGCTCCACCATTCCCTGCCCGCATTGCGGCGGCCAAGGCATCGTTCGTTCCGTGGAATCCACAGCCTTGCGCGTACTGCGCGCGCTTGACGAAGAAGGTCAACGCGCACGTGCGGCTGCGGTGAATGTGCACGTCGCCCATGATGTCGCTCTCTATACGCTCAACCAGAAGCGCCACGAACTCGCGCGCATCGAAGCCGACTACGCCATGGCCATCACCTTCGAGCCGAAGAACGATCTCATGGCCGGCACGTTCGACCTCGAGCGGGTAGCCGCCCGTGTGCAGCACCTTCCGCAACAACCGAAGCCTGCTGTCTCTGCCGATGACCTTCTGGCCATACCCACCGATATGTCCGAGCACATCGAAGAACCGGAAGAGATACCGGTATCAGACGAGCAGCCGGAAACCCACGCAAGCACGAACGGGACACAGCCCGCCAGCGGGAAAAAACGTCGGCGCCGGCGGCGTACCCGCGGCGGCCGTGCACATCCGGTGCAGGAGGATGCTGCCCCCGCCGCACCGGCGGGGGAACCCGCCGAATTTACCGGCGAACATGCTGCAGAGCCCAGTGAGCCGGCGCACGCAGCGGATCCGACGCACATTGCCGAAGAACACGGCGCAAACGGACAGCAGCCCGGAACGTCACGCCGCCGCCGCCGTCGGCGCCGCAAGCCCCATGACGCGTCATCGAGTGGCGCGCATAGCGATATCCAAGCGAGTGGTGGAACGGCAGAAGGCGGTGCGTCAGAGTATCACAATGCCGAACCGCCTTTCGGACACGCCGTGGTTCCAAATGCGCCATCCGAACCCGTGTGGTCTTTAGGAAGTGATCGCGCCGAAGCTGCAGCTACGGTGGCACATGAACCGGTTGGCGAAATGTATTATCGCAGGGATGAAGTGCGCGAAGCGCCTGAACCAGCTGTCGGCGAGTCGCAGCAAAGCACGACGACATCTTCGGGCGCCGCGGAAGAGCACTCCACAGCCGTTATTGAACAAGGCACAGCGCAGGTGCAGGAGCCAAAACAACCGGCGCGGCGCGGCTGGTGGCAACGGACGTTCAAACCCTGAGGCACCCGCGACTCATCGGACGCGGGTCATGTCAGTGTACCAGAGTGGCGATCCTAACCTTCTAGAAACCTACCTGCCCTAATATGCTCTTCGGCCAAGCCCGTCAGAGACGTGCCGGTGCTCTCGAATGTAATTCTGAGGGGTATCATGAGGTTTGCACCAGCGTTAGCTTTCCTTGGTGTCGCGGGTTTCCTTAGTGCCTGCGCAGCCGTGGACATCACAAAGACTGCTTCTGGATACTATGCGCCGACCGACGCCAATGTCGTCGAAATTCTCAAGACTGTACCAACTCGAAAATACGTGGAATTGGGCACCGTTACGGTCACCGGATTCGACGTTGGCGACGTGGCGAAGATGCACAACGCGGTCAGAACAAAAGCGGCCGTGCTTGGTGCAGACGCCGTTATACTTACGCAAGAGGGGATAATCGATCATTCATTTGCTCCAACAGAGCGGTGGGCAACCGGCGTGGCTATTCACTACACTGATGCGCAAGCAGAGAGCACGCCGTCCTCCATACAGCGAGTCGTCGCCAACGAACCCGTTCAAGCGACCTCACCGAGCCCAACCTTACAATCCGTTGTCGCACCGGAGCACCAATCATTCGACCAGTGGCAGCATTCCACGCATGGAAAATGAACGCCCTGAATCAGCGAAATTATGACACGGAAGGAGTTCAGCGATGAGCCGCATTATTGGGGCGCTTGCACTGTCGTTTGCCATTGTGGGCTGCGCGTCGGATGTAGCAAATCGCTACTACGGCCAACAAACCTATCCTCCGAAGGTCGCTTCAGAAGTGAAAGTCCTCGACGGCGCGCCTTCGCGTCCGTATGTCGTCATCGCCGATTTGCAAGGTCGTCACGAAAGTGTTTCTGATCTAAGAGAGCAAGCGGCGCAGATTGGCGCTGACGCAGTGCTTGTTGCCCGTCTCGGTGGATACGCGAGCGTATATACAAACTGGGCTGGCCGGGATCCATACTCCGGATCGGATGCTCATATCGTCGGCACAGCTATCAAGTACAAATAATCGACGCCCACACATGTCGAGCTATCGATGCAGCATAAACTGGCGCCTTGACGATCAACTCCCCTCGGTTGCGAGGTACTGTTCCAACCAATGGATGTGGTAGTCGCCGTTGATGATGTCCGGCTCGCGCACCAGCTTCTGGAATAGCGGTATGGTGGTGTCGATACCACCAACCACGAGTTCGTCCAGCGAGCGCCTTAGCCGCATCAGACATTCATTGCGATTACGGCCATGCACGATCAGCTTGCCGGCCAGGCTGTCGTAGAACGGCGGGATTTTGTACCCGTCATAAATCGCCGAATCGAAACGCACGCCCAAACCGCCCGGCGCGTGGAAGTGCGTGATGGTCCCCGGCGACGGTTGAAAGGTGAAGGCATTCTCCGCATTGATCCGGCATTCGATGGCGT
>DATAVW010000169.1:0-19944 GCA_036267515.1 Rhizomicrobium sp.
GAATGCCGAATCGCTCTTCCCGTCAACTCAACAATTGTGTAGAATTTCTGACATAGCATAGAAAAAGTAGTGGGGGACATTGTGAGTGGCGACGGGGGAGCGTTGGCTGCGCTGGAAGCGGGCCAACCTGGTCTGGAAATCACAGGCCTTGTGAAATGGTTCGATCCGACCAAGGGCTACGGGTTCATCAAGCCTTCGAATGGTCCGCAGGGCGATGTGCTGCTGCACCAAACCTGTGTGCGGCAATCGGGTTTCAAAGCGGCGTACGAAGGCGCGAAAGTTGTCTGCGAAGCGGTGCAGGGCCCCAGAGGCCTACAGGCGCGCCGATTACTGTCGCTTGATAATTCGACGGCTGCCCCGCAAACCACCTTTGGCAAAGGATTTCGCGATCTGCCGGAACCGCACGGCGCTGCCTTCGAAGCGACGGTAAAATGGTTCAACCGCGGCAAAGGCTACGGCTTTGTTTCCCGCGGGCCGGAAACGCCCGATGTTTTCGTGCACATGGAAACACTCCGCCGCTGCGGTATTCGCGAATTGCGGCAAGGCCAGCGGGTGCGCGTGCGTGCTGGCGGTGGGCCGAAGGGCGAACTGGCGGCGGAAGTCTGCATTCTGGACGCCTGAGGCATTTGTAACTTACCGGGGCGTTTGAACCGCGCGGTTCCTTTGCTATTTCTCGTGGCCGATTTCACGTGGTCCTGCCATGAAGCTTTGGATGACAGCCGCCGCGCTTGCGTTCGCTGCGCTCGGAATGGGTGCGGCGCCCTTGCAGTTGCCGCATTCGACCGTGTTGGTGGATACGCCGCATGGCCCAGTGAAGCTGGATGTGGAAGTGGCGGCCGACAATGAAACGCGTCTGCACGGCCTCATGTACCGCAAATACCTCGACCCTAATGCCGGCATGCTGTTCGATTTTCACGACGATGGGTTCCGCGATTTCTGGATGAAGAACACCTATCTGCCGCTGGACATGATCTTCATTCGCGCGGACGGCACCGTGTCATCCGTTGCCGCCAACGCCACTCCACTATCGGAGCGGGTGATTTCCTCGCAGGAACCCGTGCGCGCGGTATTGGAGGTTAATGCCGGCCGGGCGGCAGCATTGGGCATCGGTCCCGGAGAGCGAGTCCATAATGCCGTATTCACCGGCGCCAGGGCGGGACAATAGACCGCCGTCCATCTTTCTCGCGTGGCACCGATGCACCGGCTATGACAGTTTAGCCTTTCGAGCGGATCAGGAAATTCGATGGCGAAGTGGGTTTATGCGTTCGGCAACGGTGCCGCCGACGGTACGGCCGCCATGCGGAACTTGTTAGGTGGAAAAGGCGCCAACCTCGCCGAGATGAGCAATCTCGGCCTGCCTGTGCCACCCGGCTTCACCATCACCACCGAGGTGTGCACGCATTATTATGCGAGCGACTGCCGCTATCCCGGCGATCTGGAACCGTTGGTCGATAAAGCACTGGCGCGCGTGGGCGAATTGATGGGCGCACGCTTCGGCGATCCTAAGAATCCGTTGCTTGTGTCGGTGCGGTCCGGCGCCCGCGTCTCGATGCCGGGGATGATGGACACAGTGCTGAACCTTGGTCTCAGCGCGGAAACCACAGAGGGTCTCGCGCAACTGACGGGTGATCCGCGCTTCGCCTACGATTCTTACCGCCGCTTCATACAGATGTATGCCAATGTGGTGCTGGGCCTTGAGCACGGTCTGTTCGAGGAAATCCTCGAAACCGAGAAGGAAACCAAAGGGGTCGAACTGGACACTGAACTCGACGCCACCGATCTGAAACGCGTTGCCGCGCTGTATCGGCAGCGGTTGGAGAAAGACACCGGCCGTCCATTTCCTGAAGATGTGCGCGAGCAGTTATGGGGCGCCATCGGTGCGGTGTTCGGCTCCTGGCAATCGCCGCGAGCCAGGACCTATCGCAGGCTGCACAACATTCCGGAGGATTGGGGCACCGCCGTGAATGTGCAGGCGATGGTGTTCGGCAATCGCGGCGATACCAGCGCTACGGGCGTCGCCTTCACCCGCGATCCTTCAACAGGCGAGAAAATTCTGTACGGCGAATTCCTGCTGAACGCGCAGGGCGAGGATGTCGTCGCGGGAATTCGCACGCCGCAGCCGGTGTCCAAAATCGTGCGGGAGCGGCAGAACGGTCGGCGGCCGTCCATGGAAGAAGCGTTACCCGCAGCCTATGCCGAACTGAAAGGCGTCTGCCATAAACTCGAGGCGCACTATCGCGACATGCAGGATGTCGAATTCACCATTCAGGATGGCCGCCTGTTCATGCTGCAGACGCGCTCGGGCAAGCGCGCGGCGGAAGCGGCACTGAAGATCGCCGTGGACATGGTGCAAGAAGGCCTGATCGATCAGAACACGGCGATTGCGCGTATCGACCCGAATGCGCTGGATCAATTGCTGCATCCCACGCTCGATCCCTCGGCGCCAAAGGATATCATCGCCACCGGCCTTGCTGCGTCGCCGGGCGCCGCGACTGGCGAGGTCGCCTTCAGCGCGGATGAAGCGGAAAAACTGGCAGCGGACGGTCGCGCCGTGATCCTGGTCCGCGCCGAAACGAGTCCGGAAGACATCCACGGCATGCACGCGGCCAAGGGCATTCTCACCGCCCGCGGCGGCATGACGAGCCACGCAGCGGTGGTGGCCCGCGGCATGGGACGCCCCTGTGTGTCCGGAGCCGGCGCGGTAAAGATTGATCCGGCTGCCGGCACCATGGTCACTGGCGGCACAACAGTCAGGCGCGGTGAAATCATCACCATCGACGGTACCACCGGCCACGTGTTCAAGGGCGCGGTGCCGATGCGGCAACCCGAACTCACCGGCGATTTCGGCACGCTGATGGCTTGGGCGGATTCCATCCGGGCGCTGAAGGTGCGCACCAATGCAGATACGGCAACGGATGCTGCGACCGCCCGCCGGTTCGGCGCGGAGGGCATCGGTCTCTGCCGCACCGAGCACATGTTCTTTGACGCGGAGCGCATCATCGCGGTGCGCCAGATGATCCTGGCCGATGACGAGAGGGAGCGGAAGGCCGCGCTGGCGAAGTTGCTGCCGATGCAGCGTGGCGACTTCGTCGAGATATTCCGCGCGATGGAGGGACTGCCGGTCACCGTCCGGCTGCTGGACCCGCCGCTGCATGAATTCCTGCCACAGAAGGAAGATGAAATAGCGGATGTGGCGCGCGCCGCCGGCACCAGCCCCGCCAGACTGCGGGCTCGGGCCATTGCGCTGCATGAGTCAAATCCGATGCTCGGCCATCGGGGCTGCCGGTTGGGGATCACCTATCCCGAGATCTACGAGATGCAGGCCCGCGCCATTTTCGAAGCGGCGCTGGAAGTGGAAGCCAGCGGAGCCTCGCCCGTGCGACTCGAAATCATGATCCCGCTGGTGGGATTCAAGAGCGAACTGGATTTCCTCAAAGCGCGCATTGAAGGCGTGGCCGCCGCCATTGAGAAGGAGCGCGGCAGGCGTCCGGCTTATCTCATCGGCACGATGATCGAACTGCCGCGAGCGGCCTTGCGCGCCGGCGAGATCGCGGAGACGGCTGATTTCTTCTCGTTTGGCACGAATGATCTTACGCAGACGACGCTCGGCCTGAGCCGGGATGATGCGGGCGTGTTCCTGACCGAATACCTGACGAAAAACCTGATCGCGCGCGATCCCTTCGTCAGCATCGACATAGATGGCGTGGGCGAGCTGGTGCAGCTGGCGGCAAAGCGGGGGCGGGCAACGCGCCCCGCACTCAAGCTTGGCATCTGCGGTGAGCATGGTGGCGATCCGGATTCCATCCGCTTCTGCCACCAGGCGGGACTGGACTACGTCTCCTGCTCGCCATTCCGGGTGCCCATCGCGCGGCTCGCGGCGGCGCAGGCGGCTCTCGCCAACCCTCGGGATGCGGATTAGTGGTTAACAATTCTTGGGCGAACAGGATTGAAAACTTCTGCAGGGCACAATATTGGGGATGAAATCGCAGGAGACGCTTGTAGTCTGACGCGGCGTCAGGTTTCGGTCAATTTTCATTTGACCATTTGGGAGTAGGTTGGCAGCTTCCCGCGACGGCTGCCGGGGGAGGGCGGCCATTCGGACCAACGATCGAAACCGCCATATCCGAAGAGAGCATTCCCGAATGACGTACAGACTGAGTGACGCAGCCCGCCGCGCCGATTTGAGCCTCGCAGGCGCGCTTTTCCTAAGTCTCGCCACCGCTGCTGCGGTTGCGGTCTACGTTCCCGGTCACAGCGCGAACGTGCCGGCTGAGCCCAAGTTCCGGCCTGCGGTTCTGGAAACGACAAATGTCGCAGTCACGATGCCGCCTGCCGAAACTCTTCCGCCTGCCGCGCCCGCGGTGATCCCGGCGCCGCGGCCGGCAAACACCTTTCTCAGCCGCCTCAAAATCAACGTTGCGCTCGAGAACCTCGCTGGCGAGACTTCCTGTCTGGCCGAAGCGCTCTATTACGAAGCCAGAGGTCAGGGCACGCTGGGCCAGAAGGCGATCGCCGAGGTGGTGGTCCGCCGCATGCACCATTCCGGGTTTCCGCATTCGATCTGTGGCGTGGTGCATCAGGGGGCCGGCTCGTCCTGCCAGTTCTCGTTTGTCTGTGACGGCACGATGGATCGCCCCAAAGCGGCCGGCGAATGGAACCACGCTGTGCGGCTTGCCGCCCGGATCATTACCGGCGCGATGCCGCTGACCAACATCACGCAAGGTGCCATCTCGTTTCACGCCGCCAGCCTCGAAGCCGATTGGCCGGGGATGGAGCAGACGGTGACGATCGGCCACAACGTCTTCTACCGCCGCCAGGCACACCGCAGCGGCCGTTCCATCTAGAACCGGCCATCCATGGCCGCGCAAGTCATTCAGCCATGGGGCACATGAAGGGTTTCGGTGTCACATGCCATCAGTATAGTGCCCGCATGTCAGATCCGCTGTCGCCAGCCGAATTGGAGCAACTCGTCAGGCTCGGGAAGCGCTCTCTTCGCGCAGACCTGGAGACGAGGCGCGCCATACAGCGGCAAGGCGTCACCATCGTACCTGCGAATTTCTACAGCGAAGTTCCAACTGTGGACGAGTTCGATGCCTACTTCGAATTCAAGGAGAAAGCGCCGTATCTGGCACTATTCGACGACATCCTAACGAAAGAATACCTCTCGGTTTTGGGCAGATACGCAGACGAATTTGACCCGCCCGCTGAAGGCAATCGGGAAGCCCCCTCAGGATATTTCTGGGGCAATCCGGCGTTCTCTTTTTCTGACGCGATGGCCTATTACTGCGTACTCCGGCATGTAAAGCCGAAGCGCGTTCTTGAAATTGGCTCCGGGTTTTCGACGCTCGTTGCGAAGGCTGCGGTTGCGAAGAACGGCGTTGGCGAGATCATCTGTATTGAACCGTTTCCGATGGCATGGTTTGCTGAACTGGAAGGCATAGACCTGATCCGGAAGCCGGTTCAGCAGATTGGCGCGGACTGGTTCAATGATTATCTTGCAAATGGCGACGTTCTCTTCATCGACTCCACGCACACGGTGAAGGCCGGAAGCGACTGTTTGCATCTATATCTGCGGGTGCTTCCGGGGCTGCGGCACGATCTCACCGTGCATGCACATGACATCTATCTGCCGTTTCCAATGCCGAAAAAGGATTTTCAGAGGAACATCTACTGGACGGAACAGTATCTCCTTGCCGCCTATCTAATGGACAATCCACGAGCCAGGATCATCTACGGCAGCCGATACAATCACGTGTTCAATCCTGACGCCCTGGCATCCTTGATGCGCGGCAGATGGAAACCAGGCGGTGCAAGCATCTGGTTCACGCTCGCCGCGAAATAAGGCCGGAAGGGTCGCGCTCTCGTTTGAGTCGTTCGTAGAGGTCTATGTCGTCCAAATTCAGGGCGGCGATTTGCGCGCGCACTTCCGGTGCCACCGATGATGCTGGCTGATGCGGGTACGAACCCGTGTTATCGCGTCGCACCGACAGTTCCGTTCCCAGAAACCTGCCCAGAGCGGGAATGTCGGTCTCGAAATTCTCCATGATCCCGATAAATCCAAAACGCTTAAGGTTTACACGGGCCAAGAATTTGGAAATGACATTCCGAAAGCGCTGGGTCGTTGCGAATTCCTCGAGCGGTTGGGTCCAACTCTGGTAGGAAACAAAATGGTTGTGCTCCGAAATAACGCGGTCGATAGGGTCACGAATGAAGGTGATGAAGGATTTCGGCCGAAAGACCTCCGAATACCGGTGTGCCGGAAAATGGCCACTGAGAAGGACACCGCGCCTTTGGCTGTCGAACACCTCTCGAAGTTGGAGTGGTTTTTTTTGCACATGGACGAGGTTGTAAAGGGCAGGGGAGGTTTCTGGAGCCTTGCCGTAATCGCGCAGGATGGTGTGGTCGTCCGCGGCACGCTCCAACGCATTGCGAAGCGATGTGCCTGCGGTCTTGGGAATGTGCACAAAAACAATTTCTCGCCGCATCTTTCAACGCCCCTCCCCAGCGCGATTTGCGAGGCTGAATGTTCGTCCCGCTCCAAGAGGGTTTAACATACCTGCCGTCAGTGGAACGGTCTTGCTTCCAGCGTCGTCCGGCGCTCAGGTGAGTTGTGAACCGCGCCACGACCCGCTCCTCACGTGCTCAGCCGCCGGCCACCAAGCCGCAGGCCTCAACGTCGCTGGAGCAAGCGGTACGGGGGGAAATAGCAGCGCTCCAGCTTCCGGCGGGCTTTGCGCATGAAGTCCGCACTGTCTACCGCGAAATCGCCCAGGATTTGCTCTTGCGAGGGAGGCGCACGCGTGAACCGTTTGTCGTTGGTGTGTGCGGCTGCCAAGGCAGCGGCAAGTCTACCCTGGCAGCCTTTCTGAAACTGCTGCTGGACAATGAAGGCCGCCCGACGGCCATCCTGTCCCTGGATGATCTGTATCTGACAAAGCGCCAACGGGAAAAACGCGCACGTGAGATTCACCCTTTACTCAAGACCCGTGGGGTTCCGGGTACGCACGATGTAGACCTTGGACTCAAAACGCTCGGCAGACTGCGTACAGCCCGCACAACTTCGCGCATCCCCCTCCCGCGCTTCGATAAGGCACGCGACGACCGCGCGCTACGCAAAGATTGGGGGGTGTTCAAAGGCCGTCCGACTTTCATTCTCTTCGAAGGGTGGTGTGTGGATGCGAAGCCGCAGCCTGATGCCGCTTTGCACAAATCGGTCAACCGGCTGGAACGTGACTGCGATCCGGACGAAACCTGGCGCCGATATGTCAACGACCAACTGGCCGGCCCATACCATGAACTGTTCGTGCCCATCGATGTTCTGCTTTTCCTGCGGGCACCCTCCTTCGATTGCGTCTACAAATGGCGCGGCCTGCAGGAAAAGAAATTGCGCCGCGCTTCAAAAGGCGGGGGCAGAGCGGTGATGGATAAGGACGTGCTCGAAACTTTCATCATGCATTACGAGCGGCTGACCCGCTGGATGTTGAAGGAGATGCCGTCGCGCGCCGACATCTCGCTGCCGCTCGCGCCCAACCAGCGCATTCGCAAAGTGGAAATTCGCCAGCCCCGAAGCCGGCGTGGCAAATCATGAAGCAACCGGAGAGCCGCGCGACACGTGTGCGCGTGAAAAAGGCAAAAGGCCGGAAGGAGTCGTCGCGGCGCTGGATCGAGCGACAGCTCAACGATCCCTTTGTGCGAGAGGCGAAGGCGAAGGGCTATCGCTCGCGCGCGGCGTTCAAGCTCGTCGAACTGGACGACAAGTTTCATTTCCTAAAACCCGGGGCTCGGGTGCTTGATTTGGGCGCGGCGCCCGGCGGCTGGAGTCAGGTGGCGGCCAAGCGCTCCGGCCCGAAGGGCGCGGTGGTGGCCGCGGACATTCTGGAGGTTGCGTCGCTTACCGGAGTGACCCTGTTGAAACTCGATCTGTCCGAACCCAGTGCCCTGGCGGCGCTTGAGGAGGCGCTGGGAGGCAAGGCAGATGTGGTGCTCTCCGACATGGCAGCTTCCACCACGGGTCACCGCGCCACCGATCACCTGCGCACAACGGCGTTGCTCGAAACGGCGCTCGACATTGCCTCGGCGGTGTTGAAGCCCGGCGGGACGTTCGTCGGCAAGGCCTTTCAGGGCGGCGCCACCGGCGAGATCCTTCCGCACATCAAGACAATGTTTCGCGAGGTGAAGCACGCGAAGCCTCGCGCCAGCCGCGCAGAATCGGTAGAGCTTTACCTCGTGGCATTGGGTTATCGCGGCGAGAAGGGCTGAAATGAAAATTCTAGGGGTGGTTTTGCTTGGAGCCGCTGTGATGTCATCGAACCCATCCATTGCCGCAGGCCAAAGCGCGGATGCGCAGCTGCGCGCGATTTACACATCAGAATGGAAATGGCGCGAGCAGCAGTTCCCGGATCAGGGTGACGACAAAAAGCCTGTCGCCGATCATCTGCCGAAAGTGGATGCGTCCACGCAAACCATGCGGCAGCACTATTATGAGGATGTGCTGAAGCGGTTGAGCGCCGTACCGCGCGCCCAACTCTCGCGCGATGAGCAGATTAATTACGATGTGTACCGGCCAGAGATCGAGAACTCCATTGCGGACTTGAAATTCCGCGATTATGAGATGCCGGCCAATTCCGATTCCGCCTTCTGGACCGATCTCGGCTACACCGCGCGCCGGCCGTTCCGCACCGTGAAGGATTATCAGAACTGGATTGCGCAGATGCGCGATATTCCGCGCTATTTTCGCGAGCAGATCGCGAACATGCGCGCCGGACTCAACCGTGGCTTTACCCCACCGCGCGTTACCTTGCAGGGCCGCGACAAATCCATCGCGCAGGTCGCAGAAGGGAAGCCGGAAGACAATCTGCTCTACACGCCGT
Organism: Rhizomicrobium sp.; assembly: GCA_036267515.1. Classification (GTDB taxonomy): domain Bacteria; phylum Pseudomonadota; class Alphaproteobacteria; order Micropepsales; family Micropepsaceae; genus Rhizomicrobium. Next base: position 8,871 of record DATAVW010000169.1, read on the forward strand.
TCAAACAGCCGATGGTGGGCGTGCCGGCGGCCGAGCAGGCCAAGCTGAAAACGGAAGCGGCACAGGTCATTCGCGAGTCTGTGCAGCCAGCCTATGCCGACCTGCTGAAATTCGTGCGCGACGAATACATCCCGCACGCCCGCACCACGCTGGCCGCCTACGATCTGCCCGACGGAAAGGCGTTCTATCAGCAGACCATCCGTGAATACACAACGCTCAATCTCTCACCCGAGGAGATTCACAAAATCGGGCTTGCGGAGGTTGCCAAGCTGCATGCGCAGATGGTGGAAGTGATGAAGCAGACGGGCTTCAAGGGCGATTTCCCGGCCTTCCTGCACTATCTGCGCACCGATCCGAAATTCTATGCCAAGACGCCGCAGGAACTGCTCAACCGTGCCGCCTGGATTGCGAAGGTGTTTGACGGCAAGGCCTCGCAATATTTCGGCTATCTGCCGCGCGCGCGCTTCACCATCAAACCGGTGCCGCCTGATCTCGCGCCGTTCTACACTTCGGGCCGCGGCGGCTTGGGGGTGTATCTGGTGAACACCTACGACCTGCCGCATCGGCCGCTCTACAATCTCACCGCGCTCACCTTGCATGAATCCGCGCCGGGGCACGCGTTCCAGATTCCGATCGCGCTCGAGCACAAGAACCAGCCGGAATTCCGCCAGCACGATTACATCTCGGCCTACGGCGAAGGGTGGGCAGTGTATTGCGAGCGGCTCGGGCAGGAAATGGGCATGTACGACACGCCCTATGACCGCTTCGGCATGCTGGGGTGGCAGATCTGGCGCGCTGTGCGGCTGGTGGTGGATACTGGCATTCATAGCCAAGGTTGGACGCGCGAGCAGGCGCTGAAATACATGCACGACTACACCGCACTGCCGGACCACGAAATCGAAACGGAAGTGGATCGCTACATCGCCTGGCCGGGGCAGGCGCTGTCCTATTATCTTGGTGAGCTTGCCATCGTTCGCGGGCGCGAGAAGGCCGAGAAGGCACTCGGCCCGAAGTTCAACATCCGTGCCTTCCATGATGCGGTACTGGAACTGGGCTCGGTGCCGCTTCCCGTTCTCACCGCGCGCATCGACCGCTTCATCGCCGAAGGTGGCAAAGGCCCGTACCCGGATATGGAGTAGGCGCCTCCGACATGGACGCCTTCAGCTATCTCTCGGTTCTGCTGTCCATCGTCCTCGGACTCGCCGTTACACAGCTGCTGAGTGGATTTGCGGCGCTGGTGCATGCGCGGCGGCGGATTGCGATGTACTGGCCCGTGCCGGTGCAGATGGGTGCCACCCTGCTGATTACTGTGCAGGTGTGGTGGGCGATGTTCGGCATGCACAACGTGGGCCGTTGGACCTTCGCCGGGTTCCTAATTGTGCTGGCGCAATCCATCGCAGTCTATCTGATGGCGGCGTTCATCACGCCGGAACTCGGGGGCGACGCGCGTATCGATCTGCGCGAAGCCTACTTCCGCGAAGCACGATGGTTTTTCGGCAGCATCCTGGCCGCGCTCGCCATCAGTCTCACCAAAAATCGGGTGCTCTTCGGTAGCTTCCAGAGCGGACTCGATCTTGACGGCCACGCGGTATTTGCCGCCATCGCACTGGTGGGGCTCGTCTCCCGCAGCGACATCGTCCACAAGCTCATCGCGCCCGTTTCGCTGCTGGCCTACGCCCTCTATATCGCCACGCTGTTCGTCAGGTTGCCGGGCTAGGCGGCTCGTTCCGCCGGTCTTGCGGAATCGGCAAACTGCTGATATGCGCCGCCATGGAACCCCACTCTCCCATCCGCGAAGCGCTCACCTTCGACGATGTGCTGCTGGTGCCGGCGGCCTCCGAAGTCCTTCCCTCTCAGGTCGATACGCGAACGAAGCTCACCAAAACGGTCGAGCTCGGCATTCCGCTCATCTCCGCCGCTATGGACACAGTCACGGAGGCCGGACTGGCCATCGCCATGGCGCAAGCGGGCGGCATGGGCGTGATCCACCGCAACCTCTCCATTGAGGAGCAGGCCGAGCAGGTCCGGCGCGTGAAGAAATTCGAGAGCGGCATGGTGGTGAACCCCGTCACCGTTGAGCCCGACGCGACCCTGGCAGAAGCGCTGGATTTGATGGCGCGCTACAGCATCTCCGGCATTCCTGTGGTGGAAAACCCAAACGGCAAGGGCGCCGGCAAGTTGGTCGGCATTCTCACCAATCGGGATGTGCGTTTCGCCACAGACACGCGCCAACCCATCCGAGAGCTGATGACGAAAGACAAGCTCGTCACCGTGCGCGAAGGCGTGCGCGCCGACGAAGCCAAACGCTTGCTGCACCAACATCGCATCGAGAAGATTCTGGTGGTGGACGAGAATTACCGCTGCGTCGGTCTGATCACGGTGAAGGACATCGAGAAAGCGCAGAAATTTCCCAATGCCTGCAAAGACGAACGCGGTCGCCTGCGCGTCGCGGCCGCCACCAGCGTGGGTGAAGATGGCGTGAAGCGGGCGCTGAAGCTGATCGAAGCGGAATGCGATGTTATCGTGGTCGATACTGCGCACGGCCACTCGCGCGGCGTGCTCGACACCGTGAACCGCATCAAAAAGGAATCGAATTACACGCAGGTGGCGGCCGGCAATGTGGCGACCGGCGATGGCGCCAAGGCGCTGATCGATGCGGGAGCCGATTGCGTGAAGGTGGGCATCGGTCCCGGCTCCATCTGCACCACGCGCATCGTAGCCGGCGTGGGCGTCCCGCAACTCACCGCCGTAATGGACGCCGTGGAAGCGGCATCGAAGCAGGGCGTGCCGGTGATCGCCGATGGCGGCATCCGCTATTCCGGCGATCTTGCAAAAGCGATTGCCGCCGGCGCGCATGTGGCGATGGTCGGCTCGCTGCTGGCAGGCACCGAAGAATCGCCGGGGGAAGTGTTCCTTTATCAGGGCCGTTCGTACAAAGGCTATCGCGGCATGGGATCGGTGGGCGCCATGGCACGTGGCTCCGCCGACCGTTATTTCCAGGCGGAGGTGCGCGATGCGTTGAAGCTGGTGCCGGAAGGCGTGGAAGGCCAGGTGCCGTTCAAAGGGCCGGTCGCCAATGTGGTGCATCAGATTATCGGCGGCTTGCGCGCCGCGATGGGCTACACCGGCTGCCGCTCGATTGCCGAGATGCACGCCAACGCGAAATTCATTCGCATCACCGGCGCCGGCATGCGCGAAAGCCACGTGCACGACGTGGTGGTGACCCGCGAATCCCCCAATTATCCCGTCGCGCAGTAACACCATGGTGAAGGTGCGGACCGGGCAAGCTCCCGACAAGATGCCTCGTGCTGACTTCAGCGCGCATTTTCAGCGCTCGTATTACGACCCGCTGTTCGACTGCGAGCGCGAAGCGATTGCGCGGCTCGAAGAGATTGCCTGGAAAGCCTATTGCGACTCGCGAAAGTCGCCGAAGACATCGAAAGCCGGAGCAAGCTTTGCCGATCCGGATTACGATTTGTCCGACGAATGGCGGGCCACGCACGAGGCGCTGGCCGCCGTCCGCCAGAAGGATCAAAATGCGCCCTCGCGCGTGCTGCTGATCTGCGCCGCCTCGCGCAACGACGGCACCTGTCCCGGCGAAATGTCGAAGAGCTTCCGGCTGGCAAAAGAAGCCGAAAAAGTCTTCCACGAAGCGCGCGTCGAAGTCGATTTGCTCGACCTTAGCCATCTCATTTCTGACCACGGACGCAAAATTCATCCCTGCAAGGCGTGCGTCTCCACGGCCATGCCGCTGTGTCACTGGCCCTGCAGTTGTTATCCCAACCATTCGCTCGGACAGTCCGACGACTGGATGGCTGAGATTTACGAACGCTTCATGCTGGCGCACGGCATCATGATCGTCACGCCGGTGTACTGGGGCATGGCGCCGAGCGGCCTCAAGCTGATGATGGACCGGCTGGTGTGCGCAGACGGCGGTAATCCCGATCCCAGCAGCACCAGTGGCAAGGATCCGGCAAAGGCGAAAGCGATCGAACTGAAGGGCTGGAATTATCCAAAGCACCTCGCCGGACGTGTGTATGGACTTGTGGTGCACGGCGATGTCGCCGACGCCAACACGGTGCGGGAGGGGCTCGCCGGGTGGCTCGATTGGTCCGGATTCATTTCGGCAGGAACAGAGGCGCAGGTGGATCGCTTCATTGGCTATTTCGAACCGTACGCCACCAGCCACGAAGCGCTCGACAAGGACGAAGCAATAGTCGAAGAAGCGCGGAACGTTGCACGGGCCGTATCCAACGCGATTGTTGCGATGCGCGCCGGAAGACTCACCCAACCGGATGCGGACCTGAAACCGCCGCGGCAGAAATAGGGCGGCGCACGGCCGATATTCGGGATGGTCGTTCTCATTGCCGCGCTTACTTTCGTCGCCACATTGTTAGGCGGGGTGTTTGCGCTGCGGTTTCGCGACCGGCTGCATCTCATCCTGGGATTCTCCGCCGGTGCCGTCATCGGTGTCGCGCTGTTCGATCTGCTGCCGGAAGCCATGTCGCTGGCGGATGGGCATTACGGGCCTGCAACGCTGTCGCTGTTCATCGCTGCAGGTTTTTCGCTTATCTCGTCATCGACCGATTAATCCTGCTCCATCCACATACCCATCACGATCATCCGACGACGCACGATCATGTTCCGCCGGCGAAGGGCGCGTTCGGCGTGCTGACTTTGGCGGCACACAGTTTTCTCGACGGTGTGGCGATCGGCGCCGGCTTTCAGGCAGCGCCCACAGTGGGCGCAATCGTAACGGCTGCGGTGGTGACCCACGACTTTTCGGACGGCATCAACACGGTGGCCTTCGTTCTGCGCGGCGGCGGCAAAGTGCAACAGGCACTGCCGTGGCTGTTGCTGGATGCTGCGGCACCGGTGCTTGGCGCCGCCTCGACTCTGCTGTTCCGTATCCCGGAAGCCAGCATTGGATTGGTGCTGGGCGTATTCGGCGGCTGTTTTCTCTATCTTGATCTTGGCGCCTCCGACCTCATTCCCGAAAGCCAGCATGCGCATCCCCGCGCGGCCACCACCCTGATGACATTGCTGGGTGCCGGTGTGCTGTATGTGGCGGTGCGTATCTGGGGCGGCTAGTTCTCGACGTTCTCCGCGATCAGTCGTGCGCCGCGCTCGTAGGTCAGATATCGCCACAGCCATTGGATGGCGACCATCAACCGATGCTCGGAGCCCACCAGCAGATACACGTGGATTAGCGCCCAGAAGGTCCAGGCAAACCATCCCTTCAGGCGCCACCAGCCGAAATCGAACACTGCCGCGTGCCGTCCGATGATCGCGGTGTTACCGCGATTGTGGAACATGAAAGGCTTCGACGGCGTGCCGTTCAAAATTCGCTTCGCGAGCGCGTGGCCCAGATATACGCCTTCCTGTTTCGCGACTTGTGCCAGGCCGGGTAACGGATTGCCATGTTTATCCGGCGTAAGCGCCAGATCGCCGAGCACATAAATGTCCTGCAGTTCGGGTACGGACAATTCGCGATTGACCGGAATGCGCCCAGCACGATCCGTGGCGATTGCCAACAATCTACCCAATGGCGATGCGGTGACGCCCGCGGCCCAGGTTGCCAGCCCCACGCCGATTCTCTCGCCGCCCGCGACGATCGCCCCATCCTCGATGCGTTCAACAGGACAGTTCGTGCGTAGGGTTACGCCCAACTTCTTCAATCTGACTTCGGCGTACGAGGCAAGGCTCTCCGGAAATGCCGTCAGAATCCGCGCACCCGCTTCCAGCAGGAGCACCGTCGCGGTCTGCGGCCGGATATGGTGAAAATCGCGTGCCAGCGTATAGCGCGTCAGCTCGGCGATAGAACCGGCGAGCTCCACGCCTGTTGGACCGCCGCCGATCACCGCAATCGTCATCAGTTTTTTCTGCTCCGTTGTGTCAGCACTGACCTCGGCTCTTTCGAAGGCCAGGAGCAGGCGGGAGCGAATTCGGCGTGCATCTTCGATAGTCTTGAGACCGGGCGCGAAGCCGGACCATTCCTCGTGACCGAAATAGCCGTGGGTCGCGCCGGTTGCGAGCACGAGGATGTCGAAAGGCACCTCCATTCCATTTGCGAGAGCAACCTTTCGGGCTTGCGTGTCGATGGCGGTAACCGTGGCGAGCACCACCTCCACGCTCGGGTAGCGCCCAAGCATTTTGCGGACAGGTTCGGCGATGTCGGCGGGCGACAGGGCCGCGGTTGCAACCTGGTAGAGAAGCGGTTGGAACAGATGATGGTTCTGCCGGTCGATGATGGTGACGGGCAATCCGGCCCTGCCCAATGCCCTTGCCACTTCGATTCCGGCAAAGCCGGCGCCGACAACGACGGTACGTGGCTGTCGCGGTGGTTCGCGGGCATTCGGCATAGCGGTGCTCCCAGCTGAACGATAGAACTCCTTACATGATCACGCCCGTCTTGAGCACGCCATGACACCCGCCGCCCGTCTGCAGACGGCCATCGAAATTCTGGAGCAACTCGAAACCACCGCGCTGCCGGTCGACCGTTACTTGCGCGACTGGTTTCGCAGGCGCCGTTATGCCGGATCGAAGGATCGTGCGGCGGTTGCCGAACGCGTGTTCGATGTGCTGCGCCACCGTTTTTCCTTCGCCTGGCGGATCCAGAGCAAGACTCCGCGCGCGCTGGTGATTGCATCCGTGCTGCGCGAGGGACAAACGCCGGAGTCAATCTGTGCGCAATTCAGCGGCGAAGGCTACGGGCCGCCGCCATTGAGCGAAGCCGAAATGGGCGTGCTCAATTCGCCGCCGGTAGGCGAGCCGCCGCTGCACGTGCAAGGCGAATATCCGCTGTGGTTGGAGCCGGAACTTCACCGTGCGTTCGGCGAGCGTCTGCTGGACGAGATGCTCGCGCTGCAATCCCGCGCGGCCATCGATCTGCGCGTAAACACCTTGAAGGCAAATCGCAGCGATGTGCTGCAACAGTTGCGGGGCGAAGGTTACGATGGAGAGATCACGCGCATTTCGCCATTCGCGATTCGCATCCCGGCTGGTGCCAGCGGGCTGGAGAAGACGCCGCTGTTCACCTCTGGCGCCTTCGAGCTGCAGGATGAAGCCTCGCAAATCGCGGCGCTGCTGGTGGATGCAAAGCCGGGTATGCGGGTGCTCGATCTGGCCGCTGGTGGCGGCGGAAAATCGCTGGCGATCGCTGCGCAGATGCGGAACGAGGGCGAAATTCTCGCCTTCGATGACAACCCGGCGCGACTAAAGCCGCTGCCCGACCGAGCAGCACGTGCCGGTGCGACCTGCATCACTGTGGCGGAGACGCGCGGCGGGCTGCTCTGGGGCAATGGCAAGTTCGATCGCGTGCTGATCGACGCGCCATGTAGCGGAACGGGTACCTGGCGCAGGCAGCCGGAGCTGCGCTGGCGTCTCATGCCCGAGCGGCTGGAAGGGCTGAGGAAAACACAAGCCTGGCTGCTGGACGACGGCGCCCGCCACACCAAACCGGGCGGCCGGCTGATTTACACCACCTGCTCGCTTCTGCCATCGGAGAACGAGGATCAGATCGCCGCGTTTCTGGAGCGGCATCCCGACTTCTCGATTCATCCCGCCCGAGATGTTTGGGTCGGGTTAATTGGTATCGAACCGCCGCCGGACATCAGCGAATTCTTCCACGCTTCTCCGCTCACCACCGGCACGGACGGCTTCTTCACGGCGGTGTTGGAGCGCACTGATTAGATATCCCTTCCGCCTCATTCTCGCTTCGCTCGCATGCGGCACCTCCCCCGCACGCGGGGGGGATAGCGTCGGATGCGTTCGCTCTTTTTATCCTCCCCCGTTTACGGGGGAGATGGATTGCGCGAAGCGTCAGCGAAGCGCGAGCCGGAAGGGGGACTTTGCTGGACACCGCGCTACCCCCTCGGCTACATCCTGCCATGACGATTCCCGTTCTTATTATCGACTTCGGCAGCCAGGTGACACAGCTGATCGCGCGGCGCGTGCGCGAGGCCGGCGTCTATTGCGAAATCGTGCCGTTCAACCAGGCGGAAGCCGCGCTGCAGAAAGCGCAACCCAAAGCCATCATCCTTTCCGGCGGGCCGGCATCTGTCACCGAAACGCATACGCCACGCGCGCCGCGAGCGGTGTTCGAGCTGGGCGTGCCGGTGCTCGGCATCTGCTACGGCCAGCAGGCGATGGTGCAGCAGCTAGGCGGCAAGGTGGAAGGCGGCCACGCAGCGGAATTCGGCCGCGCGGAAATCGAAATTACCGGACAAAGCCCGCTGTTCGACAATGTGTGGGCGCTCGGCGCGCGCGACGATGTGTGGATGAGCCATGGCGATCGCGTGGTGTCGCTACCCTCCGGCTTCCACGTGGTGGCGCAAAGCGAGAATGCACCTTTTGCCATCGTGGCGGACGAGACGCGCAAATTCTACGGTGTCATGTTCCATCCCGAAGTGGTGCACACGCCGAAAGGCGGCGCGCTGCTGCGCAACTTTGTGCAGAACATCGCCGGCATCGTGCCCGACTGGAACATGCACGCTTTCAAGGAAGAATCCATCCGCCGCATCCGGGCGCAGGTGGGCAAGGCCAAGGTGATCTGTGGGCTATCGGGCGGGGTGGATTCCAGTGTCGCCGCGGTGCTCATCCACGAGGCCATCGGCGATCAGCTCACCTGCATCTTCGTGGACACGGGGCTGATGCGCGCGGGCGAAGCGGACGAAGTGGTGTCGCTGTTCCGCGGGCATTACAACATTCCGCTCATCCACTCCAACGCGGCCGAGCTATTCCTCTCGCGGCTGGAAGGCGTGAGCGATCCCGAACGCAAGCGCAAGATCATCGGCGCCACCTTCATCGATGTGTTCGATGAGGAGGCGCACAAGATCGGCGGCGCGGAATTCCTGGCGCAGGGAACGCTCTATCCGGACGTGATCGAAAGCGTGTCGGCCATCGGCGGGCCGTCCGTCACCATCAAGTCGCATCACAATGTCGGCGGCCTGCCGGAGCGCATGAAGATGAAGCTGGTGGAACCGCTGCGCGAGCTGTTCAAGGACGAGGTGCGCGCGCTGGGCCGCGAGCTTGGGCTGCCGGCGCATTTCGTCGGCCGGCATCCGTTTCCCGGGCCGGGGCTCGCCATTCGCGTGCCCGGCGAAATCACGAGGCCGAAGCTGGAAGCGCTGCGCAAGGCCGACACCATTTATCTCGACGAGATCCGCAAAGCCGGACTGTACGACGAGATCTGGCAGGCGTTCGCGGTGCTGCTGCCGGTGAAAACGGTGGGCGTGATGGGCGACGACCGCACCTACGACCACGTCTGCGCGCTGCGCGCCGTGACATCCACCGACGGCATGACGGCGGATTCCTATCCCTTCGAGCACGCGTTTCTGGCGCGCACCGCCACCCGCATCATCAATGAGGTGAAAGGCATCAACCGCGTGGTCTACGACGTGACGTCAAAACCACCCGGGACGATTGAGTGGGAGTGAAACCGCGATGACGATCCGCAATGCCTTGGAGGTCGTTGTCCGCCTCGCCGAACAGGGGATCATCGGCCAATATGCTGTCGCTGGCGCGGTGGCTACGCTTAACTATATTCAGCCCACGCTGACAGAGGATTTGGACATCCTGATCTCCGTCGCAGATTTCGAGCGCCGCGAGTCGGGGCTAATCTTGTTGACGCCGATCGAGGAAGCTCTTGCTCGGGCCGGCTATACCGAGCGCCGCGCGGAAGGCATCGTTGTCGAAGGATGGCCGGTGCAGTTCTGCCGGTTGCTTCCGATCTTGACGCGGAAGCCCTCGCCGACGCCGCGGAGGTCAACCTCGCCACCGCCGGCGCGCCGCCGCTGCGCGTGCGCGTGCTGCGCCCCGAGCACATCGTCGCCACGGCGCTGAGAATCGGGCGTCTAAAGGACCTCGCGAGAGTGGAGGCATTTCTCGAGCAAAACGCCGTCAATCTTCTCCGCCTGAAAGCCGTTCTCGTCCGCTTCCGCCTGATGCATGCGTGGCGGGAGTTCTGTAAAAAGTCTGCGAGGACCGATCCTTTGGTGTAAACTGGCAAGCATGCAGAACGAGCGCATCTACCCGGATATCGCAGCCATTCTGGCGCAAAAGGAGCGCGGCCGGCGCGAACGCGCCGCTTTGAGCTTTGCGGACAAGCTCGATGCGCTCGAACGCCTCAAGCGGAACGTCGCCCCCATCGTCGAAGCGCGAAAATTGCGTGCTGCCAAACCGGCCGGATGATGGCGCGCACCGCCACGCGCATCATCAACGAGGTGAAGGGCATCAACCGCGTGGTCTACGACGTGACGAGCAAACCACCGGGCACCATCGAATGGGGGTAGGCGAAATGATCGACAGGCGTGATTTCTCAATCGGTCTGGTTGCTGGTGCAGTTGCCGTCTCGACAACGGTCCGCACCGCAGCCGCAGCCGCGCCCGCAAAAGCCCGCAACGTCGTTCTGGTGCACGGGCTGTTCGCTGACGGATCGAGCTGGTCGGAGGTGATCCCGCGCCTGCAGGCTGCCGGTCTGAACGTGACATCGGTACAGAACCCGCTGACGACCTTGGACGAAGCGGTGGCGGAAACCCAACGTGTGCTGGCGCGGCAGGATGGCCCAACCGTGCTGGCCGGCCACTCCTTCTCCGGCATGATCGTCACCGAGGCGGGCATCGACCCGAAGGTTTCGGCCGTTGTTTACGTCGCCGCGCGCGCGCCGGATGCCGGGGAAGATTACGCGGCGCTCGCCAGCAAATTTCCCACCCCGCCGGCCTCTGCCGGCATCGTCTTCGACGGCGACGAAGGCCGGCTGACGGAAGCCGCCTTCCTGCGCGATTTCGCCGGTGACCTGCCGCCGGAACGGGCAAGGGTGCTCTATGCCGTGCAACAGCCGTTTCACAAGGCGCTGCTGACGAGCAAGACCAAACATGCCGCGTGGCGTTCGAAGCCGAGCTTCTATGCGGTTTCGACCGAAGACCGCACCATTAACCCCGATCTCGAACGGTTCATGGCCAAGCGCATGGGCGCGACAACCATCGAGGTGAAGGCGAGCCATCTGTCGCTCATCTCGCATCCGCAGGAGATCGCCGCGCTGATCCTGCAGGCGGCCGGCCGCGCGTGAATGGGG
>DATAVW010000170.1:0-27532 GCA_036267515.1 Rhizomicrobium sp.
CAACACCGCTGCTCCTCGACGAGGAGTAGGACGGGGGCGAGTAGGACGGAGGCGAGTAGGGCGCGTAGCCGCCGTAACCGCCGTAGCCGCCGTAGCCGCGATAGCCCCTGCGCGGACCGCATACGGGGCAAGCCGCTGCTCCGCTCGATGTGCGATGACCACGAACCGGCGCTGTGCATCCAGACATGGGGCGATCATAACTGAGTCGCGTCGGTTCCTTCTAGCGCCAGCGGAAGACGTGCCGGGCATCTAGACTACAACGGTAGCATGTTATGGCCGCCCGCTGCCGCGATTTCGAGCGCACGCTTCGCCGTCTCCTGCCCCTTCACATCGCGTAGATCGGGAATAATGCCATTCTCGGTAGCGATCTTTGCCGCAGGCGGATTCAACACCTGCACGCCTTTCATGTGGTTGACGATGGCGATGAGCGATGGTGCTGCAACAATTTCCATGCCGCCCGGCCGCCTCCGGGCCGCACGCGACGGGGCAGATCAGCCCACGTCCCGCTTCGGATGCTGCGAGCGCGGCCGGCAATACGCCAGCCACCGGCGTGATCTGCGCATCGAGCGACAATTCGCCCATCGCGGTGTAGTGCGCCATTTCGCTCGCCGGCAGCACGCCCATGGCGGCGAGCAGTCCAAGTGCGATGGGCAGGTCGTAATGGCTGCCTTCCTTGGGCAGATCCGCCGGCGCGAGGTTAATGGTGATCTTCTGGTGCGGCAGCGCGAGGCCGATGGCGGAGAGCGCCGCGCGCACCCGCTCGCGGCTTTCGGCCACCGCCTTGTCGGCAAGCCCCACGATGCTGAAAGGATTGTTTACGCTCGTCTGATTGGCAACGTGTACCTGCACGTCAACTTCGCGCGCCTCGATACCCTGGAACGCGACCGTGTAGATGTGAGCGACCATGACCTTCCCCCGAAGGCGGAGATCTGGCCTGCGCACGATGCACGATGCAAGCCGTCATGCGTCGCGGTTTGTCGCAAATGCTGTCGCAAATTTTCGCTGCCATTCGATGCAGGCGAAATCTTCAGAGAAAAACGGCCACCGCGATTGCCGCAACAAGAAAGCGCACGAGATAGCCGAGGCTGTGCGCGCCCACGATCGCCCAGTCCAGCTTCATGAAGAAACCGTTCGTGATCATGATGACCAACGGCCCGGCAATCCACGCAAACACGGCAACCCCAACAGCCGGCCATAAGGTGTTGATGCCGGCAAGCACGCAAACCGCAACGAAGCCCGCGGCGGCCACGAAATCGAGCGCGCAGGAGTAGAGCACGGCGGTGCGGTCCTTGCCGCCAACAATCCCGTCCCGCCAGACTTCCGGATATTTCATATACCGGTCGTGATACAGCACGCCCATGAACAGCCAGTCGGTGAAGGTGGAGACAATCCCCGCCACCAATACGGCCAGAACCACCATGCCCGACATGTGATCCTCCCCTCGTCTGGCGAAGCTTACTTCGGCACGGCGTCAAACGCGATGGTCGTGCGGCTCATAGGAGCATGAAACGGCACGGTGCCATGCCACATATAGGAAGGGAACAGCACCAGTGTGCCGGGCACAGGTTTTATGGCGCGGCGTACCGGATCTTTGAATCCGGCATCGAAGGAAGGTTCGCCAAATTTGATCCAACCCTGCTTTTCCTGCTGGTCCTCGATCGTCTCCGGCAACGCAATGTAATAGGCCGAACTGATCCAGCCTTTCGGGTGCACGTGGTTGGTGTGGAAACCGCAATCGTGCAGTCGCGATGACCAGGAGCCGGCATAGCAGAACACAGGATGCCGGCGGCGCAGCAAGGGATGCTCGCCGTCTTCTCTCATCCGCCCTATGTATGCGGCGATGGCTCCGTCGATCTGCGCGCGCAGCCGTTCCACCAGATCGTGGCCGGCTCCGAACAGGTCTTCCACGGTCTGGGTGCCGCCGCGCAGGCTTTGGTCGAGGAACTCGCGTCTGTCGGAATGCAAACGGTTCAGCCACACATTCAGATCGCGGTTGAAGCTCTCCATACTCGGATAGCCATCGGGCGGATCGAGTTCGAAGACCTGCACGAAGTTTTCATAATCGTTAAGCCACTCCTCACGCGCATCGCCGGCGCTGCGCAGAGCCAAACCCCACATGGCAAGCGCATGCTGGTTGTCCGGCGCAATCGCCATCGCCCGCTCCGCAGCGGAGCGCGCTTTGCTCGCATCTCCTCTCCGCAGCAATGTTTCCGCGAAGTTTACCCAGGCATGGCCGTTCTCTGGCTCCATCTTCAGCACGGTTTCGTGTTCGCGAATGGCGGCATCGAAATCGCCGGTGCGTGCATGAATCAAGGCCAACCCGTCGTGCGGCATGACATGGTCGGGCAGCAGCGGTGCGGCACGGTCGAAATTCTCTCGTGCCGCCGCATAATCGCCGAGTTGGAACAGGAAGTTCGCCTTGTTGAGCCAGATGTATCCGATCTCCGGATACAGCATTCCGAGTTCGTCATAGGACCGCAGAAATTCATCATCTCGCTGCAGCCGGTACAGCAGCTGATTGAGATCACGATGCGCTGTCAAATCGAGAGGGTCGCGCGCGATCGCAGCACGATAAGCTTCGACCGCCTCATCCATGCGCCCGAGGTGCTGCAGCACGTTGCCACGATTGTAGTCGGCGAGCCGCAGGTCGGGCGCCAGCTGTTGGGCGCGTGAAAGAGCGTCCAGCGCCTCAGAATGGCGCTGCTGCAGCTTCAGCGAGACACCAAGATTGTGGATGAGCTCCGCTGCCTGGCGTGGATCGCGCGCCGCCGCCCCAATCGCCGGGCGTAGCAGCGCTTCCGCTTCTTTCGGACGGTCCAGGTCGTTGAGTACACCCGATAGCGCCTGCTTCAGGGGAAGCCAGCTCGGCTGTAGGCGCAGCGCGCCTCGTAGCACCTTCTCGGCCTCGTCCAGCTGTCTCAGCGATTGTAACGCCAGAGCAAGATTGAGAGATGCTTCCACGAAATTGGCTTTGAGGCGCAGCGCCTCGCGGAATGAGACCACTGCTTCATCATAGCGCCGTAGCGTATAGAGACTTGTGCCGAGATTGTAATGTGCCTGTGGCAGCCTTGGATCGGCGGTAATGGCGCGGCGATAAAACTGTTCGGCTTCGAGGGCTCGACCCTCCGCACGGCGCAACGCGCCAAACAGTTGTAGTGCGACGGCATTCTCCGGCTGATCCACGAGAACGCGTTCCAGCGTGGCTTCTGCCGCTACAAATTGGCGGGCACGAACAAGCTCCGCCGCCTGCTTCAGCAGTATCTGCGTCTGCGCCGGCGTAAGAGATTGTTCGGTCATTTGATTCATCGGGTGAGCTTATCGTGAATGACTTGTCGGCGCGCCATCTTTGGTTCTCAATTGATGGCGCGTAGCACCTGCTTCTGAAACCAGGCGACGCCATGCTCGTGCTTGGGCGAAAGCCGGCCGGTCTGATAGATGCCGGCGTCGAGATTGCGCTGCACAGCCTGGCAAATGTCGATGTCTTCCTGGGTGGTCACCAGCGAGGCTGCAATCTGCCGCTCGATTTCCGCTTCGTCGGCGTCCTCTGAAAACAGGAAAAGATAATCAAGCCGCGTGCGGTCCACGGAAATCGGCCACATCCGCTCCATCAGAATGCCGTCGGCATAGACGTTCACGCCAAGACAAGGCCACGTCCACGCCCACAGGCCTGCAATCGGCGCATCGTTCTTGGGCGTGGCGCGATAGAATTGTGCCGGCGGGTCAATCTCGGTCCCATAATCCGCAGCGATGGTGGAATTGAGCATCGGATGCAGCACCGGGATGTGGTAGCCCTCCAGATAATTCTCGACATAGGTCTTCCAGTTGCACCGCATTTCATGGCTGGAGGCGCGCGGGTTGTGGAAGCGCTCCGCGGCGTGGTGCTGCATGCGGCGCTCGAGTGGGGCAATCGCTTCTCCCAACTGTCGGGCGTTTGCGTCCATGTTGACGAACACGAAGCCACGCCACGTATCGCACTGCAATCCAAACAACGCGTATTCGCGCGGATCGAAGCCTTCCGCCGCGCCAAAGTCCCGCGCGCTGGCAAGGCGTCCATCCAGCGCATATTTCCAGGCATGATAGCGGCAGACGAGCGCATTGGCGCAATGTCCCGTACCGTCTTCCACCAGCGGCCCGGCGCGATGGCGGCAGACATTATGAAACGCCCGCACACGGCCATCCTCGCCGCGTACGGCCAGCACTGGATAACCGGCGAAGTTCGTGGCGAGATAATCGCCCGGCCGCGGCAGTTGGCTTTCGTGCGCCAGGAGTTGCCATGTGCGCGCGAAAATTTCGCGGCGTTCCAGTTCGTAAACCGCGGGATCGCCGTAGAGCCGCGCGGGCAGGGTTTCGGGAGCAGGCTGGCGCATGGGATCGTCATAGCGTAGGTGCATCGCCTTGCGAAGGGCTGGTTTCCGCCTCTAGGTTTATGTCGAACCGCTGCTGGGTCTGAGTTCATATCGATGTCTCGAAAATTTGAAGGCACCGAGCGTTACGTCGCGACTGACGATTTGCGCGTCGCAGTGAACGCCGCTGTCACGTTGCAGCGTCCGCTGCTGGTTAAGGGCGAGCCAGGTACCGGCAAAACACAGCTCGCCTACGAGGTGGCCGACGCCTTGGGCGCGCCGCTGATCACCTGGCATGTGAAATCCACCACCAAAGCGCAGCAGGGCCTCTATGAATACGACGCCGTCACGCGCCTGCGCGATTCGCAGCTGGGCGATCCGCGCGTGAAGGAGGTAAAGAACTACATCAAAAAGGGAAAATTGTGGGACGCCTTCGAGATGTACACGCGGCCCGTGCTGCTGATCGACGAAATCGATAAGGCCGATATCGAATTTCCCAATGACCTGCTTCTCGAGCTCGATCGCATGGAGTTCTTTGTCTACGAGACGGGGGAGACGATCCAGGCCGCGGTGCGCCCCATCGTGATGATCACCTCGAACAACGAGAAGGAGCTGCCGGACGCGTTTTTGCGCCGCTGCTTCTTCCACTACATCAAATTCCCCGACCGCGAGACGATGCAGAAGATTGTCGATGTGCACTACCCCAATATCAAGCAGAAGCTGGTGAGCGAAGCCCTGAACGTCTTCTATCAGCTCCGCGATATACCGGGGCTGAAAAAGAAGCCCTCGACCTCCGAACTGCTCGATTGGCTCAAGCTGTTGCTCAGCGAAGATGTGCAGCCCGAGGCTCTGCGCGAGAAGGACTCGCACAAGCTCATCCCGCCGCTGCACGGGGCGCTGCTCAAGAACGAGCAGGACGTGCATCTGTTCGAGCGCCTCGCCTTCCTGGCACGTCGAGAGGCGCGGAATTGATGCAACCCAAATGGCACGCGCTTCCTGCCTGAAGCGTCCTTGGGACGCAATCGTGTGGTGGGAAATTCGGCGTCCGGCCTTCAACGCGGCCGTCTTTCTAGCCGGCGTTATCACGGTTTTTCTCATCGAGCTGATAGGCAATCACTACGTCCATCCTGGCGAAGACGTGGAAGAGCCAATGGCCATATTGTTCGGTAGCATTATTTACGGCATAGCCGCGAATATCGTTTATACACTCGGCTGGATCAGTGAGATCCTTTGGTTATCCGGAGAGACATCGAAAACGGAATTTTTGCGATCTAGAATATATCGCACCGGTTTGGGATTCTCGGTGATCCTGACACTGTTGCCTGCAGTCCTTGTCCCGCTTACATGGATGATATTCGGCTTTCAGCATGGTCCGGAATAACCACGCTTCGTGGTGGGATTGGCGAGAATGATGCATTTACAACCCTCGTGTTATGCGGCGATCGGCCTTTTGATTATTGGGCCAGCGTTTGCGCAGAATGGCGGCGCCGACACGTTCGCCGACCGCGAGGATGGGGCGAAGGTGCATGCGTCCGGGTTTGTATGCCCGCAGCGCATTGGCGAGTTCGAGCGCGACGCGGTGGGCGAGTACGATCCCGAGAAGAACCAGGATTTCTGTGCCTATGGCGCGCGTGATGGCCTGTATGGCACGATCACGCTTTCACCCCTCAACGGCGGCTACGATCCGAAGGCATCGTTCGCCGAAGATTTCGAGCAGCAGGATGCGACTGAAGGCAAGCGGCTCTCCGAAAACATTGTACGGCTGAACGGATCGCCCCTCGCCATCTACACGCGCACCTATCGTACCGCGCGCGCCGAAGCGCTGGAATATCGCATCGTGTTCGCCGGCGCGGCTGTCAAGAACTGGGTGGTGCAAGTCACCGTGGAATATGGCGACCCGCGAGACACGCAGACGGAAGCTGAATTCCTGCGCACTGTCTACGCCGCAGCGGAGCGCGAGATCGGCCCCCGCTGATGGCGGAGGAGATCAAGGTCACGCGGGCTTAATTCCCGCTGATGAGAGCCACGTGTATCCGGCAAACGAACCCAGCGTTAAGGATTCCCGCAACATAGTCGCGTGGCGCGGGAAGCCGACAGGCAATAGACTCGCGAGTCAGACGGGACGGGGAGAATCGGATGCGCATTTTTCCGGCAGCGGTGCTCACGACATCGATCCTGGCGTTTACCTTGGCCGCGCAGGCCCAATCGCAATCTCCGGCGCCTCCGAACACATCAGTGCCCGCCGCGGGGTCGAACTCTGCGGCTTCGCCACCGCCCAACCCGCTTTCCACCATTCTGACAAAACTTACCGATATGCCGCCCGGCTGGACACGTAACATGGATGGCAGCTACCGCCAGGCCCAGGCGGACGTGCGCTGCCCGATGAACTTCAAGAGTTTCAACTTTCAGCGGTTCCAGCCTTTGGATACCGATCGGCCGGATGTGTTGGGCATCTGCTATTACGGCGACGGGACGGGCCGCGTCGGCTCCATCCGCGTGCGCAGTTACAAGGGGAGCAATGACAAAAGCGTGCTCGCCGAGAACGACAAGCTGCTGATGGCGAAAGATGGCGCTCCGCCGCTTCTGCTGCACACGGGCATCGATTCGAAGACCGGCGGCGGCCGCTCCACGGCCACGGTTTCGCGCAATGGTCTGCTGGTCGATTGCAGTGTCTGGCAGCCGGAGCACAGCGTGCCGAGGAGCGATTTCCTGCTCTACTGCACCACGCTGACCGGGAGCTGATGTCGTAGCGCCGGCATAACGGGGGCTATCGCGCTCAATAATCCGTCGCGCTAATCTCCTTTCATGTTCTTCCGGTTTTTCGATGAGCTGCGGGCGGCGAAGGTGCCCGTCACATTGAAAGAGTATCTCGCGCTAATGGACGCGCTAGATCAGTCTGTCATCGGCATGAACGTGGATGAGTTCTACTACCTCTCCCGCACCGCGCTGGTGAAAGACGAACGCAACCTCGACAAGTTCGACCGCGTCTTCGGCCATGTGTTCAAGGGTCTGGAAAATCTCGAGCCCGATCTCGCCGCGCAACTTCCGGAAGAATGGCTGCGCAAGCTGGCGGAGAAATACCTCACCGAGGACGAGAAGAAGCAGATCGAAGCGCTAGGCGGCTGGGAAAAACTGATGGAAACCCTGCGCCAACGCCTGGCCGAGCAGAAGGGCCGTCATCAGGGCGGCAGCAAATGGATCGGCACCGCCGGCACCTCGCCCTTCGGCGCCTATGGCTACAATCCCGAAGGCGTGCGCATTGGACAGGACAAATCGCGCCACGGCGGCGCCGTGAAGGTGTGGGACAAGCGCGAATACAAGAACCTGGACGATTCCGTCGAGCTCGGCACGCGCAACATCAAGGTGGCGCTGCGCCGCTTGCGCAAATGGGCGCGGGAAGGGGCGGAGACCGAGCTCGATCTCGACGGCACGGTGCAGAGCACCGCGAACAAGGGCTACCTCGATGTAAAGCTGGTGCCCGAGCGGCACAACACCGTGAAGATGCTGCTGTTCTTCGACGTGGGCGGCTCGATGGATGCCTACATCAGGCTGTGCGAGGAGCTGTTCAGCGCAGCCAAGACCGAATTCAAGCACATGGAATTCTTCTACTTCCACAATTGCCTGTACGAACGCGTATGGAAAGACAACCGCCGACGGCATGCGGAAGTGATCCCCACCTACGACGTGCTGCACAAATTCCCGCACGACTACAAAGTGATTTTCGTAGGCGATGCCACCATGAGTCCATACGAGATCACCTATCCGGGCGGTTCAGTGGAGCATTGGAATGAGGAAGCGGGCGCCGTATGGCTTGAGCGTGTGGCGCAGATCTATCCGCATGTGGTGTGGCTGAACCCCGTGGCGCAGAAGCACTGGGACTACACGCCATCGGTCCGCCTCATCGGCCAGTTGCTCTCCGATCGGATGTTCCCACTAACGCTCACCGGCCTCGATTCCGCCATGCGTGAACTGGGCCGCTGATGATGCGCAGCGACTGGTGGACCATTGCGGGCATTGCCATTGCCGCGATGTGCATCGTCACCGCGGATCACGAGGCCATTGGCCATGGTACGGCATGTCTGTCGCAGGGCGGCCATATCGATCTTCTCACGTCGGTGTATTTCCGCTGCTCGGTACAGCGCGGGATCGTGGCGGCGGGTGGACCGATCGGCAATCTGGTGGGCGGAGGAATCGCCTGGCTCCTGCTTTTCATGGTCCCGAGCCGGCCGACTCCTCTGGCCCTGCTGTTCCTTCTGATCGGCGCGTTCGCGCTGTTCTGGGAAGCAGGCTACCTCCTCGAGGCAATGACGACTGCCAATGGCGATTCCTATTTCGCCGCGCGTGCGCTGTTTGGAGGGCCCGAATGGCCATGGCGCATGATCGGATTTGCACTTGGGCTTGCGCTCTACGTGATCGGCATTCGCCTGTTGCTGTTTTTCGTGCGGCGCCTCTCCATGCCGCCAGAAATTTTCCGGTTGTGCTGGTTCGCGGCGAGTCTTGCGGCGATTGCCGCTGCCGCGCTCTACGCGCCGGATCGCAGGGCGATGCTGCAAGCGGCGCTGGAGATCGGCGCGGCTTCCCTTCCGCTGCTGTGGATCGCGAGGCGCAGTGCAGCGGCAGACGCGGCCGAGATTCCGCGCAGCCTCGGTTGGATTGCCGGTAGCGCAATCGTCTACCTCGTGTTCGCAGCTTCTCTGGGTCACGGTTTGCCCTATGCTCATTCCTGATCGGAAGAACCTGTGAGCGCTTGAACCGTGAACTCTTCGCCAACTTCCCGCCCCTCACGGACTTCCACCGCGTTCGAGCAGGTACTGGCAGCGATGCAGCCCGATGTCGCCACGAAGCGACCGGACTTGCGCAATGCGGCGCTATTGGCTCGGCAGGGGCAGTTCGAGCCGGCTGCAGCGCTATTGCGGCAGTTTCTGGGGAGCCATCCGGACGATGCGGATGCATTCTTCCTCCTGGGCGATATCATGGGCCGGCAGCGACGGTTCGCGGAAGCGGAACCGTTGCTCGCGTGGTGCGTGGAACTGAAGCCCAACTTCGATGCTGCCCGGTTTCACCATGCCAATGCGCTGTTGGAAATCGGGCAGGCGAAGCAGGCGCTGACGCAGGCGCAAGAGCTTCTTCAGCACGAGCCGCACAACCCGGTGTTTCGCGCGCTGAAGGCGATGGCGCTGGAACTCGCCGATGACCACGGTGCAGCAGCGTTGCTTTGGCACGGGGTCGTGCAGGAGGGTGCGCCTG
Organism: Rhizomicrobium sp.; assembly: GCA_036267515.1. Lineage (GTDB taxonomy): Bacteria > Pseudomonadota > Alphaproteobacteria > Micropepsales > Micropepsaceae > Rhizomicrobium. The sequence goes on from DATAVW010000170.1 coordinate 9,591, forward strand.
CGGAATTCTGCGTGCGTTATTCCCACGTGTTGCGGGTTCTCGGGAGGCGTGAGGACTCGATTGCGGCGTGCCGCGAAGCAATCGCGCGAGACTTCGCTTATGGCCGTGCCTGGTGGGCGCTGGCCACGCTCTCCACCTTCCGCTTCACTGACGAAGACATCGCGCAAATGGAGGCGCAGGTCGTGCGGCCGGACATTTCGCCCGAAGACCGCGTCCCATTCCTCTTCGCACTTGGCAAGGCGCATGCGCAGCGCAAGCAATACGAAAAATCCTTTGCCGCGTATGCGCGGGGCAATGCGCTGAAGCGGCTAAACATCCGGCATGATCCGAGCGTCCTGACGGCCTATGTCGCGCGCTGCAAGGGCGTGTTCACCGAAGAGTCTTTCCGCGCGCGCCAAGGCGCGGGACACGACAGCAGCGCGCCGATTTTTCTTGTTGGTATGACCCGTGCGGGTTCGACGCTGGTGGAGCAGATCCTTTCCAGTCATTCGCAGGTTGAAGGCACCCGGGAATTGTTCAATCTCGGTGCCATTGCCGGCGAGCTGCAACGGGCGAACGGCCCGAGTGCCTATCCTGCCATGCTGGAAACAATGGACGGAGCCATGATCAGGCAGTTCGGCGAGCAGTACCTGGAAACTGCGCGCATCCACCGGAAACTCGGCAGACCGCATTTCATCGACAAGATGGGAAACAACTTCGTGCATCTGGGTCTGCTGCACTTGATTCTCCCGAATGCGAAAATCGTCGATGTGCGCCGGAATCCGCTCGCCTGCGGTTGGTCCAATTTCAGCCAACTCTATGCGAATGGCCAGAACGAGACGTATCGGCTCAGCGATTTCGGCCAACTCTATTGCGATTATGCGCATCTTATGGCGCATTTCGACAGCGTGTTACCGGGGCGGGTATACCGCTTGTGTTACGAGCGCCTTGTCGCCAATCCGGAAGGCGAAATCCGCCGCCTGCTCGACCATCTAGAGCTACCGTTCGAAGAGGCCTGCCTGGAATTCCACAAAAACGAGCGCGCCGTCAGCACCATCAGCTCCGAACAGGTCCGTTCTCCCTTATACACCGAAGCACTCGATTACTGGCGCCACTACGAGCCGTGGCTCGGGCCGTTGAAAGGCGCCCTTGGTCCCGTGGCTTCGGATTGGGAGGGGCGGTGAGCGTTGCGTTAGGCATTTTCATCGCGCTTTTTGCATTCGTCACGGTATTGGGTTTTTTCGCTTCGCGCTGGCGCCGTGGCGACCTCACCCAACTGCATGAATGGGGGCTGGGTGGCCGCCGTTTCGGTAGTGTGATCGTGTGGTTCCTGCTGGGTGGGGATCTCTACACGGCCTACACCTTCATCGCCGTGCCGGCGCTGATGTTCGGCGTTGGTGCCATGGGCTTTTTCGCCGTGCCCTACACGGTCATGGTGTATCCGCTGATGTTCGCGGTCTTTCCGCGGTTATGGGAGGTATCGCGCGCCAATGGTTATGTGACGGCGGCGGATTTCGTGCGCGGGCGCTTTGACTCCGGCGTGCTGGCTTTGGCGGTTGCCGTCACCGGCATCGTGGCCACAATGCCGTACATTGCGCTGCAGCTGATCGGAATAGAGGTTGTTCTGGAGGGTCTCGGCGTTCATGGCGAGTGGCCGCTCGGCATCGCGTTCGTGGTGCTCGCGGTTTATACTTACACCAGCGGGCTGCGCGCCCCGGCCATGATCGCAGTGGTGAAGGACCTGCTCATCTACGTCACCATAATTGCCGCAGTGATTGTGATTCCGGAACAGCTAGGCGGTTACGGCAAACTCTTCGCTAGCATCCCTCCGCCAAAGCTACTGCTCGGCCCGGCACCCGCGCACAGTCTCGGTCCGCAGGCGGCCTACGCGACTCTGGCGCTCGGTTCGGCGCTTGCGCTTCTGCTCTATCCGCACGCGATGACGGGCGTGCTGTCGTCCGCCAGCCGCGAGGTGATCCGCCGCAATGCTGTCGTGCTGCCCGCCTATTCTTTAGCGCTGGGATTGATCGCGCTTCTCGGGATCATGGCACTGGCGGCAGGCGTGCAGGAAATGCCGCAATATGCCTCTGGCTTCAAGGCGTTCGGTGCGAACTACGCGGTACCCGCACTGTTTCTGCACGCGTTTCCCCCATGGTTCGTGGGGGTCGCCTTCGCTGCCATCGCGATTGGCGCGCTGGTTCCGGCCGCCATCATGTCTATTGCCTGCGCTAATCTCTTCACCCGCAACATCTATCGCGAATACTGCAAACCCGGTTGCACGTCTTCGGAAGAAAGCCGCGTGGCGAAAATCGCGTCGCTTGTTATCAAATTCGGTGCCCTCGTTTTCGTTATCGCGCTGCCCAGGCAGTACGCCATCGAGCTGCAGCTGCTGGGCGGTATTCTCATCATTCAGACTCTGCCGCCGGTTGTGATAGGACTCTACACCCGCTGGCTGCATCCTTACGCGCTGCTGATGGGATGGCTCGTCGGAATCGTAAGCGGAGTGGGCATGTGGGCAAGCCTCGGATTTGCCAAAACGACTTACAGTCTGGTCCTGTTCGGCACGAGTATTCCGGCATATGCGGCACTTCTTTCGCTGCTGTTGAACATGGCAGCGTGCATTCTGCTCACGCCGCCCTTGCGGTTTTTGATTCCCAAAATCGCACAACAACCCGCGGGCATCAGCTGAACGCCTTAACCACGTTCTGCGCTGCCACCCTCGCCGCAATCGACGGTGTCATCGGCTTTCGTCTAAATCTTTCGCTAAGAGTGAGAAGAATATATTGCGCGGCTTTTGGCGGAGGCTGATCGTGTCCATCGGGCGCTGGGGAACGTTATTATTTTTGTTGGCTGCGCTGACAGCCGCGGGGGTGAGTGCCGCGGACGCTGTGCATCAGCGCAGCCTGTCGCCGACCGATCTCGGCGTCTTGAGCGCTTGCGCAGTCATCGGCGTTGTGCTTCTGCTGAGCGCCTTGCTCGACACGAACAGGCGTGCAGCAACATTCCAAACACGTACATCCGAACTTGGAGCTTTGGCAGAGAAGCTTGAGGAATCGCTCAAAACGGTATCTGCGGTCAACGCGCGACTGAATGAGAGCGAAGCGCGCTATAAAGGCCTGGTGGACGCGCAGGGAGACGCCATTCTGCGACGTTCCCCGGATGGAAAGCTGACCTATGCGAACGACGCCTTCTGCAGGTTATTCAGTCAGTCCCAACTTTCCTTAGGTCAACCCTTCATGCCGGAGGTGCATCCGGATAACCCCGGACCGTTGCTGGGGACTTTTTCAGGTTCGGGTGCCGAACAGGCCCGGGTCAAATACGACCAGCATGTCCGCACCGTCTATGGCTGGCGCTGGATTGCATGGGAGGATTACGCGATCCGGAATTCCGTGGGCCGACTGATCGAGATCCAGAGTGTCGGCCGCGATGTTACCGAACGCAAGGCATTGGAAGATGCGCTTACGAAGGCACGCGACAAGGCGGAGGCGGCAAGCCGGGCGAAATCCGATTTTCTTGCCACTATGAGCCATGAGATCCGCACCCCTATGAACGGCGTGCTGGGCATGGCGCGCTTGCTCCTCGAAACGGAAATCAGGCCGGAGCAGCGCAGCTATGTTGAAGCGATCCGCCAGTCCGGCGAGGCGCTTCTGACGCTCATTGGCGACGTTCTCGATTTTTCGAAAATCGAATCCGGCGCAATGACGCTGCAGGAAGATGTCGTTGAGCCGCATCGGATCGCCAACGAGGTCGTTGATTTGCTGGCGCCGCGCGCCCACGGAAAAGGTATCGAGCTTGTCGCGGTAATCGCGGCCGACACACCACAGGCGATTCGCGCGGACGCACTGCGGCTGCGCCAGGTGCTTGTGAATCTGGTTGGTAATGCCGTGAAATTCACCGAAAAGGGCGGCGTGCGGGTGGACGTAAGCCGCGGCAGCGGACGGGACCGCCAATGTCTGCGCTTTGAAGTGCGCGACACGGGCGTGGGCGTCCCATTCGAAAAACGTGCCGATATTTTCGATGAATTCGTTCAGGCGGAGTCGAGCCACGCGCGAAGATTCGGCGGCTCCGGTCTTGGGCTTGCGATTTCCAAGCGACTCGTGGTGGCAATGGGAGGAGAGATCGGCGTCACGGATGCCCCCGGCGGCGGCAGCGTGTTCTGGTTCACAATTCCGGCTTTTGTGGTTCGCGGCGCGAAGCTGTCGGAAGGCCGCAGGCTCTCCGGCAAGCGATTCGCGATCATCAGCCGCAATGTCGTGCTGCGCGAATCATTGACATCCCAGATCCGCTCCCTCGGTGGCGATGTCGTTCCGCTCGCATATAAAGACGGCGCCATAGACGGTTTGCTGATCGATGCGGGTCCGGGCGCTGAACCAGATTTGCCAGCGCGCCCCGAACCGGGAGTGCGTTCTCTCGTGCTGATCGCTCCTCAGGCGCGTCCTTGGGAGGAAAAATTAAGGCAATTTGGGTTTGCCCTGTGTCTTTCCAAGCCGCTGCGGCAATTCTCGCTTGCGGAGTCGCTCTTTAAAGACGACGCTGGCATCGAAACGCCGCCTATTGTTTTTCTTCCCGCAGTCGCGCAACAGGGCGCGCCGGCACCGTCGCCCGCCGCGGCAGGCCAGCGAATACTCATGGCCGAAGACAATCCGATCAATGCGATGCTGGTCCGCGAACTGCTGAAACGTCGTGGCTACAAAGTATGCGAAGTCCGTTGCGGCGAAGACGCGCTTAAAATGGGGGAGCGGGAGCGATTCGACCTTGTTCTCACCGACATTCATATGCCCGGCCTGGACGGCATCGAGACGACGCGGCAGTGGCGGGAACGCGAAGCCAAAACTGGCAGGCCACGTACGCCGGTTTTGGCGCTGACCGCGGATGCCATGGAAACCGGCAGGCAGGCTTGCCTTGAAGCCGGCATGGATGGTTTCCTGACCAAACCTGTTGACCCTGCGGAGCTCGACGCAATGCTGGAACTCGTTCTTTCCGCACACGAACGGCCGCGCGACGCCGCATGAGCGTCGTCCGCGCGCCGCAATGGCACGGGAATTCCCGCTGGAAAGAAATCCTTCGGCCGTACACCCGGCCGCGTACATTGACGATGCTGGTGCTGGGCTTTTCATCCGGTCTGCCATTCCTGCTCGTCGGCAACACACTCGGTTACTGGCTCCGGGACGAAGGGACGACGCTTGCCGCAATCGGCTTTCTTTCGTGGGTCGGCATTGCGTATTCGCTGAAGTTCCTCTGGGCGCCAATCATCGACCGTGCGCGCGCGCCTTTCTTCGGCAGATTGGGCCGCCGTCGCGGCTGGATGGCGCTGGCGCAGATCGTGATCGGTGCCGCTTTGATCCTGATGTCGATGATCGGGACATCGTCCGGGCTGGTCGTATTGGGCGCCGCGGCGCTCGTGGTGGCGTTCGCCTCCGCCACCCAGGACATCGTGATCGACGCCTGGCGAATTGAATCGGCAGCAAGCGGCGAAGAGCTGGGCCTTCTCTCCTCCGCCTACCAGCTTGGGTATCGCGTGGCACTGATCGCGACCGATGCCATCATTCTGGTGGCGGCCAATCATCTGGGCTGGCGGCCTTCGTACGCAGTCTACGGCCTTCTTATGGCGATTGGGTTGGCAGCGACCCTGTTTGCGGCGGAGCCAGCCCATGCCGATGCCGTCATCGAGGCAAAGACAGAAGCAGCACCGTTCGCAAGCCTGCGCGGCCTTTACGATGCCATCGTCGGCCCTTTCGTGGCCTTTTTTCGCATCCATGGTTGGCTGGCGCTGCTGATGCTCGCTGCGATCAGCCTCTACCGCTTGCCGGATTTCCTTATGGGTCCGATGGCAAATCCGCTCTATCACGATATTGATCTTTCGAAAGACGTCGTGGGCAGTGTGCGCGGCACCATCGGACTTATCGCGTCGTTTGCCGGAATTGCGGTGGGCGGGTTTTGGGTACTTCGATTCGGCTTCATGAGCGCCCTGATTGCCGGAGGCGTGTTGCAGGCGATCGCTGTCGCAAGTTTTGCACTGCTGGCGCATGCAGGCGCGAACATGCCGATTTTTGTTGGGGTGATGGCGGCCGATAATTTCGGCATTAGCTTCGCGGGCGTTGCGCTTGTCTCCTACATGTCCAGTCTTACGACATTGGGTTATACCGCCACCCAATATGCGCTCCTCTCCTCAACCTATGCCTGGGCGGGAAAAGTCCTGAAGGGATTCTCCGGAGCAGTTGTGGAGGGTTTGAGCGCCAGTCATGGGCTCATGGACGCTTACGCCATCTTCTTTGTCTGCGCTGGGCTGATCGGTATTCCTGCAATTCTGCTGTTTCTGTTGTTAAGTTCACGGCAACGCGGTCAGCCACAATCCACAGCCTGAGCATGCGACCGCAAGGCTCACTGTGTGCGCCGGAGTCCGTTTGCCGAGCGTCATGCGCCCAGGCTAGATTCCGGCAAAGTAGAGCGCGGTCGGGAGAACTCATTTAAACCCGTCCATTATGGGAATCGCATTTGGTCAACGTTCACGAGCCTGGCCTGCTGGAAGGCCGCCTAACTGAATGGCCGGTTCTGGCCACGGCCGGTGCGCTCGAAGTGCGGCTTGCGGAAACGGAAGGCGAGGTGGAGGCAGCGCAGCGCCTTCGCTATCGGGTCTTCTACGAGGAAATGACCGCACTTCCTTCACCGGAGATGCGCGAAGAACAGCGGGACTTCGATCGGTTCGACGCGTTTTGCGATCACATGCTGGTGATCGACCGGGGGGTGAGCGATGAGCGCGGCCAGTCTGCAGTGGTTGGGACGTACCGGCTCATGCGGGACGTCGATGCAAATCGCGCAGGCGGATTCTACACCGGCGGCGAGTACGATATCGGAAGCATGCTGGGGGAACTAGGCGGCGCCAGTCTCGTGGAGCTTGGCCGCTCGTGCATTTTGCCGGAGTACCGCTCAAGAGCTTCCACGATGCAGTTGCTGTGGCGCGGCGTAATGGTTTATGATCTGCGTTTCTCAATCGATTTGATGTTCGGATGCGCGTCATTGGCGGGCACCAATCCCGATTCACTGGCGCTGCCGCTGTCATACCTGCACCATTTTCACCCAATGCCGGATGGCATGCATGTGCGCGCAAGACCGGAGCTATATGTCGAAATGGATCGTATGCCGAAGGAGGCTATCGATCCAAAGGCAGCGCTGCACGCACTACCTCCCATGATCAAGGGATATCTTCGCGCCGGCGCTTCTATCGGCGACGGCGCCGTGATCGACAGTCAGTTCGATACCACAGACGTGTTCATCTATTTCCCATTCTCGAATATGGATGCACGATATCGCGCGCGCTTCGCACGCTCCGTCGGGCTGTAAGGTCTTAAGCCAGATCGAACAGAAGGATTTCGGCAGGACCGAGCGTGCGTATGCGTACTTGCTCAACATCGGTCAGGGCCGCGCCATCGCCGCTCTTGAGATGAGTGCCGCACACCGTCACTTCACCCTTTGTCACCTGCACCCAAGCGCGACGGCCGGCGTCAAGGACATGAATCGCTTCTTCCTCGCGATCGAAGTACGCAGTCCAGATTTGCGCATCTTGCAGAAGACAAATCTCATTCCGGCGCGGTTCGGGCGCCGCAATTCGCGCCAGTTTGTTCAGGATGGACGCCGGGTCGATTGCCCGCTGCTCATAGGAAGGTGGCACGTCCCGCCGCGAAGGCAGAATCCAGATCTGCAAAAAACGACAGGGCTGTTCCTGTGAAGCATTGAACTCAGAATGTACGATGCCCGTGCCTGCGCTCATGCGTTGGATTTCTCCAGGTCGAATGGTTGAGCCTGTGCCCAGCGAATCGTGATGCTGCAGCGATCCTGAAAGCACACACGTCACAATCTCCATATCGGCATGGGAGTGTGGAGGGAACCCGCTGCCGCCGACAATGACATCTTCATTCAGCACGCGTAGCGCGCCGAACTTGACATGGGCAGGATCGTGGTAATCGCCGAAGGAGAAGCTATGCCGGCTGTCCAGCCACGCTGTTTTGGTTCTGCCGCGTTCTTCCGATTTTCGAACAATGATCATGGTGCAACTCAACGCGCAAGCCGCCGCTCGATGGCATCCCAAACGAGTGCGGCGGCATCCGGTCCACCGAAACGCTTTACCTCCTGGATGCCGGTCGGCGAGGTAACGTTGATTTCCGTGAGATAATCTCCGATCACGTCGATGCCTGCAAAGATCAATCCGCGCGCCTTCAACTCCGGCCCGATGCACTTGCAAATGAACTCTTCCCGCGCGGTCAGCGTCGTTGCCTCAGCTCTGCCCCCGACGTGCATATTCGAGCGCGCCTCGCCCAAAGCCGGGACGCGATTGATTGCGCCGCCAAACTCACCGTCCACCAGAAGAATGCGCTTGTCTCCGTTCCGGACTTCCGGAACATAGCGCTGTACGATGACTGGCTCGCGGTAGAAGGCGGTGAACATTTCCAGCATGGCGCCGAGATTTTCATCGTCCGCCTTTACGCGAAAAACCCCTGCTCCGCCGTTGCCGTACAGCGGTTTCAATATGATTTCCCGATGTTCCGCGCGAAACGAGTGAATTTCTTCCGGGTCCGACGTGATCAGCGTGGGCGGCATGAGGTCCTTGAACAAAGTGACGAATAACTTTTCTGGCGCGTTCCGAACGTGAAACGGATCGTTGACAACCAAGGTTTCCGGATGAATGCGTTCGAGAACGTGCGTTGCTGTTATGTATGCCATGTCGAACGGGGGATCCTGCCGCATCAGCACAACATCGGTTTGCGACAGGTCCTGAACAGAGCTGTCGCCCAACGTGAAATGGTCGCCCTGCTGGTTCCGTACGGCCAACCGGCGGCACCGCGCGGTCACGAGACCGTCGCGAAAGGTTAGATCGCGCGGGCCATAATAGAGCAGCGAATGGCTGCGTGCCTGCGCCTCGAGCGCAAGCGCAAAGGTAGAGTCGGCTGCAACATCGATCCGATCGATTGGATCCATCTGAATGGCGACGGTCAGCGGCATGCGTCCTCCGGCGCCGCGATCCGCGCGGCCATTGCGATTGTGCTATGTAATCTGCTGCTCGAAGGATCGGCAACGTCAGCGGCACATCCTAAGGGCGAATTTCGCCCCAATCTTCCGGATGCCAGGCGCCGGGAAAGTGACGTGGCAAATGGCCGGCAGCGACTGCTATCACATCGAAGCGAATGCCCTTGGCCGCGAGTGCGGGGCGTTGCGCTACGCATAACCGCGCAGCACGCCCAATTCGCATTTGCTGGTGTATGCGCACGGATGCCAAGGCCGTTTCGCCGGACTGCCGCGCTTTCACTTCGATGAAGCACAGCACGCCCGAAGGAGAACGGGCGATCAGGTCAATCTCGCCGAACCGGCTGCGCACACGCCGCCCCAGAACTCTGTAGCCCTTGAACATGAGCAGAAGGCTGGCGAGCAATTCGCTGCGCCGGCCACGGAATTCCGCAGCCTGCCGCCCGCTGCCATCAGCGCGCTTCATCTGCTCTCTTCAGGTTAAGCGCCCGCTCGTACACGGCGCGTTTCGGAAGATCGAGCGCGGCGGCAATCAGATCAGCCGCGGCGCTCAGCGGCATATGTGCCATCGCCTTTTTCAGCATGACATCCGCTTTCGAGAAATTTGGCTCGATGGTCCCAGGCGGTCCCAAAATGATGGTGATCTCGCCCTTGGGCGCGGACTGCGTCTCGAATTCGGAAACAAGAGAGGCAAGACTGCCGCGTCGGAACTCTTCGTGCAGCTTCGTAAGTTCGCGGGCTACGGCCGCATCGCGTTCTCCCAGGACGGCATGCATATCAGCCAAAGTCTCGGCAATCCGACGCGGCGATTCGAAGAAGATCAGGCTGGCGACGATATCGCGGAGTTCTTCCAGCGCCCGCCGCCGCTCCCCCTGTTTGGCAGGAAGGAATCCGGCGAACAAAAACCGATCCGTCGGCAGACCCGCGAGTGTGAGCGCTGTCAGCGCGGCAGAAGGGCCCGGTATCGCGTGCACGCTTAGCCCTTTCGCCAACATCTCGCGCACGAGCTTGTATCCGGGATCGGAAACAAGCGGCGTCCCGGCATCGCTGACCAGCGCGACACGAGCCCCCGCAGAAAGGCGCGCCAGAAGCCGCGGCCTCTCCCGCACCGCGTTGTGGTCATTGTAGGCGGTGAGCGGCTTCGAAATTCCGTGGATTGCCAACAGCTTCGCGGTGACGCGGGTGTCTTCCGCTGCAATGAGGTCGCAAGCATTAAGGACGTCGAGCGCCCGCAGAGTGATGTCACGGGCATTTCCGATCGGCGTGGCGACAATGTAGAGTCCCGGCGCCTCATTTTGTGCACTATGGCGGCCGAGACTACGTTCGGCGTGTACGCTGCCGTTTTCCAAGGATTTCGTTTCCGATGACCGCATCCCGGCCGACCCGTCTGCTGCAAAGACTTTGTGCCATCGCAAGCGCGCTGGCGATAGCCGGCATCGCGGGCTGTACGCCGCCCCCCAAACCACAGGCGACGCCGGCACCTCCGCCAGCGCCGACGCATGTGCGCTCTGCTGCCAGGCATCCGCTGACGGGCGAACAGTCGGGCTTTGTGCGCCTCTCCAATATGCCTGCCGGCCACGTGCCGGTGCGCGTCGGCGTCTTGCTGCCGTTCTCCAGCGGTTCGGCCGGCACGCGCAATCTTGCGAAGACGCTGATGAATGCGGCGCAACTCGCGATGTTTGATTCCCGTAATCCCGACATTCTTCTGATGCCGCAGGACGAAGGCTCGTCGCCGGCTCAGGCAGTTTCCGCCGCCCGCACCTTGATATCCGAAGGCGCGGAGGTGATTTTGGGACCGTTGTTTGCGCAATCGGTTGCGGCAGTGGCGCCGATTGCACGCGATCATGCTGTGCCCGTAATTGGCTTTTCCACTGACCGCGCTGTCGGCGGAGACGGCGTTTATCTTCTCAGCTACCAGCCCGAAACCGAGGTGAAGCGCGTAATTTCTTACGCTGCCGCGCACGGGCACGCGAACTTCACAGGCGTGATCCCGCGCAACGCCTATGGCGACCGCGTGCTCGCCGCGTTCAAGGCCGAGGCGACGGCAGAGAAGGTGAATGTCCGTGCCATTCTGCGTTTCGATCCCGGCGCGACCGACCTTTCCCCGACGGCCAGCGCAGCCTCGGCCAGTGGCGCGGATGCCATCCTGATTGCCCAGGGCGGTACACAGCTGGCCGCCCTCGCCCCTCTTCTTGGGCCCACGCACCCGCAGCTGCTTGGAACCGGCCTGTGGGCGGAACGGTCGCTGGCCAAAGAGGTGGCGTTGTCAGGCGGATGGTTCGCCGCCCCGCCTCCGCGGGCGGATGCAAACTTCGACGAGCATTATCGGGCAACCTTTGGCAGCGCGCCGCCGCAACTCGCGCCGCTAGCCTACGATGCGATTTCTCTTATCGCTGCCTTGGCCTCTGGACCGCCATATCACCGCTTCACCGATGCCGCGCTGACAGATCCGAACGGCTTCTCCGGAGTGAGCGGCGTATTCCGGTTCAACGCAGATGGAAGCTGCGATCGGGGCCTCGCCATCCTGGCCATCACGCCGGAGGGTTTTCGCGTTGTCGATCCGGCACCGCACAGCTTCCAGGCGCAGGGCTCCTAATCTGCCAACGCGGCAATAACACTGTTAAGGACAAGGCGCCCGGATCGCGTTGCGACGAGTCGGTCGCCCCGCATTTCCAGCATACTTTCGCATTTAAGTGCAGCAATGCGCTGCCGGTCCAGCGAAATGCCCCAGCGGCTCTCGTAACCCGGAAGCTCGAGGCCTTCGGCCAGTCGAAGATTCATCAGCAGATGCTCCCGCGCCGCGTCCTCCCGCGCAACTTCGGCATACTCGATGAAAGCATGTCCTTCCGCTTCGACCTTGGCGCGCCAACGCTCCGGCAGCCGTTCGGTGGAGGTTGCCATACGCCGCTCGCCCAGCGTCAGGCGCCCATGCGCGCCCGGACCGACACCGGCATAGTCGCCATATCGCCAATAGAGCTGGTTGTGCCGGCACTCGGCGCCGGATTTTGCGTGGTTGGAAATCTCGTAGGCCGGAATGCCCGCAGCATCGGTAAGGTCCTGCGTTGTTTCGTACAAGGCAGCGGCCGTATCGTCATCAGGAATTGTCAGCGCGCCGGTCCGCGCCAAGGTGGCGAATGGTGTCATCGGCTCGATCGTCAGCTGATACAGCGACAGATGATCGGTTCCAAACGCCAGCGCTTCCTTGAGTTCGCTTCGCCACTGCGGCACGGTTTGCTGCGGGCGCGCGTAGATCAAATCCAACGACACGCGATCGAAGCACGCCATGGCGAGACCCAAGGCTGCTTTCGCTTCGGCAACATCGTGCAGACGGCCGAGCGCCTTCAGGTCCGCATCGTTCAGCGCCTGTACCCCCAGTGACAGTCGATTGACGCCGGCGATTCGGTAATCGCGAAAGCGCTCTGCGTCGGCACTGGCCGGGTTCGATTCCAGTGTGATCTCCACGCCGGAGCTCATGGGCCACAGTTTCGCAATCGCGTCGAGAACGCTTCCGACAGATTGTCCGTGCATCAGAGAAGGGGTGCCACCGCCGAAGAAGATACTTTGGACAACAGGAAGTGAGGAGCCTTCCATTGTTGCAATATACTCAAGCTCGCGAACGATGCCGCTCACCCATCCGGCATCGTCGATCCGGGAGCGGACATGCGAATTGAAATCACAATAGGGGCACTTGGCCGCGCAGAACGGCCAGTGCACATAAATTCCGAAAGGTTCAGGGCTCACTGAGATTCGACAGGCCAGTGGCTGCCAGGAATTTTTCAAAGGCCCGCGCGCGATGGCTCATGGCGTGTTTCTGCGCAGGTTCCAGTTCGCCGAAAGTTTGCGTCAGTCCTTCGGGCACGAAGATGGGATCGTAACCGAAGCCCTTGTTTCCGCGGGGCGGGAATTGCAAACGCCCGTGAACCTCACCCTCGAAGGTTTCGGCCCCGTCGTCGGGCAATACAAGCGCAAGCACACAGACGAATTTCGCCGAAAAATCCGTCGCCTCCTTTTCTCGCAATTCGTTTTCGATACGAGACATTCCGAACGCAAATTCCTTCATCGGTCCGGCCCAGCGCGCAGAATAGATGCCCGGTGCGCCGTCCAGTGCGGTTACACACAGTCCGGAGTCGTCGGCAAGCGATACGAGACCGCTGGCTTGCGCAGCAGTGCGCGCCTTGAGTAGCGCATTTTCTGTGAAAGTGACGCCGGTTTCCTCCGGTTCCGGTAAGTGCAATTCGGCCGCGCTTTTCGTCACGATAGCGAACGGAGACAGAAGGTCTGCGATCTCACGCAGCTTGCCGGAATTGTGCGTCGCCACAAGCAGCGTGTCGCCGCGCGACAGCCTCATGCGATCGCTTCCTTCTGCAATTGCACCAGTTCGGCGCAGCCTTTCCGGGCGAGCCGCAAGAGTTCTCCGAATTGTTCATCCGTGAAGGGGGCACCTTCCGCCGTGCCTTGGACTTCCACCAGGCCGCCCGAACCCGTTTGAACGAAGTTCGCATCGGTTTCCGCGGAGGAATCTTCGGCATAGTCGAGGTCCAGCACCGCCTGACCTTGAAAGATACCGCAGGAAATCGCCGCGACGTGATCTTTGATAGCCGGCTTTGACACCATGCCGACTTTGCGCATGAAGCCAATGCACTGCGACAGGGCAACAAAGCCACCGGTGATCGATGCCGTTCGCGTGCCACCATCCGCTTGCAGCACGTCACAGTCGATTATGATCTGCCGCTCCCCCAGCGCGGTGAGGTCCACCACCGCCCGCAGCGAGCGGCCGATCAGGCGTTGGATTTCCATTGTGCGGCCGGACTGCTTGCCTTGTGCAGCCTCCCGGCGGGTCCGCTCATTGGTGGCGCGGGGCAGCATGCCGTATTCGGCAGTCACCCAGCCCTTGCCGGTTCCTTTTAAGAAAGGGGGCGCCTTTTCTTCGAGACTCGCTGTCACGAACACATGGGTATCGCCGAATTTTACCAGGCAGGAGCCCTCGGCGTGTCGCGCCACCCCGCGCTGCAAACTGACGGCGCGCATCTGGTCCTGCGCGCGATTGCTCGGCCGCATTCTCTATACCTTGAAGTTGGCGGTTTCTGGCGTTACCTAGCCCTCCCGGGCCGATAGCTGCAATGGGCCGTCGTCGGGTTCGAAATCCATATGCAAACAAAGCTTTGCGCGACAGGAGTGTTGGCTTGAGCGGTCCCGCGGTCGATGGTACGCAGGCTCGGATGCTGGCCGGCGAACTTGGCGAGCGCTCCCGGGAAATCCTGCGCCATCTGGTGGATGCCTATCTGTCATCTGGCGAGCCGGTCGGGTCCCGTACGCTTTCGCAGCGGCTGCCTCACACCTTGTCCCCGGCGTCGATCCGCAATGTCATGTCGGATCTCGAGAATTTGGGGTTGCTATACTCGCCTCATACCAGTGCCGGGCGGGTTCCTACGGAAAGAGGCCTGCGGCTGTTCGTGGATGGTCTCCTCGAAATCGGCGAATTGTCGCCGGGCGAACGTGCGGCCATCGAAGCGCGTATCTCACCGCCTACGCGGGGGCTGGAAGATGTCCTAACCCAGGCAACCACGATGCTCTCCGGCCTTTCGCGCTGTGCCGGGCTCGTGGTGGCGCCAAAGCAGGAAAGTGCGCTGAAGCATATCGAGTTTGTCGGGGTCGGGCCCGGTCGCGCCCTGGTAGTCATCGTCACTGAGGATGGTCAGGTCGAGAACCGGCTGATCAGTACACCAGCGGGGTTGCCCATGTCGGCGCTGACCGAGGCGTCGAATTATTCGAATGCGAGGCTTCGCGGCCGCACGATCGATGATGCCCGCACCGAAATCCTGGCCGAGCTGGATGGCGAACGGGCGGAACTCGACCGTTTGACAGCCAAGGTGGTCGCCGAAGGCCTGGCGACACTGGCTGTGCCGAACCATCCCGAGCACACAGACGAGGAAAAGGTGCTGATCGTGCGGGGCACCTCTCACCTGCTCGATACGGTGGAGGCGCAGGCGGATCTCGCACGCGTGCGCATGCTGTTCGAAGACATCGAGCGCAAGAACGATCTCATTCACTTGCTGGAACTGGCGAAACAGGGCGATGGCGTGAAGATCTTCATCGGTTCGGAGAACCGGCTGTTCAGCCTTTCCGGCTCTTCCATCGTCGCGGCTCCGTACGCAAACGCGCAAGGCAAGGTCATCGGAGTCATCGGTGTCTTGGGGCCCACGCGCATTAATTATGCCCGCATCATTCCAATGGTGGATCACACCGCGAAAGTCGTGAGCCGATTGTTCGCGTGAAACGTTTCAGGGAATACCGATGAGCGATTATCAGGACTACACGCCGGAAACGCAGCCCGCCAACGATACGGCCGAAGCGGACGGCAATGATTTATCCGCGCTCAAGGCGGAAAATGCCGAGCTCAAGGATCGCGTCTTGCGCGCGTTGGCGGATGCGGAGAACACGCGTCGGCGTGCCGAGCGCGACCGGCAGGATGCATCACAATACGCGATCACCAAATTTGCGCGCGATATTCTGGCAGTGGCCGACAATTTCGCCCGGGCCATTGGGGCCTGTCCGGCAGACGCACGGGAAAGCGCCAGCCCGCAGGTAAAGGCCGTCATTGAAGGAGTAGAAGCGACGGAGCGGCAGTTGCTGGCGACGCTGGAGCGTTACGGCGTAAAGCCGATCGACACGTCGGATGGGAAGTTTGATCCCAATTTCCATCAGGCCATTGCGGAGGTTCCCGGCGAGGGCAAGCCGCCGGGCAGCATCGTAAATGTGGTGCAGACGGGCTACGTGATCGGCGACCGCCTGTTGCGCCCGGCTATGGTTACGGTCGCACGGCGGGATGGTGCGCCGGCGGCCGGCGACAACGCCAAGACATAATCGTAGCCTCTCGACAAGCTTCGATGGCGGCGCAAAGCTTCCCGCCATGATCGAAAGAACCTGTCAGGTCGATGCCGATTCGAGTTCCAGTTTCGACGTCGTACAAACGCCGGTTTGAGCTATGGAGGAACTGCGCATCGTTGTTGCCGGCGCGGCGGGCCGAATGGGCCGCACCGTCCTTCGCGCGATTTCCGAATCCGGAGATTGCATTCTCGCCGGCGCGATCGCTCGAAGCAGCAGTCCGGAAGTCGGTAGAGAGGCAAGTCTTCTTGCGAGCGCTGATCCAGGCTTACTTGTCACAGATGACGCCGTGGTAGCCTTGCGAAAGGCAGACGCGATTGTGGATTTCAGCACGCCGCAGAGTTCGATCGAGCTGGCAGAGCTCGCCGCCAGCATGCGTGTGCCTCACATCATTGGCACAACGGGTTTCTCACCCGAACAGGAGACGCAAATCGCCAATGCCTCGGAACGAACAGCCATTGTAAAATCGGGAAACATGAGCCTCGGCATTGCACTGCTCTCGAGCCTCGTGAAGCAAGCGGCCGCAGCGCTCCAGGATTTCGATATCGAAATCCTGGACATGCATCACGGGAAGAAGGTCGATGCTCCATCCGGCACATCCCTGCTTCTCGGGCGCTCCGCTGCCAAAGGCCGCAATGTAGAACTCAATCAGATTTCGGACCTGCACGGGCAACGAAACGCTGCGCGCGGTGAGGGCACAATTGGATTCGCAAGTCTGCGAGGTGGAACGGTGGTGGGCGAGCATCAGGTGATTTTTGCTGGCCCACATGAACGCGTGGTGCTTTCTCACATTGCGGAAGACCGCATCATCTTTGCACGTGGCGCGCTTGCCGCAGCTCGCTGGTCACAAGACAAGCCCGCCGGTCTTTACGACATGCAGAATGTTCTCGGGGCGGGCATTCCGTAGACTCTCTGCAGGCAACGCTCATACGGCGTTCATCGTCAGCAGTTCGTAGGTAGCGACCGTTTCGTTATCCTGATTGCTCAACGTTACGGCCCAACGGACTTCGCCATACTCCTCCTTGCGGAGTGTTTTGGACTTGGCTGTGAGCTGCACCTTGATCCTATCGCCTGGCTTCACCGGTTTGAGGAAGCGCAGATTGTCGAGCCCGTAATTCGCCAGCACCGGCCCCGGCGCGGGATCGACGAACAAGCCTGCCGCGAACGACAGCAGCAGGTATCCATGCGCCACGCGGGCGCCGAAGAACGGATTGGCCGCGGCGGCTTCCTCGTCCATGTGGGCGTAGAAGGTGTCGCCGGTGAAATGCGCAAACTGCTCGATGTCCTCGAGTGTGACGGTGCGCGGTTCGCTGGCGAACGTCTTGCCCAGCTGCAGCTCGCCGAACTTCAGCCGGAAGGGATGCGGCGGCTCGCGATTCTCCGGCGCACCCTTGATCCAGCTGTTGGTGACGGACGCCAGCATGCGCGGGGAACCCTGCAATGCTGTTCGCTGCATGTAGTGCATCACGCCCCGCAAGCCGCCCAGTTCTTCGCCCCCGCCGGCACGGCCCGGCCCGCCATGCACCAGCATCGGCAAGGGCGAGCCGTGTCCCGTAGATTCGCGCGCGCAATCGCGGTCCACGATCAGCAGCCGCCCGTGAAAGGCGCCTGAGCCGGTCAGCACCGCGCGCGTCACCGCCGGATCGTAGGTGAACAGCGACATCACCAGTGAACCGTTGCCCTTGTTCACCAGCCGCACGGCATCGGAGATGTCGGTGTACGGCATCAACGTGGCGACCGGGCCGAACGCTTCCACCTCGTGCACCGCCGTGGCGCGTTCGGGGGAATCGCAGCGCAAGAGAATGGGTTCGAGGAAGGCGCCTTTGCCGTTGCTCCTGTTCGGATCGCCGGAGACGATCCGCGCTTCACCGCGGAGCTTCTCGATCTGTGACCGCACATCGTCGCGTTGCGAGGCGCTGACCAGCGCGCCCATTTGTGTTTTCTCGTCGCGCGGGTTGCCCATCACGACTTTCGCCAGCCGCTCCTTCAAGGCGGCTTCCGCCGCATCGATGAGTGAAGCGGGAACCAGCGCCCGACGGATGGCGGTGCATTTCTGCCCC
>DATAVW010000171.1:0-41918 GCA_036267515.1 Rhizomicrobium sp.
CATACATGTCGGTCTGCCAGTAGTAATCGACGCGCGGAACGATCGTGTAGCCGCCACTCATCTCGAAGGTGTACTGGGCACCCACGCTGATCGTGAAGTCCGGCGTGTTCTGCAGCTGGTTGCCGCTTAAATTCACGAACGCCCCGGAAAGACTGCCGTGACCGGTAGGATCTTCGGTCGAGAATCCCTGCAAATTCAGCAATTTCTCGAATGTGAGTCCGGTACCGGGAATCACCGTATCCCCGGGAATGCAAGTGCCGAATGAGGTATGCGGAACTCCGTGCGCCACCAGCCCATTCACCCCGCCCGGAGGAGCAATGAAGCTAAGAGGGGCTGGCAGGGCAGGCAAAGTGCCCGGCGTCGCGCCGGTGTAATAGAGTACGCAGTTCTGGCCGACCGTGGCCCCCAGCGTGTCGTCCTTCACAAGCAGCACATCGTTACGGCCCGCTGTCGGATTGCGGTCGTCGATCAAATCGGAATTCCCGATGCTGGAATGGGTCGTGCCGAAGCTCAGATTGAACTGCCAGTTGGTGGCTGGTGCCCAGAAGAGTTCGCCTTCCACGCCCCAGAGTTTGGCATTGATGTTCTGATTGACCGAGGTGTTGTTCTCGATCGCGGCGACTTGCAGATCTTTGTAATCGTAATACCAGATGTCGCCGTTCGCCTGCAGGGTGCCGCCCAGCAGTGTGTTCTTGGTGCCGATCTCAAACGCATCGACCGTTTCCGGCAGATATGTGGAAGGTACGCCAAGGCCGGGTTGAATACCCGGATTGAAACCGCCCGCCTTGTAGCCGCGCGCGTAGGAGGCATAGACAAGCGTTGCGTCGGTGAAATCCGTCTTCGGTGTCCAGTCCAATACAGCACGGCCTGTCAGCTTATTGAAGGTGACGCGATTGATCTGCCAGACGCTGGGCTCCGCGTTGGACTGATCGAAATCAACCTGACCTTCCTCCACCAGTTGCTGCATCGCCGCTTTTTCGTCCGTCGAGCCGAGCGGCACGAGGCCACTGAACAGCTCGATGCGGCCGCGCTGGAATTTCTCGTCGTCCGTCCAGCGCAGTCCGCCTGTGAGTTTCAATTCGTCCGGGATGATCTGGTAATAGACCTCTCCGAACACGGCTTTGGATGTCAGCGTGTTCCGGTCGCCGACATTGTGATAGAAGGACGGCGCCACAATGCAGCCAGTGTTCAGGCATAAGGCGGGTGCATTCAGCAGGCCCTTGATGCTTCCCAACACAATGCCCGGATAATCTTCTGTCGAGGCGTTGACGAAATAGTCGCCGCTCGACGTGGTGTGCAGGTAATAGCCCGCCAGCAGGAAGTTCACCGGGCCGTCGAAATTGGTGTTGAAGCGAAGCTCGAGCGATTGCTGGGTGGCCTCGTTGTTCGACTGATCGAACGCCGTGACGCCAGGCACAAAGGCTTTGATGTTGCCGCCCGTGATTCCGAGATTCTGGATGCCCGACAGCGGCAACGATCCCGGCACGGTGGTGAAAAATGGCGCGTACAGATTGGCATAGTTCGGACCGCCCAGCGTCAGCAGCAAGCCATGCAGCGTTCCCTCGGCGCCGGTGAACGCATCCCAATTGCCAAGCCGTGCCTGGTCGAACGGCACGCCGGCGACATTGTTGTAGCTCTCCTGCGACCACACGGTGTTCTTGTCCCAGCCGCCAACCAGGGTTGCGTCCAGCCAGCTGGTGAGTTTCTGCTTCCAGTTGATGGCATAGAAATTGTCGTTCGCTTTGTAGCGCGGGTCGAAATCCGTGAAGACCTTGCGAGGGTCCGACGGGTTGCATGGATTGCCCGGCTGCAAACAGAGCGCCGGCAGCTGCGGTTGCTGTGTCAGATCGAAAAGCCCGAGCGACCCCGGCAATCCGGCGGATTCCATCCCCTGCACGCTGGAAGCGACCGACGGCAATGTGGAATTAAAATTCACCAACCCGTTCGAGATGGAATCCGGCAGGCAACCGAGCGTGCCGCTCGGGTCGCTGGTGCAGTATTCCTTTTGCGACCGCATGCGGTTGTCGTCTTCGTGCGACACCGACGCGATGAGATCGATGGTGGTGCTGGTTGTCGGCTCCCACCGTACGCTGCCGCGCAGGGAAAACGTGTCCCGGCCGTCAAGCTTGTCGCCGTTGGACACATTGGTGACAAAGCCGTCGCGCTGGTTCCAGTCTCCCGAGAGGCGAACGCCGAGTTGCCCATCGATGATGGGCACATTCACCATGCCGCGGACTTCGTGGGCATCGTAATTGCCGATCGTGCCTTCGAGGTCCGCGTGGAATTCGTCGAGATTCGGCTTGGCGGTGATGATGTTGACGGTGCCGCCCGTTGCACCGCGCCCATACAACGTGCTCTGCGGGCCGCGCAGCACTTCGATGCGGTCGAGATCGAAGAACGTGGCTTCGGCCAGCGGCGGGGTGTAGAGGTACACGTCATCCAGATGCACGGCCACGCCGGACTCCGAATCGTAGCCGATGGCGGTCAGCCCGATGCCGCGAATCTGAAAATCCGAGCCGGTGTACTGGTCCTTCGTGTAGCTAACATTGGGCGTGTTGAAGACCAGATCCTTGAACTGCTCGATCTGGTGGGCCTGAAGGTCCTGGGGGGTGAAGGCCGTGATGGAAATCGGGACCGTCTGGATGTCTTCGGCCCGCCTCTGGGCGGTCACCACCACCTCTTCGATTTCCGCAAAGGCCGGTGCGGCCAAGGCGCTGGAAAGCAGCAATGCGCCCGCAATGGTCAGGGCGCGCCCGGTTCGACGCGATTCAGGCATTTGGCTCCCCTTGGCGGCTCTCGCCGGCGGCGGAACCGCTTCTTTTGCGCGGCCCCTCCGACCCCGCGGCGGGTGAGGCGCAAATTAGTTTCTCGCGTATAAACCTTGGCGTAAGGATAATTGCGCGGCAACCGGCCCGGCTGACAGGAACACTGGTTTGCCGTCGGTTTGTCGCCGGAATGTCACACCGCTTCCGTCGCGAAGACACCGGCGGGAGAGTGGCGTCAGCCTTCGTCATCTTCGGGTAGCGCGCTGCCCACCTTGCGCTCCACCCACTTCTCGCCCTGGCGTCCGAACAGAAGCAGCAGCAGCGCGAGCGTGAAGCCGATCGCCAGAATGCGCCAGTCCGCCACGGCAACGGCGGTGCCGAGCGCGGCGGTCACCCACACGGTCGCCGCTGTGGTGATATTGCGCACGCGCTCTTTGGCGTCGCTGCGCAGGATGACGCCGCCACCGAGAAACCCGATCCCGGTGAGCACGCCTTGCACCACGCCCTGGAGCACGCGGCTGTAGGCGGCGTTGTCGAAGGCAATGTGCGCCTCATGCGTGAGACCGAGGGTAACCGTGGCGGCGCCCAGGCTCACCAGCCCCAAGGTGCGCATGCCCGTGGGCTTGCCTTTGAGGTCGCGGTTGAGACCGAGCGCCATACCCATGGCGACCGCGGTCAGCAGGCGCAGAACGATCTCTTCCATCGGTGGCATTATACAGAAACTGAAAACAGGTCTGGACCAAATGTAAACCAATGTAAAAAAATGGGGCGTAACGCTTCAGCCATTATTCGGCGCAACAATCGCCGGCATACTCCGTCCGTTACGAGGTGTGCGCCGATGTCGCTCGCGGAACAATTGTCGCAACTCCGTCCTCTGATGACCCCGGCCGAGGTTGAAGCGCTTCTTGGGCCGGAAGAAAAAAAGCGGGCGCTGAACATGTTCAGCGACTTTCAGAGAACCACCGGCGTGTGGGTAAATTTCTCGCATGCGGATGGGCTCATCGACTCCATCTCTTATTCGGCTTCCTTTAATTTCCCTCGTGACGTGGCGGTGTGCGGCATGCGCATCGGCATGAATGTCGATGCCATGCAGAAAGCGCTGCCCGACCTGCGCTTGTCAGACGGCGGGACGGGCGAGCCCAACGAACTCGGATTTGTCGGGTATCGGGCCAATCCGGCCTCGCTGAATGCGACGATCCACGTCAGCATAAAGAACGGCGAAGTGTTTGCGATCGACCTGAGGCGGATCGATTTGGACGAGGTGCTGGCGCGGCGGCAACGGCAAGAGGCCGAACGCCGTGTCGAGCTGGATCGCAAGCGGGAACTCGCCGACAAATGGAAGTCCGTCGAAAACACGGACGAAATGCTCCTGAGCTGGGCCGAGCATTGTTCGCCTTGGACCGACTACTCGCCGGAGAAATTTGTCAGGTTCGCCCGTTGGCTCTTGGCATCGTCCGATCCTGACATTTGGCACGTTGTGGCGACGCGTTGGAATTGGGATTACAGCCACGCGCCGCTATTATGGATTATTCGGCAAGAGAACTGCGATATCGCGACCGCGCTTGAAATCTTTTTCCTGGCGGAGCCGTCCTATTATTTTCGATGGGTCAACGACCGTTCTTCCGTCCCGGCCGACAACCTCGAGATGTTCGATTTTCTGGCGGAAGTTCGCCAACGGCTTGCACGGGGATTTTACAAGCGATCCGAAATCGCCTTCGATGGCGAGAAGCATATGTTCTACCTCAATCGAGGGCTGGCGACGGTGGAAGACAGGGCCCTGGTCCAGAGTTTTTTTCCGCCCAAGGCCGGACAGAAGATTCCGGGCCGCGGCCTAAAGGACATTGGGGGCGACAAGTTCGGGGAATGCTACGCCATGTTGGCGACGGTCAATTAGATCCGACGGGCTGGGATCCGCTCCGGATCAAAATCGACGAAACTCAAAAAACTCAAATTGAGCATAATGCGTCCGCGTTCGTGCGACCATGCCGTCAATCCACGCTCGTTGGGTAATTCGGGACAGTTATGTATCCCCGCCAGGTGGGGGGATGCGTATCGTGTCCCCGATTTTCACGGGGTTCTTTTTACGCCCCATCTTTACGCCGCGCTCTCTGGTCGGGCGCGTCGATTTGGTGAGTGCCAGCTTGTGCCCCCCGGGTCGGCGAACGAGCATCCTATGGCCAGGCTTCCCGTCCGCCGGTTTGCTGCTCCGCGTCAGGGGTTCTGCGCGGCGGGCAGTGAATTGATCTGCGAGGATGTGAGCGTCGTTACCAGGCTGTTGCCATTTGGATCGTACCGCAACTTGGATGCACGAATGGAAACGACTTTGGGCCCTCCCGCGGTGGTCGTTAGCGAGACCTTCACGCTGCTTGCCCGCCCATTCGCGGTCTGCACGCTCTGTACCTGTCCGACGGATTGACCCGTCGAATCACGCACGCTTGCCGAGGCAAGCTTGCTGGCTGGATCGCTCACCTCTGTCACAGGTTGCGTGGCAGTGGTTTGCGAGCCCATGGTGCCGGTTGTTGTGGGCATTTGCTGGGTGGGCGTGGCCTGCGGGGTCGCGTTCTGATTCTGCATCGATGACCCATAACCTTGAGCCTGTGCGGACGCACCGAGCAGTAGCGCGGCGCTCACCGCCAACCCTGCCCCTGCAATCATTGATCTGGAGTGCATTTGCTCCTCCTTCGTGTTGGATGATTTTGCGAAGTGGAGAGCTGGGGGGCTTCGCCTCAGCCCCTTAGAGAGAACGCCCCGTCTCCCAGGCCGTTCCCATCCACATTCCCATTATACCGGAGATATTCGTCCCTTCCGGCCGGAGGCCGTGGGATGGAAAAGTGTGGCACGATGCGAACATCGAAGTAATTCGGGGACAGCGTACGTATTGTGCTGCTGCCACTCGGCAGGGGATGCGTGTCATGTCCCCGATTTTCACCGATTTTCAGGGCTCATTGCCGCGTGGCTTCACCCTGTGCCGAAC
Source organism: Rhizomicrobium sp. (assembly GCA_036267515.1). Classification (GTDB taxonomy): domain Bacteria; phylum Pseudomonadota; class Alphaproteobacteria; order Micropepsales; family Micropepsaceae; genus Rhizomicrobium. The sequence continues at coordinate 5,740 of DATAVW010000171.1, forward strand.
AGGTGATGACATCGGTGGTCAGAATCAGAAGCGTCACGTTATGCGCGATGCCGTTCTGATCGGGCTGGCTGTAGATCGCATGATATGTCGCGTCGCCGAGTTTCAGAGACGTCTTCGCCGTTTTGTATTTGGCCTTCGCTGAGAATGGTTGTTCCGCCAGCGGAATGCCCTCGGTGGTGTTCTGATTGCCGGTCAAGGCCAGCAGGAAAGGCGATCCGTTGTGCGAAAAGCCTTCGAGCTTCACCTTTCCCGTGTCGGGATCGAAATTGGCAGTCCCAAACACGGTGGTGGTGGCGCCTCCATCATAGTCCAGTGAGTCGACGAGATTGGAGGCGTTGAAGTGAGCCGTCACATGGCCCTGACACCACGAGCGCACGACCAGCGAATAATCACCCGCGAGGATGGGCGGCGCCGCCTGCGTGGATGCGCTCGAAAGGAGCGCCAGCGCGGCGCCGGCGAACAGCATCTTGGACATGATCGTCTCCGGGAAGTTGTTTTCCCGAGAGGCTAATGTTTCGCGCGCCTTCCGCATGACGCATTCGTGCTATGCCGCCGCAATCAAGCCAGAATTGAGCGTTTATTCCTGATTGAACTTGATTTTTAACACTCTTTATTCCTATAATAGGGGCATGAATAGTGCGAAACTTGCCCGGGCTTTCGAGGAGCATCTGCGGGCGCAACTGACATTGGCGGAAGGGTGCCGGGACCGGGCGGTGGCCGCGCGGCATTTGCACCTGCGCTCGGCTTGGATCGGTCATTTCGTGAGCGCGTCCAACGCGATGGCCGTGACGGGCGGCGCCCTGGCGCGAGTGATTTATGCCCGGGGCGACGCGGCGGACTTGCGGCTCGCCGCGCTTCGTCTGCCCGCCTTGCCGGCTCTGCCGGTGGAGGAGGGGTACCCACCCCCTTCAAAAATCCGCAAAACAACCTCAGGCGGAATTTCCAGCCGCAGCAAGGGCTTGGCGTGTCCGACGCTGCGGATCAAATCCAGAGGTGGGGCGCCGAGGGGAAACAGGAATGCGCGGACAACCGGCTGCCATACGGCTGCACTGCGGGAATTCGCGCGGGCTCTGGGTGGCTATTTGCACGAATTGAAGGCGGTGCTGGCGCTGGTGAAAGCCGCGCTGCCCCGTCAGCCGAGGCGGGTGCTCTATCTCATCCAGACGCCCAACCGCTGTTACACACGCATCCTGCGAAAGGGCCGCCCGCGAGCCGTCGGCCAGCGTTTGGAGGCTCGTGAAAACACCGCAGGCGGCGCATCACCCTTCGTGATTGGCCGCTCTCCGTCGCGCGCCTATATTGGGTCAAAGCCATTCCCCGATAAGCGCCAAGGAGCCAGCTATGCTGAACAAGCTGCAATTTTACATCGACGGCAAATGGGTCGATCCGGCCACCCCGAATCCCCTGGAAGTGATCGATCCGGCGAACGAAGAAGCCTTCGCCCGCATCAGCCTGGGCTCGAAAGCGGATGTCGACAAAGCGGTGGCCGCGGCACGCAAAGCCTTTCCGGCATGGTCGCGCACCACCAAGGAGGAGCGCCTCGCGCTGTTGCAGAAGGTGGTGGAGATCTATCAGCGCCGCTACGGCGAATTTGTCGAAACCATTTCGCGCGAAATGGGCGCGCCGCTGACGCTTTCGAAGAACGCCCAAGCCGCCAGCGGCATCGGCCATCTGATGACCGCCATGAAGGTGCTGAAGGATTTCGAATTCCTCAAACTTCAGGGCACCACCGCCATCCGCTACGAGCCGGTTGGCGTTGTCGGCATGATTACGCCGTGGAACTGGCCCATGAACCAGATCGCCTGCAAGGTTGGGCCGGCCATTGCAGCGGGCTGCACCATGGTGCTGAAGCCTTCCGAAATCGCACCCATGAGCGCGCTGCTGTTTGCCGAAGTGCTGGACGAAGCGGGCGTGCCCGCGGGCGTGTTCAATCTGGTGAACGGCGACGGCCCGACGGTGGGCGAAGCAATGAGCGCGCATCCCGGCATCGACATGATGTCGTTCACGGGCTCGACGCGCGCCGGCATCGCAGTGGCGAAGGCATCCGCGGATTCCGTGAAGCGCGTGGCGCAGGAGCTGGGCGGAAAGTCTGCCAACATCGTGCTGGAAGACGCCGATCTTTCGAAGGCGATCCCGGAAGGCGTGATGAACATGTTTTCGAATTCCGGGCAGTCCTGCAATGCGCCGAGCCGCATGTTCGTGCCGCGCGGCAAACAGGATGACGTCGTGGCCATTGCCAAAGCGACGGCCGAGAAGGCGAAAGTGGGCGATCCGTTTGCCGAAGGCACGCGGCTCGGGCCGGTGGTGAGCGAGACGCAGTTCAACAAGATCCAGCGGCTGATCCAGGCGGGGATCGACGAGGGCGCCACCCTGGTGACGGGTGGCGTGGGGCGGCCGGAAGGATTGAATCGCGGCTACTATGTGCGGCCGACGATTTTCGCCGATGTGAAGAACGACATGACGATTGCGCGCGAGGAACTCTTCGGGCCGGTGCTGTCGATCCTGCCTTACGATTCGGAAAGCGAGGCGATCGAGCAGGCGAACGACACGCCGTACGGTTTGTCGGGCTACGTGCAGTCGGGTTCGATCGATCATGCACGCGATGTGGCGGCGCAACTGCGCACCGGCATGGTGCACCTGAACGGCGCCAGCACGGATTTGAACGCACCGTTCGGTGGCTACAAGCAATCCGGCACCGGGCGCGAATGGGGCGCGTTCGGCTTCCACGAATTTTTGGAAGTGAAAGCCGTGATGGGTTACGAGGCGTAAGCGTACCGGGATCGAGGAGATGAGCAGCAAGCGCACTCTCCTCATCCCGGATCAAATCTGGACCGGCGGCGACACCCATCGGGGCTGGTGCGCACTGGTGGAAGGCGCGCGCATCGCCGCCGTTGGCACGCGGCAATCGATCGGCGAAGTCGGCCATTGCGAATTGATCGAGCTGCCGGGCGCGACGTTGCTGCCGGGCTTGATGGATCTGCATTCGCACCTGTTCCTGCACCCGTACAATGAAACATCGTGGGACGATCAGGTGCTGAAGGAGACGGAAGCCTATCGCACCGCCCGCGCGGTGCGGCACGCGGAAGCCACCTTGATGGCCGGCTTTACAACCTTGCGCGATCTCGGCACCGAAGGCGCCGGCTACGCGGATGTGTCGCTCAAGCGCGCCATCGAGGACGGGATCGTCAAAGGCCCGCGGCTGTTTGTGGCGGGCCGCGCAATCGTAGCCACCGGGTCATATGGCCCGGCGCGGCGCAACTACCGCACCGACTGCTGCTTCCCGCAAGGCGCGCTGGAAGTGAGCGGTGTCGATGAAGTTATGCGCGCCGTGCGGATTGAAGCGGCGCAGGGGGCAGACTGGATCAAGCTTTATGGCGACTACCGCACAGGGCGGTACGGCGAAACGCGTCCGACATTTTCACAGGAAGAACTCAACGCGGCGGTGGCTGCCGCGCACGATCTCGGCCGCCCCGTCGCCGTGCACGCCATGACCGACGAAGCCATGCGCCGCGCCACCCGGGCGGGTGTGCAGACCATCGAGCACGGCTATGGCGGCTCTCGCGAAACTTTTGCGCTGACGCGCGAGAACAATGTCGCCTACCTGCCGACGCTCACGGCGCCGGAAGCGATTGGCGAATATTTCCGCGACTATGTACCGGGCGAATCCGATCCCACCGAATCCATGCAGATGGCGGAGCGTGGGTTCCGCAACGCGCTGGCAGAAAGCGTCACCATCGGCTGCGGCAGCGATGTCGGCGTATTCGCGCATGGCACAAACCTGCGCGAGCTTGTCTGGATGACGCGTTTTGGAATGTTAGCGACTCAAGCTCTTCTCGCCGCCACAGCAGTGAACGCGAAAATTCTTGGCAGCAAACATGAATTGGGCAGTATCAAGGCGGGACATCTCGCCGATCTTGTTGCTGTGGCTGGCGCACCGGCTGACGACATCGCCACGCTCGCGAAGCCGCAGTTCATCATGAAGAACGGCGTCGTGACCGGAGGCTACCGTGGTTGACGCGCGGCGGACGATTGTGCTGATTCCATGCGGCGCGGGGCTTTCGACAAGATGACGTTCTGACATGGTCGCGCTGCCCCTTCCCAATTTGCCCGAATGCCTTTCCGATCTCCGCGATCTCGCGCTCGACCTGCGGTGGACCTGGAGCCACGAAGCCGACGCGTTATGGGCAGAAGTGGATTCGCGCCTGTGGGGGCAAACGAAAAATCCCTGGAGCGTGTTGCAGGGCGCAAACCCGCAGCGCCTGCAGCAACTCGCCAACGACGAAGGGTTTCGTGCTCGTCTTGGCGCGTTCGTGGCGGCACGCCGACATTACCTTGACGAGCCAGGATGGTTTGTCTCTGAACACGGCGCTGACACCGTAAAGACCGTCGCCTATTTCAGCATGGAATTCGGATTGGGCGCGGCCCTGCCGCTTTATGCCGGCGGCCTTGGCGTCCTTGCGGGTGACTACCTGAAAACGGCCAGCGATCTTGCTGCGCCTGTGATTGGTATCGGACTGCTCTATCAGGAAGGGTATTTCCGCCAGATCGTCGATGCGGAGGGCTGGCAGCAGGAACTCTATCCGTACAACGAGCCCGCCAGCCTACCGCTGGCGCCCGTGATATTGGACGAAGGCGGCTGGTTGCGCATTCCGCTGGAATTCCCCGGCCGCACGGTGCACCTGCGTGTCTGGAAAGCGACGGTAGGGCGCGTCCCCCTATACCTGCTCGACAGCAACGATCCACTGAACAGTCCGGTGGACCGCGGCATCACCGCCAAGCTCTATGGCGGCGGCAGCGAAATACGCCTGATGCAGGAGATCGTGCTGGGCATCGCCGGCTGGCGCGCGGTGGAGAAGCTGCATCCGGAAACAGAGATCTGTCACATCAACGAAGGCCATGCGGCGTTCGCCATCATCGAGCGGGCGAGGCAACGTGCAGAGCACTGCCGCTTCGATTTCTGGGATGCATTCTGGGCCACGCGAGCCGGCAACGTGTTCACCACACACACACCGGTGGCGGCTGGTTTCGATTCCTTTCCATCAGCTCTGCTCGCGCGATATTTGCCGTATCGCGATCGAGAGCTCGAACGCTTTAACGTCACCACACAGGAGCTCATTGGGCTTGGGCGGACGGAACCACTGGAGGCCGACGAACCATTCAACATGGCCTATCTGGCACAGCGCGGCTCAGCGATGACCTTGGGTGTGAGCCGTCTACACGGCGAATTCAGCCGCCGGATTTTTCAGCCGCTCTTTGAGCGCTGGCCGAATTGCGAAGTACCGGTGGGCCATGTGACGAACGGCGTGCATATTCCCACCTGGGATTCGCCGCAGGCCGATCGCCTGTGGAGCGAAGCCTGCGGCAAAGATCGCTGGCGCGGCATGCCGGACATTCTTCCCGAGCGCATGGCATCCATTTCGGACGAAAGGCTCTGGGACATGCGCGGCGAAGGCCGGCAGCAGCTGGTGGCGCGCGTGCGCGATCACCTTTCACGGCAATTGCGCGAGCGCGGCGCCGAGCAAGGCAGCGTGCGTGAAGCCGACACTGTGCTCGATCCCAATATTCTGACCATCGGCTTCGCGCGCCGCTTCACAGAGTACAAGCGGCCAAACCTGCTGCTGCGCGATCCTGTCCGCCTTGACCGGCTGCTGATGAATGCGCAGCGGCCGGTTCAGATCGTGGTCGCCGGCAAAGCCCATCCAGCGGACAGCGAGGGCAAGGCGATGATCCGCGCCTGGATCGAATTGGCCCGAAACCCGCGCTATCGCCGCCACGTCGTGTTTCTGGAGGATTACGATATCGCGGTGGCGCAGGAACTCGTGCAAGGCGTCGACCTCTGGATCAACACACCGCGCCGCCCGTGGGAAGCCTGCGGGACCAGCGGCATGAAGGTGCTGGTGAACGGGGGTATCAACTGTTCCATTCTCGACGGGTGGTGGGACGAGGCCTTTCGTCCCGAAGTTGGCTGGGCGATCGGCGACGACAAAGGCGGAGACGCCGCCAAGATTGATGCCAAGGACGCGCACAGTCTTTATTCGCTGCTGGAAACTCGAATCGTGCCCGAATTCTATGATCGAGATGCAGAAGGGCTGCCGCGGCGGTGGCTCGCCCGTGTCCGTCGCAGCTTATCGCTGCTCACGCCCGTCTTCGCCAGCACCCGCATGTTCCGCGACTATGTCGAAAAGGTCTACCTGCCGCTGGCGACCCTTTATCGTGAACGCGGAGCAGATGCGTGTGCGGCGGCGCGCGCGGCGAGGGACTGGGCAGAAACACTCACGCGTCGCTGGTCCGACCTGCACATCGAGAAGCCGAATGTCACAAGAGCGCAGGACCGCTGGCGCGTATCGGTTCCGATATTTCTGGGCGAAATCGCGCCGTCATCGATACAAGTGCAATTGTTTGCCGATGTGAACGGCGACAAACCGGCGGAGGCGGTGGTTCTGCACCAGGAACAGACAATTCCCGGCGCTCTGAACGGTTACATATATGCGGGCGAGGTACCCGCGCTCAGGCCGGCGGACGACTACACCGTGCGGGTCATTCCGCACCGCGAAGGCGTGCAGGTCCCGGCCGAATTGTCCTTGGTCGCCTGGCAGCGATAGCGGCTACGCCGCAACGGCTGGCCTATCCTTGCGCGGAATACGCGTCGCCATCCGGACCTCGGGCGGCACAGAAATTCTGGGCTTCGGCTGAACGGCGCGCTGCCATTCTTCGAAACGATGTAGCTTCATGTAGTACTCGAACGTCCGGAATCTGGGCCTAGCCAGCTGCTCCGCCTGGAGTTCCGCTTTGGCGCGCAGCCAATGATCCAGCGACTTTCCGTCTGGCCGGCCTTCCCGGGCCCATATCTCATAGCTTCGCTGGCGAATCGCTTCTTCCGACACCATCACCACCTCCAAGCGCTCGGGTTACACCCGGCGTTATGTGAGAAACGCCAGTTTTTTCTTCTAGTTCCGAACCAGCCGATCAATTTGCATTTTTTGTGTGACGGCGATGCGTCAGGGCGCCGGAGCCTTCCGTCATTGACCCGGCCGGAGGCGGGGCGCCCGCTGTCAGCTTCGGTTTTGGCTGCGCGGCGCGCATGCATGGAAAGGAGCGTTGCGAGATGCCGCGCAGTTCATGTGTAAACGCAACAAGGCTCCAGATGTCCTGATCTGACATCGTTAGCTTCCATGCCGGCATCGCGGTCATCTTTACGCCATTTGCAATGATGAAATGCAGCTGCGACGGCGACCATTGCCGCGCCGCATCGAATAGATAGGGCGGCGTTGGCGTGAGCCCATCGACCCAACTTGCCGCGAAATTCCGGGGCCACCATGGCAAGCCGCACAATGCCATTGGTAAAGTTGAGACCCGCAAGTCAGTTCCGGCTGCGTGAAACTGTGCGGCACCACTTCTGTGGCTCGGACTTTCACGGAGCGGATCATCGTCCGGTGCACCAGCCAACCGAACAGTGGATCGTGCGGCGTCGTGGCGCTCACGTCATACAAACCGAATCCGATCACGATGGCCGCCCCAACCCCCCAAGCCGCAAGACCAGAAGGCCAACCCAGCAGCAAACCAGCAAGCAAAAGTTTCCACTGCCGCAGCATCACGCGCTCGCGTTCACTTGAGCGATTCGAGATATGCGGCAGCCTCACCGGCTTCGCCTCCTGTGAGGCCGGTGTTCGGCATGCTGTTTCCGGGCAATGCTCTCTGCGGAAATCTGGGCCAGTGGGCGAGATTATCGGGCGAATTCGGCAGCATCCCGGCGATCACAGTCCGTTTCAAAAAATGAGCGAACGGAGGCCCGCCTCTCCCCTGATCTCAAGGATGCATGGTATTTCGTGACACGATCCGCATGCCGCTCGCGTAATGACAGCCTGCCCGCGCATTCGGCTCGAGCCCGCACATGCGCGACACGAGGCATGCGCCTGCGCGGCTGCCAAGATAGCCAATATCAGCATGGCGGAAACAGGCAGCCAGCAACAATGCCGCCTCCTCCGGCGCCGAACGGGCGCGTTTCAGCACAAGGGAACCTCGGGAAACTGGACCGTGTCCTTTATGTCCAAGCAAGCCCCACGGCAGAACGAACCGTTCCGCGATGAGGTAGGCGCACCGTTTCTACCCGTCCCCCTCGCCTTGAAACGACACGAGAGAGTCCACCCGGCGATCCGTGCTTCCATGTCTTATTCACAAGCTGAATCGTATCGAGCATCTGGACGAGGCAGCCCGATTGCGCGTCAATGTGATCAGTCGGGTGCCGCTGTGAGGCGTGCGGAGCGGTAGAACGGGTACAAATTCCGTTCGAAGGGGGCTTTGGACATGCTTGGATTTATCAGGGGGCGGGCGGCGCGCATTGCGCGGGTAGCCGGCCGGTTCTTGGCCATTCTAAGCGCTACTCTGCGGCCGGTGTTCGGATCGTTATCGTGGTCACCGCCGCCATGGATCGGAAGGACCGGAGCGGAGTTGCTCCGGCGTCCGAAGGAGTACGGCGGCGGTGCGGTGGCTGTCATTGTTCTCGCCATCGCGGGCTGGGCCGGATGGCAGTGGTATCTGCATCGGCCACATCCTCCGGAGCCGCCCCGCATTACCTTCGTCGCGCATGGTCCAGCTGTCACGGCTTACGAAAAGCCGGACGGCACACCCACAGTTGTTGTTCATCCGGTCGAAGTAAAGTTCTCTGCTTCCTCCGCGCCGATCGAGCAGATCGGCAAGCCGGTTATACGCGGCATTTCTACAGACCCGGTGCTGAAGGGCGTTTGGACTTGGATTGACGACCGCACCTTGCGATTCATGCCGGCGGCGGACTGGCCGGTGGGTTCGCAGGTCTCGGTGCAATTCGATGTGAAGCAGGCGTTCGCACCTCATGTACTGATGGCGGACGATCACCTAATTTTTGTGGTGCCCGCTTTCTCCGTTACGCCGGGCAAGGGCGAATTTTATCAGGATCCGCAGCGGCCGACGGCGAAAAAGACCATTACGCTCCTCACCTTCAACTATCCTGTCGATCCGGCGCAATTGGAGAAACGGCTTTCGCTCGCGCTGCGCGGCCGCGATGGGAAATACGTGACACAACTCAAATTCACCGTCGCTTACGATGCGGCGAAGCTGCAGGCGTGGGTACACTCCCAGCCGCTGGAGCTGCCGCGCGACGATGACACGGTGATGCTGACCATCGCCGCTGGCGTCCGCAGCGCGCGCGGCGGCGATGGCACTCCCGCGCCGTTGCACATCTCGGTGCGCGTGCCGGGGCTGTATAGTCTGAAAATGACCGACGTTAAACCGACGCTGGTCGACAATGACAAATACGAACCTGAACAGGTGCTGGTCGCCAATCTCACCGCCGCGGTGCGCAGCGCTGACCTGGCTGCATCCGCAAAAGCCTGGGTGTTGCCGAAGCGCAAGCCAGGAATCAAACAGCCCGATGACGCACCGCCATACGAGTGGACTGCTGGCGAGGTGAGCGAGGATGTGCTGCGCCACTCGCGGCCACTGAAACTCGCGCCCGTGCCCACCGAGCAAGAATATGCGCAACTGCAGAGCTTCAGATATCGCGCCGAGCCGGGGCAACGCGTCTATGTCCGCTTCGAACCGGGACTGAAATCTTTCGGCGGCTACATTCTTGGTAAGGCCGACGTTCGCGTGTTCGCGGTGCCGGACTACCCGAAACTCCTGCGCTTCATGGCCGACGGTTCACTGTTGTCCATGAGCGGGGACCGTCGCATTTCCGTGGTTGCACGCAATCTGCCCGGCATGCAGCTGGAGATCGGGCGTGTGCTGCCGGAGCAGCTGCAGCATCTGGTGAGTTTTAATGACGGCAGCTTCAGCCATCCGGAATTCTCCGGTTTCAGCGAAGATCACATCGTGGAGCGATTCCGGGACGCGCGGGCGTTCCCCCCCGTGGCGCCGGGCGAAGCGCACTATGAAGGCGTCGATCTGGGTCAATACCTGAAAGAGGGCAAGCGCGGGGTCTTTCTACTGCATCTGTCCGCCTACAATCCAAACGCGAAGAAGGCGGCGGAAACGGACAGCGAAGGCGAATCCGACGAGGAGCAGTCTGACAACAGCGACGAACCGACCGACACGCGCCTGATCGTCATCACCGATCTCGGCATGATCGCCAAACGAGCGCTGGACGGCAGCCGCGATGTCTTCGTGCAATCGATCCGCACGGGGCAACCGGTAGCTGGCGCCGCCGTCGCTGTCATCGCGGTGAATGGTGAGACGCTCTACAGCGATGCAACCGGAGCGGACGGCGCGGTGCACTTCCCCACGCTCAAAGGATTGGAACACGAAAAACGCCCGGTCATGTACACCGTGCGAAAGGACAACGACCTTTCATTCTTGCCTGTGGACGGACGCGACCGACGGCTCGATTACTCCCGCTTCGATACGGGTGGCGAAGTCAATCCGGCAACGGAGGGCGAGCTTTCTGCGTATCTGTTTTCCGACCGCGGCATTTATCGGCCCGGCGATCTGATCCATATCGGTGTCATTGTTCGCACGGCGAATTGGGCGCAAAGCCCCGCAGGTGTGCCGCTTCAGGCCGAAATTGTCGATCCGCGCGGTCTGACCGTAAAGAAGCTGGCAGTCTCCATAGATGCATCCGGGTTCACTGCGATCGACTATACCCCTGCGGAAGCCGCGCCTACCGGCACCTGGACAGTCAATCTCTATATCGTCGGAAAAGATGCGGAGGAGCGGTCAATCGGCTCAACAACCATTTCCGTCAAGGAGTTCCTGCCGGACAGTATGAAGGTAGACGCCAGCCTGTCAGCGCACATAGCCGATGGTTGGGTGAGGCCGGATGGACTCAAAGGACTGGTCGATACACGCAATCTGTTTGGCACGCCGGCCGCAAACCGCCGGGTGGAAGCCACGCTGACGCTCAATCCCAGCTTTGCCGCTTTCCGCAAATGGCCGGACTATCAGTTCTACGACGCACGGCACGCGAAAGAAGGCTACACGACGAAACTCCAGGACACTCGTACCAACGACAAGGGTCATGCCGAATTCGATCTCGACCTGAAGAAATATGCCGACGCTACTTACCGACTCGTGTTCCTCGCAAAGGCGTATGAAGCCGAAGGTGGGCGAAACGTAGCGGCCAATGCCGAAACGCTGGTGTCGGGCAATGCCTGGCTCGTCGGTTATAAAACCACGGACGATCTCTCCTATATCAAGCGTGGCGGCGCGCGTTCAGTGCATCTCATCGCCATCGATCCGCAAACGAATTCCATTGCGCTTGCCAATCTTCAGGCGCAGATGATCGAGCGCCGCTATGTTTCGGTGCTCACGAAGCAGGACTCCGGCGTCTACAAATACGAATCGCGGCTCAAGGAAGTGCCGATCAGCGTCGCCGCTCTCACAATTCCCGCAGGCGGCATGGACTACACTTTGCCGACGCAAAAGCCCGGGGATTATGCAGTCGTTATCAAATCAGGCGAACAGGCGGTGAACCGCATCGAATACTCTGTAACTGGCGAAGCCAACCTGTCGCGCTCGCTGGAGCGCAATGCCGAGCTGAATATCAAGCTCAACAAGCAGGATTATGCACCGGGCGAGCCGATCGAGATTTCGCTCCGCGCGCCGTATGCCGGCAGCGGACTCATCACCATAGAGCGTGACAAGGTCTATGCGCACGCGTGGTTTACCGCCGCTACCACGAATTCCGTGCAGCACATCACAGTGCCCGCAGGCTTCGAGGGTAGCGGTTATGTGAATGTGCAGTACATTCGTGATCCGTCCTCGGACGAAATCCTCATGAGTCCGCTGAGCTATGGCGTGACTCCATTTTCGGTGAATGTCGATGCACGCCGTAACCCGCTACACATAGACGCGCCCGAGCTGGTGAAACCGGGCGAGACTGCAACCTTCCGCTTGACCGCCAACCGTCCGACAAAGGCGGTACTGTTTGCGGTGGACGAAGGCATCCTGCAAGTGGCGCGATACAAATTGGGGGATCCGCTGCAATACTTCTTCCGCAAACGGATGTTGCAGGTGCAGACCGGACAAATTCTTGATCTTATCCTGCCGGATTTCAAAAAATTGATGAGCCTGGCCGCACCCGGTGGCGATAATGGCGACGCTATCGGGCGACAACTTAATCCGTTCAAGCGGCGGCGCGACAAACCAGTCGTGTATTGGTCAGGCGTCGTCGATGTCGATGGTACGCGCGAGTTCCAATACACCGCGCCCGACTACTTCCACGGCAAGCTGCGCGTCATGGCCGTGGCCGTATCGCCTCAGCTGATCGGCACGGCAGAAGGCGCGACCACGGTCCGCGGCGATTTCGTGCTGTCGCCGGATGCGCCGACGACACTGGCACCGGGCGATGAAGCCGACGTGGGAGTCGGAGTCTCGAACAATGTAAGTGGCGCGCCCAATCAGCCGGTTCCGGTGACGGTGCAGCTGAAAACTGGAGCGCAGTTGCAGGTGCTGGGCAGCGGCACCCAGAAGATCGCGCTCGCGCCAATGCACGAGGGCATTGTCACTTTCCGCGTGCGGGCGACACCGACGCTCGGCTCCGGCGCCCTCTCGTTCACCGCCGGGCATGGCGGTAAATCGGCTTCCCAGCGGATCGACATTTCGGTGCGGCCGGCGTCCGCCTATCGCACGCAGATCGACATCGCGCGCGTGCCACCTAGTGGCATGAAGGTCATTTCCAATCTGCGCCGTCTCTACGAACCGTACAGCCGACGCGATGCCACGCTCTCCACCGTGCCGCTCGTGCTCGCGCAAGGGCTGACGAGTTGGCTCGTCAACTATGATAATTACTGCAGTGAGCAGATCATCAGCGCCTCGATGCCGCGGCTCATCGCCGAGAAATGGAGCTCAATTCCTGCGTTCGCGCGCGCGCTAGAACCTGGACTGAAAAGCGGCAAACCAGGAAGACCCGACGCGCTTGCTGCCCAGATCGATGCACTGCGTTCGCGGCAGAATGCGCACGGCGGCTTCGGCGTCTGGAGTGCCACACCGGATTCCGATCCTTTCATTTCGGCCTACGCGGTGCATTTCCTGCTGGAGGCGCGCGACCGTGGCGCATCCGTTCCGAACGAAATGGTCGAAGACGGCAATCGTTATCTGCAGCAACTCGCCGCGGACGAGTCTCTCGATTCGCTGGACGAGGTACGACAGCGCGCCTACGCCGTGTATCTGCTCACCCGGCAAGGTAATATCACCACAAATCAGCTCGCCGCGGTACAGAAGCGACTGCAGGATGCCTACCCAAAAGCATGGAAAAGCGATCTCTCCGCCGCCTGGCTGGCCGCGGCGTATCAGCTGTTAAAGCAGGACCGGCAGGCCGCCCAGTTGATCGATCCCTTGCAGCGCAAGCTCGAAGACAACCTGAACAAGGAGCCCTACTGGTTCACGTATTACGACGATCCGCTCATCCGCGACACGACGGTTCTCTATCTGCTAACGAAACACTTCCCGGCGCGGGCGAAAGCGCTTTCGCCGCAGGTACTGGAGAACATTGCGCGGCCGCTTGAGCGTAACGAGTTCAACACGTTGTCAGCCTCCATGACTCTGCTGGCGCTCGACGGTTATGCCCGCACCAACACAGCGTCGCTCGACAAACTGCGCATCGAGGAAATCCGTGCCGGCGTCGCCCCTAAGCTGATTTCCGGCCCTCAAAACGACCTTTTGCAGGCGGGGAGTTGGAGTCCTTCTGCGACCGGCCTGCGGTTTACGGATGCCAGCGATCAGCCGGCTTGGGCCGTGCTGAACCAGGCGGGCTACGACCGAGACGCGCCGGCAATTGCCTTCGAGAACGGCCTCGAGATTGTGCGCGACTACACGGACCTGAAGGACCGTCCGCTCGGCGCCATCACACCCGGTCAGGAAATCGATGTGCATGTGAAAATCCGCGCCACTGGTGAGAAGGGCGTTACCGACGTGGCCATGGTCGATCTCTTGCCAGGCGGATTCGATCCGGTGTTGCAGCAGCCCGGCGCCGACTCTCTGCGTCAGCCGGGTTCCAGCTGGGACCCGGCGTATACGGACATTCGTGAGGATCGGGTCTTGATCTACGGCACGGCCACGCCGGACGTGAAGGAATTCGTCTATCGCATCAAGGCGAGCGCATCGGGCAAATTCATCGTGCCGCCCGCATATGCGGAATCGATGTACGACCGCCGCATCCAGGCTCGCGCGCCGGGGGGGCAGGTGCTGACCGTGGTGCGCGCACATTAGGATTTTGCCGGCGTGATACGCATCTCGTTCGCGCTGCATCGCGTTCTTCGAATCGGGGGGACCGTGCTGAAGCGCACGCAGAATTGGCTCGTGAGCCTGTTGCTGCTTTTCGCCATCCTTGTGGGGGTCCGCCTTTGGCCGCATCCACCGCTGCAAAGTTGGAAGCCATCATCGGTTGCGGTGTACGACGATCGTGGGCATTTGCTGCGCCTCGTCCTCGCAAACGATGACCGCTATCGCTTCTGGGTGCCGCTCGATGAGATGTCGCCGCAACTCGTGCGGGCAGCGCTGTTGCACGAGGACCGATGGTTTTGGTGGCATCCTGGGTTCAGTCCCTATGCGCTCGTGCGCGGCGCATGGGCCACGTATGTGCGCCATGCCAACCGCCAGGGTGGCTCTACGATCACCATGCAGCTCACGCGCCTGCTCTGGCCACTCAACACGCGGACACCGCTCGGCAAATTGAAGCAAGTGGCGCGGGCAATCCAGCTCGAACTATTCTATTCGAAGCGGCAGATTCTTGAGGCATATCTGAACGATGCGCCGTATGGCGGCAACGTCGAAGGCGTGGGTGCCGCCAGCCTGGTTTATTTCGGCAAGCCGGTGCGCACCGTGAGTCTTCCTGAGGCGCTCGCCCTTGCGGTCATTCCGCAAAATCCACGGCGGTTTGTGCGGCGTGGCACATCCGCTGTCAGCAGGGCGATCAATTACCGCCTCACAGCCTCGCGCGACCGCCTCTACGCCCGTTGGATTTCCTCGCTTCCGGATGACGCCGCATTAAAGCCGCTGTTCGCGCTGCCGCTCACCATGCATCCGGTTTCGTCGCTCCCGTTCGAAGCGCCGCACGCTGTCGAGCAGATGATCCAGATGCAGCGGTTTGCCGGTGAGGGCGTGGGGGCGCGCGTCGTTACTACCCTCGATCTCGACCTCCAGCACGTGCTTGAGCGGCAGGTCGGCCGCTACATCAGCCGCAACAGCGACAGCGGAATTCGCAATGCGTCTGCTATTCTCGTGGACACGCGCGACATGGGCGTGAAGGCGCTCGTCGGATCAGCCAATTATTTCGACAAGGAATTGGCCGGTCAGGTGAACGGAACGCTGGCGCGCCGATCGCCCGGCTCGACACTCAAGCCGTTTATCTATGCGCTGGGTTTCGATCAGGGCGTGCTGCATCCCGAAACGGTACTCCGCGACGTGCCCACCGCCTTCGGACCCTACACACCGGAAAATTTTGACGGCCGTTTTCTCGGCCCCATCACCGCAACGGATGCGCTGAACCGCAGCCGCAATATTCCCGCGGTGTGGATTGCATCGCAGCTGCACTCTCCGAATTTCTATCAGTTCCTTCAGGGCGCTGGCGTGGGTCATCTCGCGAGCGAAGAGCATTACGGGCTGGCGCTGGTGCTGGGTGGTGGCGAGATCAGTATGCAGGAATTGGCGGCGCTTTACGCAATGTTACCAAACGGCGGTGCACTGAAGCCGCTGCGCTTCCGCGCGGGCGAGCCACAAACACGCGGCACCAAGCTTCTCAGCGCCGAAGCCAGCTTCATGGTTCTGAATGCGCTGGGCGAACATGTGCGGCCGGACGAAACCACCGGCTCCCAACCCGTGCGTCTACCGGTTTACTGGAAGACTGGCACGTCATGGGCGTTCCGCGACGCATGGACCGCCGGCATTTTCGGGCCCTATGTACTCGTCGTTTGGGTGGGCAATTTCGACGGCTCCGGCAATCCCGCCTTCGTCGGGGTCGATGCCGCCGCCCCCCTGTTCTTCCAGATTGTGGACGCGGTGCGTGACGAAAATCCGAGGCTCGTTGAACCAGTGTTGCGTCCGCCGGCTGCCGTCAAACGCGTAGAGATCTGTTTGGCCAGCGGCGATCTTCCAAACCGTTGGTGCCCGCAGACCGGCACCACCTGGTTCATTCCTGGGAAGTCGCCCATCCGCGTCAGTACGGTGCACCGGCCGGTGATGATCGACGATAGTACCGGCCTTGCGGTCTGCGCACCCTACGCCAGTAAACGGGTGCATGAGGAGGTGTATGAGTTCTGGCCGTCGAACCTTGCGGAGGTCTTTGCGCAGGCCGGAATCCCGCGGCGCAAACCGCCACAAAATCCCGCCTGCAGCGGCGCTGACGCGTGGCAAGGCGCGGGGCCGCAAATCACGTCTCCGTCGCGCGCGAGCTCTTACGCGCTGCGCCACGGGAAAGGCGGGCGGCAACCGATTTCGCTCAACGCGGTGGCCGATGCGGATACGCGCATTCTCTACTGGTTCGTGGACGAGGCCTATGCTGGCCGCAGTACGCCCGGGCAAGCGCTGTCTTGGCAGCCGCCGGCGGCAGGGACATACCGGGTACGGGTCGTGGACGATCATGGCCGCAGCGATGAGCGTCCGCTGGCGCTCACGCTGCTCGACTGATTCGTGGTACTGCTTTTGACGTGCAAACCAATCCAAGTGAGCCGGATGGGCGTTATGCCCGGTCGTTTCCTGCCTTACGGCATGAGTGAGCGATCCGAAAAAGGAACGACCCGGATCTCACTCACTCGCGCATAAGGCAACGAATATCCTTAAGGTCATGCCGGCCGGACAAGCCGCATGACGGACCTGAAAACCGGCGACTGTGGCGAAGCTAGTGTACGCTGCTTCTGAGGCGCTCCAGCTCGTCCTTGATCCTGAGTTTTTCTTTTTTGAGGGCGGCGACCCTGACTTCGTCCCAGTCCGGGTGTGCCATTTCGGATTCTATCTGTTCTTCGAGGTATTTATGCTTTTCGTTGAGCTCCACGATGTGCCCTTGCATGACCATATCTTGCACCTCATCGGTTGAAAGATGACAGAATTAGAACACCAAAGAGGGCACCTGTCACGCCCCTCTTCCGCCCATCCCTTATCGCCTGTTAAGGAGGCGGCATGGCTGGGGCGCCGAAAACTGCCGTAAGATCGCGGATCGTTGTCGGCATCAGCGGCGCCTCGGGGGTCGCTTATGGCATTCGCCTGCTGGAGGCGCTGAAGGATGTTGGCGCCGAATCACACTTGGTCATCACCAAACCTGGCGAAATGACCATCGGCTACGAAACCCGATTCGCGCCCAAAGACGTCGCCGCCAAAGCATACCACGCCTACGCCGTGACCGACATTGCTGCGCCGATAGCATCGGGTAGCTTCCGGACGCGGGCGATGATCGTGGCGCCATGCTCGGTGCGCACCATGTCGGAGATTGCCACCGGCGTGACGACCAACCTTCTCACCCGTGCTGCGGATGTCACCTTGAAGGAGCGCCGGCCGCTCATTCTGCTGGTCCGGGAATCGCCACTGCACCTCGGGCATTTGCGCACGCTCACGCAGCTGGCGGAAATCGGCGCAATCATCCTCCCGCCGGTGCCGGCGTTTTACGCCGAGCCGAAATCGATTTCGGACATCGTGGATCAGATGGTCGGGCGCATGCTCGACCTTCTGGGCTATACTTGGCCCATGCGCCGCTGGGGGGAAGACCTCATCAAAGGCCGCCGCAGACCCAAGGGCCGGGAATGACGGACGCGGAAGAGCAGGCGCTGCGTGCGACACTTGCCGAGCTGATGCAGGAACATCGCGATCTGGACGCGGCGATTGCAGCGATGGCCGAGCAGGGGGTGAACGATCAGTTGCAGATCACGCGACTGAAGAAGCGCAAGCTGCAGCTGAAAGACCAAATCACCCGCGTCGAAGACGCGCTATTGCCGGATATTATCGCCTGACTCCGGTATCGCGTGCGCTGTGGCGCGCATGTAAGTGTCGCGCTTGAGCGCATAGCAGCCCCGCACAGCCCGCCATCAACCCAGCACCGTGAAGGCATGCACCGCATAGTAGATCTGGTAGGCCAAATTTAGCGCTGCGAACCCGTAGTGAAATTTCCGGTTGGTTGTGAACATCGCGACGCCGCACAGCACGCAGTAAACGGGCGCCTGCAACCAGTAATCCAGCTCGTACTGGCTCGTATGCTCCGGCCCTTTGATGAGGGTGTCGATGGCATCGAACACGTTAACGCCGGCGAGCAGGCCGTAGAACCATTTGCGCCGGCTCATGAAATAGTCGGCGTAGTTTTCGTATTCGGCGATGTTGTCCGGGAACAGCAAGGTGGTGAGCAGGTAGAGTTGGAAGACGAAGGCAATCAGGAAGATGTAGATCGAGAAGGTCCACACCTTCACTCCGCCCAGCCAGAATTCCCACCACCAGAAATGCACCAGCAGAAGCAGCATGCCGCCGGCCCACAGCAGGTGCAACGGGTCACGCTTCAATCCGGGATGCTGGATGAAACGGGCGAGTCCCGTCAGCAGCCGTGCTAGCCCAAGGCTGACGACGAAGCCGAGAATGATGCGGACATGGGCGAATGCATCGGCCATCGGCGACGGGACGCGTTGCGCCGGTGCCTCAGCGCAGCGCCCAGCTCCAGCCGGCGATCTTCCACTCGCCGCCGGATTTCTGCATAGCGAAAGTCCAGAGACCGTGCTCGGTCTTCTTCCTACCGTGCTCCTTGAAGTTATAGACGGCTGGTACCACCGCGTAACCGTGATCGCCGCTCGCCGAAACATGGGTGGGTTTCGCGAGCGTCACCAACGGATCAGTGTCGCCTTGCGCCTTGGCGACGATGGCGAAATCGTTATTCCAGCTATCGAACACATTGGCGCCGTTCCAGTAGTGCGGCGGGAATTCGTCGATGATGGTAGCATTGGCGGTGTACGCCGCAGCGGCGGTTTTGGCGTCATTCTTGTTCATCGCGTCGTTCATCTTGGTGATGGCGGCAATGATATCGGTTTCGTCGGATGCGTAAGCCGGCGCGGCGGCCAGCAGCAGAGCAGCAGCGAGTGCAAAGCGCATCATGGAAATCCCCCTTCGTTCGCGTTGCTACCTTAGCACGGCCGATCGGTTATAGAAGATCGCGCACCAACTCTGGCGGGCGGCAGAGTTTGGCCCCCTTGTCGGTCACCACAATAGGCCGGTTAAGCAGGATGGGATGGTTGGCGACGGCTTTCAGCAGCGCTCCGTCGTTCGCGTCCTTCAAATTGAGCTCGGCATAAACCGGCTCCTCCTTGGTGCGGATCACGTCGCGCACGGAAATTCCCATTTCGCGGACCAGCCGCTCGAGTGCCGCCGCAGTCGGCGGGTGCTGGAGGTACTCGATGATAGTCGGCTCGAACCCTTCCTCGCGAACAATTTCCAGGCACCGCCGCGAATTGGAGCATTTCGGATTGTGGTAGATCGTCACCCGCATCCCGAGACGGTGCTCACTGGTTCGGCTGAATTGGGAATTGGATCACCACCCGCTTCTGACCGGAAGCCGGTGGCGAGAAGGTCGCGCTGCGCTCGCCGCTGCCGGGCTGGTCG
The DNA here is from genome assembly GCA_036267515.1 of Rhizomicrobium sp. Classification (GTDB taxonomy): domain Bacteria; phylum Pseudomonadota; class Alphaproteobacteria; order Micropepsales; family Micropepsaceae; genus Rhizomicrobium. The sequence continues at coordinate 25,273 of DATAVW010000171.1, forward strand.
GTGAGCGTAGCGGAGACCTTGTAGGTGCCTGGCTTCAGCCGGAAGAGTACCCATGAGCCGGAGCAGTCAAAGGCCGCCACCTGCTTGCCGCCATTGCTGAGCGTCACGTGCGCGCCAGCGAGATACTGCGCGCCGCCATTCGAGAACTCCACCCGCACCGGATAGGAGGGCCAGCGTGGATCCTGCTGCGAAGAGCCGATTCCCGTGCAGACGACCTCCACACCGTTCATCGTGGTGGGCTTGTCCATCGGCATCGGATCGGCAGGAGCCGGCGAGGCGAGCACAACGGCCATGCCGATTGCGGCAGCGGTCAGAGCAAAGAGTTTCATCTCGCGTTCCCCCAAGTCAAACCCAGTGTGACCATTCTGCGCCGCCGAGGCAATCCTGCGGCAGATGCTCCAAGCGCATCAGTGTCGTCTGATGTTGAAGAGAGCTGATCCTTTGGCGTAGCGCGGGGTGACATCCGCGCTGCTTCTTTTGCGCTATTTTTTCGGCTGCCAGAGCTCTATTTTTGTGCCGTCGGGATCCATGATCCAGGCAAAACGTCCCGACGGATCGGATTCATCATCGCGCTTTAATATGTCGATGTGCTTGGTTTTGAGCATGGCGATGAAGCCATCCATATCATCGACCGCGAAATTGATCATGAAGTCGCGGCTAGACGGCGCGAAATGCTGGGTACCGGAGGGAAACGCATTCCACACCAGGACCGGCGGATGATCCTTGGCGTCGTAAGACAACATCGCGCCACCCCAGTCCTCGACCTTCACGCCCAACACATCGCGATACCATGCCGCGAGTTTCTTTGGGTCTGCCGATTTGAAGAAGATGCCGCCAACGCCGGTGATGTGCGCCGTGGTCGATGCTCCCTGCGAAGGCGCGTTCCAGGCGAGCGCAGCCGCCAATGCCAATCCAATCGAACATTTTTTCATGGCGTGCCCCTCTTGCGTAGAGTAGCCACCAATTCATGCGTGCTCAACGGGGTCTGATAAATGAACGACAGTGAATTCGTCTTCGTCTATTCGACATTTCAGGATGAGACGGCGGCGCGACGCGTGGGCGAAGCGCTTGTTCACGAACGGCTGGCCGCCTGCGTCAACATCTATCCGCCGATGCATTCCATCTATGAGTGGGAGGGCAAGCTGGAAAGCGGCCAGGAGGTGGCGGCTTTCATCAAGGCGCGCCGCGCCGATGTTGACGACATTATTGCGGCTGCACGACCGCTGCATCCCTACGCCACGCCGTGTTTTCTTGTCCTTCCGATCGAAGGCGGGAATTCGGATTACCTTGAGTGGGCGCGAAGTCAGACAAAAGGACAATAGCAGCATAAGCAATCCGGGTGTAATCTCTCGGTGGAAGAGATCAGGGCGGGAAACCATGAACATGTCGCGGAGGCTGGTGGCCGAGTTTCTTGGCACGTTCTGGCTGGTGCTCGGGGGCTGCGGAAGCGCGGTACTCGCCGCAACCGTTCCGGATTTCGGCATTGGTTACGCGGGCGTTGCGCTGGCCTTCGGGCTCACCGTGCTGACGGGCGCCTACGCCTTCGGTCACATATCGGGGGCACATTTCAACCCTGCAGTGACGCTCGGTCTGTTTGCCGGCGGCCGTTTCCCCGCGAAAGACGTCCTCCCGTACATCATCATTCAGGTGCTCGGCGGGATCGCAGCCGGCGCCGTGCTTTATGCCATCGCCAGCGGCGCGCCCAATTTTAGCGCGGAAGCCGGATTTGCTTCCAATGGGTATGGCGCTCATTCGCCACAACATTACTCGATGATGGCAGGCTTCCTCTGCGAAGTCGTGATGACCTTCATGTTCCTTGTCGTGATCCTCGGTGCCACCTCCTACGCCGAGCCTGCGGGATTTGCGCCTATCGCCATTGGCCTTGCACTGACGCTGATCCATCTCATCTCGATCCCGGTGACGAATACGTCGGTTAATCCCGCGCGCTCCACAGGCGTGGCGATTTTCCAGGGAAGCTGGGCGCTTGGGCAGCTTTGGATGTTCTGGGTCGCGCCCATCATCGGCGCGATTTTGGCCGGTATCGTGCAGCGCTGGCTGTCCTACGGCGACAAGACGCCCGTCGAATCCAAAATGTGAGGATGCTTGAAGCAGTGGCAGGTTGAAGGCATAAGGCGCGGCTTCGCCCATCCGAGCTTCCTCCATGACTGCGCACCCAAAGCTGGTCCTCTCCGGAATGCAGCCCACGAACACGCTGCATCTCGGCAATTATCTCGGTGCGCTCAAAAATTGGGTGAAGGTGCAGAATGAGATGCCGTGTCTTTACTGCGTCGTCGACATGCATGCGATCACGCAGGACACTGGCTATCGGCATCCCAAAGAACTGGCGGCTGCAACGCGAGAGGTGACGGCTGCCTATATCGCGGCCGGCGTCGATCCCGAGAAAAATATCCTGTTCAATCAGAGCCGGGTTCCAGAGCACGCAGAGCTCGCGTGGATTTTCAATTGCGTGGCGCGCTTGGGCTGGCTCGACCGCATGACGCAATTCAAGGAGAAAACCGGCAAGCACAAGGAGCGCGCCGCTGTCGGCCTGTACACATATCCGCTTCTGATGGCTGCGGACATTCTCGTCTACAAGGCGACGCACGTGCCCGTCGGCGAAGATCAGCGGCAGCATCTGGAACTGTCGCGCGACGTCGCCCAGAAGTTCAACAGTGATTACGAACTACCCGATTTTTTCCCGTTGCCGGAACCGGTGATCATGGGCGCTGGCACGCGGGTTATGAGCTTGCGCGACGGCACCAAGAAAATGTCGAAGTCGGACGAAAGCGATTATTCGCGCATCAACCTGACAGATGATGCCGACACGATCGCGCAGAAAATTCGCAAAGCGCGCACCGATCCCGATCCGCTGCCGGACAGCGAGAAGGGATTTGAAGGCCGGCCGGAAGCCGAGAACCTCGTCAATATCTATGCAGCGCTTTCCGACACCTCGCGTGCAGACGTTCTGCAGAAATTTGGTGGGCATCAATTTTCGGAATTTAAAAGCGAGCTCGCCGACCTCGCCGTTGCCAAACTCACGCCCATTGCCGCGGAAATGCGGCGGCTGCTTACCGATCCCGCCGAAATCGACCGTATCCTTGCGGGCGGCGCCGAAAAGGCGCGCGGCATCGCTGCGCCGATCGTGGCCGACGTAAAGCGGGCCATCGGTTTTGTTGGCTAGCCATTGCGGTTAACCATTCCGGCAGAAACTTGCGCCCGATCCCTCCAATTTGGCTGTCCCATATTGCAACACACGGCCGTCTCTGCCGTTGTGTGTTAACCGTGACCGAAGCGCTTCAGGAGGGATGGCCCGTGAAATTTCGATTCAAGCGTTGGACATTCGTTGCCGCACTCATCGCCGGCACATCGGCCGGAGTGCCCCCATCCGCGTCTGCACATCCAGCGGCGCTCGCAGCGATTCACGCGGCCCATGCTTTGGGTGGGATGCACGGCTTGGGCGCGATCCATGGCTTCGGCGGGATGCATGGCGGGTTCGGCGGCATGCACGCGAATTGGGGCGATCACGGTTGGCGCCACGGTGGCTGGGGCCACAGCCGCTGGAATCACAACTGGAATGGGAATTGGAACTCCAACCGAAACGTAAACATCAACCGCAATTTCAATCGCAACATCAACCGCAATGTGAATGCGAACTGGAACCGCAACTGGGGTCGTCACTGGCACCATGGGCGGTTTGCTGAATCGCATCGCCGCGGGCATCGCTGGCGCGATGGATTTGGGCGCTGGCACTGGTTCGTGGATACTGCTGCAGTCGCCGCCGCCTTTTCATATGCAGGAGCCGATTATGGCGGTGGCTCGTATGAAGACGAGAGCGCCTATGACGAGCCAAACACCGGATATTCGGGCGACTACGATGTCCAGAACGGTGATGGCTGCTGTGCCTGTGAGGAGGACGACAACATGTACGGAGACGGGCAGGACTGCGGCGGCTGAGTCGCTCCCGCGCCTGCGCCCGCACGCCGCACAAGGCAGCGGCTCCCTCGATGCTATAATGCATTGGAGGGAGCGCCATGCATCTCGATCCCCTGCTTCTGTCGCGGCTGCAATTTGCCTGGGTGATTGCCTTTCATATTTTGCTGCCCGCCTTCACGGTCGGCCTCGCGTCGTATGTTGCGCTGAACGAAGGCCTGCATTTCTTTACCGGCCGCGACATCTATCTGCGCATCTCGAATTTCTGGACGAAGGTCTTCGCCATCTCCTTCGGCATGGGTGTTGTCTCCGGCATCATCATGCCGTTCCAGTTCGGCACCAACTGGAGCCGTTTTTCCGACGCCACTGCCAATGTGCTCTCGCCGCTGCTGGCTTATGAGGGTTTGACGGCCTTCTTCCTCGAAGCGGCCTTCTTAAGTGTGTTGCTGTTCGGGCGAAATCTGGTGCCGCGCTGGGCGCACGTCGTGTCCGCGCTGATGGTGGCTGCCGGCACACTGTTTTCGTCATTTTGGATCCTCGCGGCCAACAGCTGGATGCAGACGCCGCAGGGCTACAAAATCGTCGATGGCCGGTTTTTCCCCACGAGCTGGATCGCTATCATTTTCAATCCGTCATTCCCTTACCGTCTCGCGCACACCGTGACCGCGTTCTACATCACCACAGCCTTTGTCGTTATTGCCGTCGCGGCACATCTCCTTCTCAAGGGTCGCTTCATTGAAGAAGCAAAACGCATGTTCTCAACGACGCTATGGCTGCTGACCTTCCTGGTTCCACTGCAATTGGCGCTCGGCGATCTGCACGGGCTGAACACCTTGCGCTACCAGCCCGCGAAGCTGGCCGCCATCGAAGCACACTGGACAAGAGAACGGCATGCGTCGCTGACGCTATTCGCCATTCCTGACCAGCAGAACGCGACAAATCATTCGGTAATTGATGTGCCTGAACTGGGCAGCCTGATCCTCACGCATTCCTTTAACGGCGAGGTGCCGGGGCTGAAGGACTGGCCGGCCGATCAGCGTGCGCCGGTCATTTATCCATTCTTTGCCTTCCGTATCATGGTGGGCATCGGACTGCTGATGCTGGCAATCGTGTTGACCTCCCTGGCGCTGAGATTTGTTCGCGGGCTTACCTCCGCATGGTTCCTGCGGCTGTGTGTGTGGACGGGAGCACTTGGGTTCCTTGCCGTGCTTGCGGGTTGGATCACCACCGAAACCGGACGGCAACCCTGGACGGTGTACGGAATCCTGCGGACAGCCAATTCCGTCTCGCCTTCGCTTACCGGTGTCAATGTGATGCTGTCGCTCGCCGGGTACGTGATCGTCTATCTCATCATATTCCCTGCCGGCCTCTACATGATGCGGCGCGTGGTGCGGGCAGGTCCGGCAGCCACCGCGGAGCGTCCACCGGTAGAAAGCGGACGCCCGGAAGGTCCGGTCACGGCCCTGCCGAGGACCGCGCCGTGAGTATCGACTTCGTTCCCATGTGGACGCTGATTTTGGGCATCGGCGTGTTCTTCTATGTGCTGCTGGACGGTTTCGATCTGGGCGTCGGTATCCTTTGCCGCTTCGCGCCGGATGCAAACGCGCGCAACCTGGTGATGAATTCCATCGCGCCGATCTGGGATGGCAACGAGACCTGGCTGGTGCTGGGCGGCTTGGGATTGCTGGCGGCCTTCCCACTGGCGTTCGTCATCATCATTCCTGCAGTTTATTTCCCCATTGCGATCATGCTGCTCGCATTGGTGTTTCGCGGCGTGGCTTTTGAATTCCGCTACCGGGATGTCGAGCAGCGGACGTTTTGGGATCACGCCTTCACCTACGGTTCGCTGGTGGCGACGTTTGCGCAAGGCATCGTGCTCGGCGCCTTCATTCAGGGTTTTTCCGTGAAGGGCCGCCAGTTTTCCGGCGGGTCTTTCGATTGCTTTACGCCGTTCTCCATTTTCACGGGCATCGCCCTCGTCTTCGGCTACGGCTTGTTGGGCGCGGGCTGGCTGATCCTGAAAACGGAAGGCGAGTTGCAGATACTGGCCCGCAAACTCGGGCGATGGTGTCTCGCCGGCGTGCTTGCAGCCATCGCCATCGTGAGCCTCTGGACGCCATGGATGGACAGGGACATTGCCTATCGGTGGTTCTCCTGGCCGAACATCCTGTTTTTATCTCCGGTGCCGATTGTTACGGCGCTGTTTGCGCTCGCCGAATGGCGCTCACTGAACAATCCGATCTCCGAAGTACGTCCTTTCCTCTGGTCGATCTCGCTGTTTGTGATGTCCTATATCGGAATCGCCATCAGCCTCTGGCCGATGATCGTGCCCCACCATTATACGCTGTGGCAGGCCGCGTCTTCGCCCGACACGCAGGCCTTCCTTCTGGTCGGCACCATGTTCCTGTTGCCCGTGATCCTGATGTACACGGGCTGGTCTTACTGGGTATTCCGCGGCAAAGTGCGCGCCGATATCGGATACCACTGACCTTCGCGCTGTAGGGCACCGCATGCCGGAACCACGAAATGCGCTGGTGACGGGCGCCGCCAAGCGATTGGGGCGCGCAATTGCCCTCGATCTCGCGCGTCACGGATGGAACGTCGCCATTCACTACAACGCCTCCGAGCGCGAGGCGCGCGTCACCTGCGAAGACGCGCACGCAGACGGCGCCAAAGCGGTGCTGGTGAAGGCGGATCTCGCGCGAGAAGAGGAAACGGAAAGGATTGTAGAGGAAGCCGTTGGTCAGCTCGGGCCGCTCACCGCGCTCATCAACAGCGCTTCCGTATTCGAAAACGATCAATGGTACAGCGCCGACCGCGCTTCCTGGGATAGGCACATGGAGGTGAATCTCCGCAGCCCGTTGGTGCTGGCACAAACCTTTGCCAAACAGCTTCCGAAGGACGGGGAGGGCGCCGTCATCAATTTGCTCGACCAGCGCTTGCTCAAACCCATGCCGGATTTCCTGTCCTATGGGGTGAGCCGCGCCGGGTTGCATTGGCTCACCGTCACGCTCGCACAGGCACTGGCGCCGCGCATTCGCGTCAATGCGGTAGCGCCCGGGCCGACCTTGAAGGCGGCGCAGCAGAGCCCCGCACATTTCGAGCGCGAACGCGCATCCACCGTGCTTGGCCGCGGCTCCGAACCGCAGGACATTTGCAATGCCGTGCGCTACCTGCTGGACGCGCGCGCCGTCACGGGGCAGACGATCACGGTGGATGGCGGCCAGCATCTGATCTGGAAGCTGGCAGACATTGCAGGGAACGCATGAATTCGAAGGTTCAGCCGCTGCGCATTGCGGATGCCGCCAAGGCGATCCGTCATGTCTTCATCCGCAATCTCGAACTGCTGGCGCATATTGGCATTCACGGTCACGAGCGCGGCAAGCCGCAGCCAGTGCGCATCAATATCGATCTGGCGGTGGAAGACGCAGCGGTGCTGGAAGACCGGCTGGACAGTGTGGTCGACTACGAGGCGATCACTGGAAAAATCCGCGCCATCGTTTCAGCAGGGCACATCAATCTGGCGGAAACCTTCGCCGAGCGCATTGCAGAAGCCTGCTTCTCAGATGGGCGGGTTAAAACAGCTCGCGTGCGCGTGGAAAAATTGCACGCGCTGCCCGGCGCGGAATCCGCAGGGGTCGAAATCGAACGGCAGCAAATAGCCTAGCCGGTATTGATTGCCAATTGCGCGGCGAACGCCCGCTTGTAGGCGGGTCGCGCTTCGCCACCGGCGACATAGGCGGCCAGATTCGGAAATTCGTCCAGAATGCCCGACGGTTTCAGCCTGAGCAGTACCGAGACCATCATCAAATCGCCTGCGCTGAATCGGCCGTCGAGCCATTCTGTTTCGCCAAGGCGCGCGGCAAGTTGCTTCAACCGGTCGCGAACGCGATCTTCGACCAGAGGCAGGCGCTCCTTGCTCCAGGGCTTATCGCGCTCCGCAAGTCTTGCGTTTGTGAGTTCGAGGATCGGCGGCTCTATAGTGCTGAGCGCGGCGAACATCCAGGTGATCGCGCGTGCCCGGGCGTTGTTGTCGTCCGGCAGCAAGCCCGCGTGGCGCTCGGCGATATGGAAGATGATTGAGCCTGTCTCGAACAGGACAAGGTCGTCTTCCTCATAAGTCGGAATCTGCCCGAACGGATGCAGCGCCAGATGCGCGGGTTGCTTCATCGCGGCGAACGAAACGAGGCGCACCTCGTAGGGCTGGGCCACTTCCTCAAGGGCCCAGCGAACGCGCGTGTCACGCGCCAGGCCCCTGCCGCCATCGGGTGAGCGCTCAAATGCCCTAATGATAATGGTCATTGTGAGTTATTTTCTCAGAACGCGGCTGGCGACGGCATCGAGTTTCCGGAACAGTTCGGGGTCGCGCTTTTCCGGTGCGGTGATGATGGCGGTGTCGAGCACGTGTTCGATGCCAAGCGGCGAGGGCGAGCGTTCCGGGCCGAGCTGCGGCGCCACACGTTTGATGAGACGGCGCGCGTTTTCTGCATTCGCGGTGAGCACGCGGATCACCTGCTCGACGGTGACGTGCTCGTGCTCTTCATGCCAGCAATCATAGTCCGTCACCATGGCGACCACGGCGTATGGCAGCTCGGCTTCGCGTGCGAGCTTGGCTTCCGGCATCGCGGTCATGCCGATCACGCTGCAGCCCCAGGTTCGGTAGAGATTGGATTCCGCCAGCGTGGAGAATTGCGGGCCTTCCATCGCGAGATATGTGCCGCCCTTTGCGCACCGAATGCCTTCCTCCCGCGCTGCTTCGTAGACGGCATCCGCCAGCCTGGGATCGATCGGATGCGCCATCGAGACATGCGCCACAAATCCTGGCCCGAAGAAACTCTTCTCGCGCGCATGGGTCCGGTCGATGAACTGATCGACCATAACGAATGTGCCGGGCGACAACTCTTCCTTGAACGAGCCGCAGGCGGAAACGGAAATCACGTCGGTCACGCCGGCACGCTTCAGCGCATCGATATTGGCGCGGTAATTGATCGAGGTCGGCGAATGCACATGGCCGCGGCCATGGCGTGGCAGAAAGACCATGTCCACGCCCGCCAGCCGGCCAAGCAGCAGCTCATCAGAAGGCGCACCCCAAGGGCTCTCCACCGGCTGCCATTGTGCGTTCTCCAGCCCGTCGATGTCATAGACACCGCTGCCACCGATGATACCGAGGACCGTTTTGCTCATGCGTGCGTCCTAGCACGCGCTGCCGCACTCAGTGAATGTCGGCCCAGACGCGGCGGTAGGAAAGATAAAGCAGGCCGGCAAAGGCGATGAGGAACAGCATCACGCCGAAGCCGATGCGCTTGCGGTCTTCCATGGTGGGTTCGGCCGCCCAGGAAAGGAAGGTGACCACATCGTGCGCCATCTGCTCGACCGTCGCCTTGGTGCCGTCGGAATACGTCACCTGGTTGGGCGCAAGCGGCGGCGGCATGGAGATGTTCCAGCCATTGAAATAGGGGTTGTAGTATTTGGTCGGCAGCACGGTGAAACCCGACGGCGGCTTCTGATGGAAGCCGGTGACGATCGAATAGACGTAGTCCGGTCCGCCGGCCCGCGCCTTGGTGATGATCGACAGATCCGGCGGCAGCGCGCCATTGTTGGCGGTGCGCGCGGCCTGCTCGTTCGCAAATGGCGGGGGGAAATGATCGGCCGGAATGCCGGGGCGGGTCAGCGGCGTGCCGTTCGCATCCACTGTCTCGCCTTTGTCATTCGGTCCGGCGGGAACTTTGTAACTGGCTGCGATCGCCTTCACTTGCGGGTCGGTGAAGAAGCCGTCGCCACCATTGTCCGACGACAGCGCGTGGAACGACACGCGGTTCAGGCTGTGACACGCGGAGCAGACTTCTTTGTACACTTGAAAGCCACGCTGCAGCGATGCCCGGTCGTACATGCCGAACGGTCCGTCGAACGACCAGCCGGGGTGCTTGGGCGGCAGCGGACTGGTGTCGATGGCCGCGTTCGCGCCGCTGGCCGCGAGCATCAGTCCGAGTGTTATTGCCAACCGGGAGAAGTGCATCGTGAACCTCACTCGGCGGGCGCGTTGACCTGCTCGACACCGCTGCCGGTGACGGAGGTCGCGATGGTGAGCGGCAGCGGCCGCGGCGTTTCGATCAGCCCCAACAGGGGCAGGACGATCCAGAAATAGGCGAAGTAATAAGCTGTGCCGAGGCGCGCGAAAGGCAACATTGGTATTTCAGTGCCGGGGAACACGGCATCGGGGCGGTGCGCACCGAGATAGCCAAGCAGCAGGCAATCGATCAGCAAGGCCCAGAAGAACTGCTTGGCTAACGGCCGGAAGCGCATCGAGCGCACGCGCGACGTATCCAACCACGGCACGAACACCAGCGTGACAAGCGCGCCGAACAGCACAATCACGCCGATCAGCTTCTGCGGAATGGAACGCAGCATGGCGTAGAACGGCAGCAGGTACCACTCCGGCACGATTTCCGGCGGCGTCACCAGCGGATTGGCGGGGACGTAATTGTCGGGCTCGACCAGCGAGTTCGGCAGGTAGAACACGACAATGGCGAACAGAATGACGAACAGGCAGAGATAGAAGAGATCCTTCACCGTGTAGTACGGGTGGAAGGGTACGGTGTCCTGCGGACCCTTTACATCGATCCCGAGTGGGTTGTTGTTGCCGGGCACGTGCAGCGCCCAAATGTGCAGCACCACCACGCCCGCGATCACAAATGGCAGCAGGTAGTGCAGCGAGAAGAAACGGTTCAGCGTGGGATCGCCCACCGCGAACCCGCCCCACAGCCATTGTGTTACTGCGGTGCCGACATGCGGCAGGATCTGGTCGATCGAGGTGAACAGGTTGGTGATCACGGTTGCCGCCCAGAACGACATCTGTCCCCACGGCAGCACGTAGCCCAGGAAGGCAGTCGCAATCATCAGCACATAGATGATAACGCCCAAAATCCACAGCACCTCGCGCGGCGCCTTGTACGAGCCGTAATAGAGGCCGCGGAAAATATGGATGTACACGGCGAGGAAAAAGAACGACGCGCCGTTGGAATGCATGTAGCGCAGCAACCAGCCATAATTCACGTCGCGCATGATGTTCTCGACGGAATCGAAGGCCATGGTTGCGGCCGGCACATAGTGCATTGCCAGCACGATGCCGGTGACGATCTGAATTCCCAGCATGAAGGTGAGAATGCCGCCGAACGAATACCAGAAGTTCAGGTTCCGCGGCGTTGGGTAGGTCGTGATGGTGTCGTTCGCGAGCCGCAGGACGGGCAGGCGTTCGTCCAGCCAGCGGGCGAAACGCGATTTCGGAACGTAGGTCGAATGTCCGGCCATGTGGCGCTCCGTCAGCCGATCTTGATCTTGGTGGGGCTCAGATAGGCGTACGGCGGAATATACATGTTCTCGGGCGCCGGCCCCCTCCGGACGCGGCCGGCGGTGTCGTATTGCGAGCCGTGGCACGGGCAGAGATAACCGCCCCAGTTGCCTTCATAGGGCAGAGGAATGCAGCCCAGATGGGTGCAGATGCCAATCATGATCAGCCATTCCGGCTTGAACATCCGATCCTGATCGGTGGCAGGTGCGCTATCCGGCAGATTGGCGTTGCGCGCCAGCGAATCGATCAGGCTGGGGACCGGAGTTGCGCGCGCTTCGGCGATTTCCTTCGGCGTTCTGTGCCGGATGAAAATTGGCTTGCCGCGCCACATCACCGTGACCTGCTGCCCTTCCTGAATGGGCGAGAGATCGAATTCAACCGAAGAGAGCGCCAGCACTGCGGCCGACGGGTTCATCTGGTCGATGAGCGGCCAGGCCAGAAGACCCAGCCCAACGGCGCCCGCGGCCCCCGTCGCGATGTGAATGAAGTCGCGGCGTGTCGGCTCGTCCGCTGTCGTGGTTGCCACGGATATCACCTTTGAATCAGGCGCTCTGGGGTCGAGGGATATTCACCCGTGCAGGCCCCCGGAAATTCCTGCGCGGATCAATTTGCGGGCGCAAAATAGTGACTGGGGCTCGGGGGGTCGTCGCGGCACGATGCCGCAGAAATCCGAGGCTTTTCAGCCAAACGCTTCAGCACTCGATCGCCGCGAGATGCCCCTGCGCCGCATAATCGAGCAGCGCACGATCCCGTGTGATCACCGTGAATCCATATTCGCGTGCCGTCGCGGCAATGATCCGGTCCGCCGGATCGCGGTTCAGCTTGCCGGGCAAGAACCATGATCCGAGCAGCACATCCGGTGTCAGTTCGCATAGCGTAATGCCGGGCCGAGTCCGCAGCATCTCAAACCATCGCTGTGGAGTGAGAGATGAGCGAAAGCGGCCCTTTCCGTGCTGCATGCCCACCTCCCAGGCCGTGATGGGCGAGACACGAAGCGGAACGCCACGATCAGCAGATCTGTCCATTGCTTCCAACGCGCATTTCGCCATCGCTTCGTTAGCTACCAGGTACATCACGGCACAGGTATCGAGCAGGCAAACCGAACTCATTTGTTCCCGGTCATACCTTGCTCGATCTGATCCCAGTCTTCGTCCATCTCCTTCTCGATTTCCGCCCACTCCTCATCGGTGAACATGGGACTCGCGAGATCGAAGCCAGGTTCAATGCTGAACGTGCCTTTCATGGACCCGATTGCGGGATGGCGCCCAAGTTTCTGCTCCCCGGATTTCGTGTGCGCGAAGTCACGCCCTGTCTCGGCCATCCCCGGAGCATTTGCCACGCGTGCAAACACTAATTTCTTCGCCTGCTTGTCGATCTGCTCAGTTTCATACCCGGCCGATAACCACGCCTTCGCCTGAACATGGCTCTTACCTGTGTCGTTGGCCCACCAAGCCGCATGCTCATAAGCCGAGGCTGGAAGCCTCACCCCAAGGATGACCTCGACTTCCTCGAACGTCATTGGCACATGTGGGGCAGATGAGCCTTTCAGGAAATCGGTCAGCGGCTGATACTTGGACATGGTATTTCCTTAAGGATAGTATGTCCTGTACTGCAATAGGACGTCAACCCGGCGACATCAGATTGTGGGTTCATGGCTGACTTCAAGGCACAACAAATAGAGGCGGTTGCCTATTTCGAAGAGCTGCGCGACCGGATTTGCGCGGCCTTTGAGGCTATCGAGCGCGGGTACGATGCGGGTCAGCTCTCGGGGAAGCCGCCCGGCAGCTTTGAGCGGAAAGCCTGGAAGCGCCCCTCAGAAGCAGGCGGCGATTCCGGCGGCGGCGAGATGAGCATTTTGCGCGGACGCGTGTTCGAGAAGGTCGGTGTCAATATCTCGACCGTCTATGGCCAGTTCAGTCCCGAATTCGCCAAACAAATCCCGGGCGCCGCAGAAAACCCAAGCTTCTGGGCGTCCGGGATTTCCGTCGTGGCGCATCCGCAAAATCCACACGTGCCCGCAGTTCATATGAACACCCGCCATATCGTCACCACGAAAAGCTGGTTCGGCGGCGGCGCGGACCTCACCCCTATGTTTCCCAACGAAGAGGACGCAGGCGATTTTCACGCAGCGCTGAAGCGCGCCTGCGATGCTCACGATCCGGGCTACTATCCCCGCTTCAAAAAATGGTGTGACGAGTACTTCTTCCTGCCGCACCGGAATGAGCCCCGTGGGGTTGGTGGAATTTTCTTCGACTATCTGGATACCGGCGATCGGAAGGCCGATTTCGCCTTTACCCGCGACGTGGGACTGGCATTTCTCGACATCTATCCCCAAATCGTTCGGAGACGGATGGGGCAGCCGTGGACCCAAGCCGAGCGGGAACATCAGCTCGTGCGGCGCGGGCGTTATGCGGAGTTCAATTTGCTATACGACAGGGGTACCCAGTTCGGGCTGAAAACGGGGGGAAACGTGGAAGCCATCCTGATGAGCCTGCCGCCCACCGTTCGCTGGTCCTGAGCTGACAGGCGAGACCGGCTTTGTTTCATTTCATATCTCCCGCTCTGGCCGCTCTCCTGCAGGTCATCCTCATCGACATCGTGTTGGCCGGCGACAACGCCCTCGTCATTGGCATTGTTGCATCCAGAGTGCCGAAGGCGAGCCGCAAGCGGGTGATTTTCTGGGCGCTCGCGGTGGCGGTGGTCCTGCGCATTATCCTGGCCACTATCACCGCCACGCTCCTCGACGTCATCGGCCTCACCTTCGCGGGCGGCTTGCTGCTGCTCTGGGTGACGTGGCGGCTCTATCGCGAGATTCGCCACGCCGAGGAGAAAAAGATCGATCTTCAGAAAATGCGGGCTCCGTCAGCCGACGATAACGACGGCCAGCCCGGCTTCACAATGCGACGCGCGATCATGCAGGTGGCGCTCGCGGATCTGTCAATGTCGCTTGACAACGTGCTGGCGGTGGCGGGCGCTGCCATGGATCATGTCTGGGTGCTGACCATCGGCCTCTTACTGTCGATCGCGTTGATGGGTGTGGCCGCCGCGATGATCGCGAACCTGCTGCAACGGTACCCCTGGATCAGCTACGCGGGTTTGATCATCGTGCTCTATGTCGCGGTACGCATGGTCTGGCTCGGCGGCATGGAAATCTACCATGCACAAGACGAGGCCATGCGAGACAATCGAGCCGCCGCCACGACACTCGTTCTCAGTGCACGATAAATCCCCAGATCAGTACGCAATCGCCTGAACAACAGCCTTGAGGCGCTCGGCAAGCGAGAAATCGTCTTCGATGAAGTCGGTTTCGATCCACCATTGCTCGACGTCGTCAAGAATGCGGCCCACCAGCGGCCCTTCGGCGACCCCGGCATTCATCACGTCGCGGCCGGAAAGCGGGAAAACCGGGCGCTGCCAGGCATCCGCCATCGCCAGCAGCGCGCGCCACTGAACCGCATTCGAGTCTTTTGGGTCCTGGGCCCAGCGCAGCCGCACCCGATCGCGGAAGCGCTGTAGCCCGAGGCGGTACAGCTGCTTCCGCACCTCGCGCATCGAGAGATAGGGAACGATGTTTTCGTTTGCGGTGGTGAGGTCGCGGAGCCGATCGCGATCGGTATTGGAGAGCCTTAACCGGTTCGCCGCCGCGTTCGCGGCGGTAGCGTCGTCCGGCAGCAGGGCAGCCAAACGCAGCACCGCATCGGCTGCGAAGAAATTGCTGCGGTCGATCTCCACCAGCTTTTCAAGCCGCGGTAACCGCAACGCACTAGGCAAAATCTCGGCGAGAATGCCCGATACCGCCATGACGCGAAGAACCGGCGCGGGGTTCTCTGCATCCAGCAATTTCAGCATCTCCTTTTGCACACGTTCGCCGGAGAGTTTGGCGATGCCGCGCTTTTCGGACACGGCAGCGTGCAGCCCTTCTGCCTCGATATCGCCGCGCCCATACCACGCATGGAATCGAAAAAGCCGCAGAATGCGGAGATAATCTTCGCGAATACGGGTGACCGGATCGCCGACGAAGCGAACCCTCCCGGCTTGCAGATCGGCGATCCCGTCGAAATAGTCGAACACCTCACCATTCGGTGCGGCGTACAGCGCATTGATGGTGAAGTCGCGCCGCGCCGCATCTTCCTGCCACTCGGTGGTGAACGCGATGGTGGCGCGGCGGCCGTCGGTGCTCACGTCGCGACGCAGAGTGGTGATCTCGAACGGCTTGCCCCCGGCGATGGCGGTGACCGTCCCATGCTCAATGCCGGTCGGTACTGCGCCGAGCCCGGCGGATTGCAGCCGCCGCGTCACCTCGTCCGCCACGAGTGGCGTGGCGATATCGATGTCTGTTGCGTCCCGACACATCAGTGCGTTGCGCACCACGCCACCCACAAAGCGCGCTGTGCCGCCGGCGGCCGTCAGCGCATCCAGGACTGCGCGCGTTTCAGGCGCCACCATCCATGATTCATGCGCGGGATCGAGCCTCATGGCGAGTGGTCCTTTTCCACATGACCCGGCACGATCTTTCCGTTCACCACATGCGGCGCCACGTAACGGCCCTGTGTGCTTTCGCCTTCCGTCAGTCCAACATAGATGAAACTCGCGGCCACAAGAGCCAACCCACTGATGAAGAGTACGGTCCAAGGGGTATCGTGTTGCGGCACGATGGATCGCGCGCGCGACAGCAGCAGATACGCGCCGTAAATCACAAACGGCACCGCGAACAAGATCGCGCGAAGCAGCAGGACTCGAATCATTCGGCCTGCAGTCTATCGGCAAAATTCACCAGAATCGCCGCCGTTGCACCCCAGATATAATGAGAGTCATAGTTGAAGGCGTAGAATTCACGGGCGCGCCCCTGCCATTCCATGCTGCGGCGCTCGCGATTGGCGGAATCGAGCAGGAAGGCGAGCGGGACTTCGAATGCCTCTTCCACTTCGTCAGGATCAGGCGCGAGAACAAACCCGCCGCGCAACAGTCCGACCACAGGAAGAATCGCAAAGCCAGTACCGGTTTCGTAGCCCTCGAGGAAGCCGGCGACCTGGATGAATTCCGCACCGATTCCGGTTTCTTCCTCAGTCTCACGCAGCGCGGTTCTGACCAGAGAAGGATCGTCCGTGTGCAGCCTGCCGCCGGGAAAACTCACTTGACCGGCATGGCGGGAGAGATGCGGAGTGCGGTGGGTGAAGAGAACGGTTGGTTCTGCGCGTGCGATAATCGGAAGCAGCACCGCAGCCGGCGCGAGTTCGCGCGTGACGGGCCGAATATCCGGATTGAGGTCGTAATCGCTGCGAGTGGGCGTCAATGAAATAGGCGGCGGCTCGGCCAGCAATCGCTCGCGCAAGTACGATATGTCGCCCCGCAAAATCGCCGCGATGAC